>NZ_JAGAYD010000052.1 GCF_017940685.1 Butyrivibrio sp. | reverse complement strand
TGGTCTTTTCCATGAGAGGTGCAAAAACCATGATGATACCTGGCATAAGAAGGAACACAGACAAAAGGCTTAAGATGATAGCCTTTATAAGGACAATACCCATATCAGAGCCAATACCAAACTGCATAAACAGCATGGCAACAAGACCTCCGATTGTGGTAAGGGAACTACCGCAGATCTCAGGGATTGATTTTGAAAGAGCTACGATGCAAGCTTCACGGTTTGGAAGCTCAGCGTGCTCTTCTTTATACCTGTTTAGGAATATGACCGCATAGTCAACTGACAGAGCCAGCTGCAGTACGATCGTGACTGAATCTGATACAAAAGAAATTGTTCCAAGAAGGAAATTGGTTCCCATCTGGACAAGGGCTGCAGAGCCAAAGGTTAGAAGAAGTACCGGAACCTCAGCATATGCCTGAGATGTAAGAAGGAGTACTGCAACTACAACAATGACAACAATGACAGAAATTACGTTCATCTCCTTATCAATGAGCTCTGACTGAGTGTCACCAAGAGTTGTTGAGATGTAGGAATCGTAGGGTTCAAAGTACTCTTTTACCTGGTCAAGAAGCACAAGGCACTGATCATCATTCTCATCATAATCAAAAGTTATATTAAAAAGAGCTGAGCCATTATTATAATGGTCAGTTGTATCATCAACTTCAGCTGAAAAAATACCATCCATATCTTCAAGATGGTCCTTGACCTCAAGTGCCTGATCATAAGAGATATTTGCGACCATGACTTTAACAGAGCCGTAGGTTGTAAACTGCTCTTCCATAAGATCAAGACCCTGCCTGGTCTCAGATGTACCAGGAAGGTATTGTGCCAGTTCATTTTCAACACTTACCCAGTTTCTGGAAACCACTGAGAATATGCATAAAATAGCATATATCAGAAAGAAAAGGTTGCGCTTATCGACGATAAATGCGCAGATTTTGAGCATAAAACTGTTTCCAGCTTTTTCGTTTTCCATATCCATCTCCCCCGAGAAACTAAAATAATCCAAATGTAGTATACACCGCATTTTGATTTTTGACCATAAGTCAAAATAAAAGGTCCGGCACTGCGGCCGGACCTTAAACTATTTCGTATAATAATTATTATCTACGCTTCTTCAGTGAAGCCAGAGCTCCAAGTGCAACTGCAGATGCTCCGAGGATCATCATTGATGCAACGAGAGGATTCTGAGTCATATCCCCTGTTCTTGCTCTTCTTGCACCAAGTACCTGTGGCATGTCTCTCTTTGCTCCGAGAACCTGTGGTACTTCAGAAACAGGATTTTGTTCGTTTACCACAACAACAGTGTCTGTAGGAGGTGTTGTTGTAGGTGGTGTTGGTGGTGTTGGCGGTGTTGGTGGTACTTCAACAATAACAGGTGGTGTCGGAGGAACATCAATTGTCTTGGTCTCAGTCCATACTCCCCTGGTGCTCTCCTTTGAGTACTCACTGAATTTTACTTCATAAGTACTTCCCAGTATAACTAGACTTCTCTTGTACTCATAGTTGTTTACGGTCTTGTGAAGATCAATGTCAATGGTCTTTATGCCTGTAACAACATAGTTAAATGCCTGTTTTTTCGCATTTAGCGTATAATATTGGGCATTAGCCGCTCCAATTACTTTTCTGTCCACCAGATATCCCTTTGATCCTGCAGGATACCAATGTCCTTCTGAGCCACCGCTGATCTCACTGCAGATGATCGTACCGCAGAAGTTACCGCCTCCAAGTGTCACTTTTGTATTAGGTGCCAGAATATTTCCAACTTCATTTGTACCTTGGGTTCTTAAAGTTGTGGCATTTGTAACAAATGTAACATCCGGCATGATAGCTGCATTAAGAAGGCTCTTGTTGCCGGTCTGGATGTTTTGATATTGAGAATCTGTTGTAATAACAGGCAATATAGTATCGGTTCCTGTAAGTATTATCGTTACTTTTTCAGGAGTAGTAAGAAGGATCCATGTTTCTTTGACCGTACCGTCAATATAGTACGTTCCGCCGTCTGTAATTTCCAGTTTGTTCTTTTCAGGCCTTGGACCACTTCCTGTAGAATACTCAAGTGTATTTTCACTGGTCTTGGGAGTAGCAAGAACACTGTTCATCTGATCAACAAAAACCTGCTGGTCGATTCCATAAATATTATCATGTAAAAAATTGGAATTCTGATCGTAATGATAGTATACTCCGTTGATAATAAAGCTTGTCTCCTGATGACCTACTTCAGCACTACCTCCTTGGGAAAGAATTGTAAAGGTTTCATCTACTGTATTTACCTTGTAATAGATTGTTTTCCCATCTTCAGTTGTCTCTTTGTAAATTGTCTCCCCATTGACCACTTCCTTGTCGTTAAGGTTTATGATCCTTTCATATTCTTCCTTGGTAGTGATACTAAAACCATCAAAATCATTTATTATCCTGGTTTCATCATTCTGTGGATGAGGGATTATATTACCACCATCATAAATTCCCCTGGCAATAAAGTCATCCAATGCATCCTGCGCATCTTTTAAAGTATCATATATTGTATCAAGGATAATGGTTTCTTCGTGTGTGTCCTTGCCATAACCATGAGCTACAAGAACATAGCCGTCTTCTTTTGCTGCGTCCATCTCACTTTTCAGGTCTTCCGAATTAACATCCTCATATTCAATACCTGAGTTATACCTAAGTGAATCCGGCTTGGCAGAGCTAAGTATGAGATTTCTTAGATCAGTATCCAAAACTGTAAGGTAGACGCCGTCTTTGACATAAGTAATGTCAAAGTCATCTGATCCGTTTGCGGAAGGCGCAATGATAAATGTTGTATCTGTATCAATTTGGCATTTCTTTAAAAGCTCTATCTCTTTTTCTCTTAAAGGCGTTTCTCCCAAAGTATAGGAAGTAACACTCTCAAATCTGCTTTCAATTTCGTTGCCGGCGCTGTTTACAAGAGCATTCTTAACATCTTCCGGTACATCTGAAAGAGGAACCTCGTTATCTCCAATCTGCGCAATGATCTTTGTATCATTGGAATCATCACCGGAGCTTTCTGCCTTGGTCTTCAAAATGAAACTTGTTGCTCCGTTAAGCTTTGAAATATCTACATAAGTACGATTGCCCTCGTTGTCAGTCACATAATATTTCTCAGTCAGGCTGTCAAATTTAATTCCGCTTGTTTCTGTATTTCCTTCTGCCTGTTTTTCAACCTGGGCTTTTATTTCTTTTGCAAGCTGCTCATCGTCTGTTTCAACTGTAGTAGATGATTTAGTCTCTTTGGAAACAATATCCTCAACAAATTCACCTGTTATAGTTACAGTATTTCCTTCCTGTACAACAGTGACATTTTCTGTATCTTTTGTAAGTGCTTCAGGCTTTGTAACTGTGGTTACAACAGTTTCCTGTGTAGTGGCAACAGCCTTTGGCTCTGATGCCTCAATATCCCCTATTACTATCGCATTATCTCCTGCGCTGATAGTTTCATTATTATCTACAGTTTCTTCATAAATACTTGTTGTTTTTGTAATGTCAGCTACAGGAGTTTCTTCTTTTGTTACCTGCGGCTCAGATACAGGCTTTGCATCTGAATGATCAATAAGATCTGCAGCCTCATTTGCGACAGAATTTGTATCGCTTGCCTCTGCTGCAGCACCGTTTCCTGACTCGTCAGCCGGTTCACCATCGCTTGCCTCTGCTGTGATGCTGTTTGTAGCAAAAACAAGTGTACCTGTCATTAAACAAAAAACACCTTCTCTGATAGCCTGAGGGATATTGTCGTAAAGCTTCATTTTTTTTGGTCCTCCGTACAACACACTAAAAATACTAAACAACCCGTTTCAAGTGTATCCTACATAATATGCTATCATAATAATCATCATATTTTACATTTAAAATGTCATTTATGATTTGTTTAATACTTCTTTTATCCTCTTTTAATAAATTTAATTGATATTTTTCTTTACTTCTTCATTTACGCAATACTAAAGGGTGCATTTTGTAAGTTTCTTACAATCTCACAAAATACACCCTAATTAATATCCTTATTCAATTAAGTTAAACACAAAGATAAATTACTTTCTAATCACATTCTTAAACCATCTCCATGACAGTTTTCTATTAAGCTCTGATATCCCCCATGAAAGCAGATATGCGCTTCCATAGATAACAACAAAAGTGATAAGTATCAAAGACAATGACATGTTGTCAAAATCAAGGAAGAAATACGGGATCATGTTCCCTGTTATGGTATCAGTTAAGATAAGCGTTATTATCACCACGGAATAAAAGGTTACAAACCAGGTTCCACGTAGTCTGTAAAATGGTTTTATCTTACCAATAGGCGCGTCATTTAATACAAATGAAGAAATAGTCAGGACTGGGATCAAAATATGCATGTTAAACATGTCGAATCTTAAGATATGCATATGCTGATCAAATATTGGAAGCTGACTCATAAGTACAACTGTCATAATTAGTGCCTCCGCAACTGCACAGGAAAGTCTTACATAATAAGCTGAAATGTAAGTCACTTCAGTCTTCCCATACATTTCAATGAGATTTACAACAATATAGATTAGTGCTCCAACAGTTGTAAATATGGTTCCATCGACAGTAAGCCAGCGAAATGTCATTATACCCTCTTTATCAAACTTAAAGATAAAGATAACAGACAGAACACCCAGTACAAATATGAGGCTGCAGATAGCTATATTGACTCTTTTCTTTTTACGAAACCTGGAAAGATAATCCCTTTCAAGGGCTTCAAAATCAAACTTACTCATTTTCTCTTCCCTTCCTTCTTTTCTGTAAAAAGCTAAACAACAAATATGACAAAGTACACATTATAAAAGCCAGCAGGATAATGCAGGTAATGTACATGGTATAACCATATTTTTGATATATAAAAAGAAATGGATTGTTGAGATCAGGTCTTTCCAAAAACCAATAATTCATTCGAAAAACCTGATCACAGATAATAACGATTGGTAAAAGAATTGCAAGTACGATAAATGAATGGATTATGCTCTCAAATCTTATAGATACTTTACCCATTTTCCACATACAAACCGGAATGAAGATAATAAGGCCATGCCACAAATAGCTATAAATACTTAAAAAGCTAAATGGCTGATAAAAACCAATCCAGTTAGGAAACAAAAGCGCCATAAGAGAGCCAGGAATTATCATAATAATTCCTGCTTCAGTAGCATATTCAGCTATGCGCTTATTTTTTGCAAAAGCTGCTACCGGAAAAATTAAGATACCTACACTACATAGGTATAGAGGAAAATACTGTGCATCAAATGTCCCCTGTATGACGAGAACAGCAATCTTAAACGCCTCTAAAACGGGAAGGATAAGCGCACAGATTTTTATGAATATATTCTGCTTTTTGCCATCCATCTTGCAAAAAGCAGAATATAAAATGATATTTAAAACTAATATGATCAGAAGGGACACAATATGCTCTGCCGAAAAGAGCTCATATCCCATTTCCTGTGGTAAAAGAGATTTCTCAAGCCAGAAGTACTTCATCAACACCTCCACTTGGTTAGCTTTACTCTTTTATTATACCATTAGTTTTTAAAGCTATGAACTGGAGCTGGAATTCTACCGCCTCTGTTTACAAAGTCGTCGCAGGAAAACTGATTTACTGGCATTATCGGCGCATAGCCAAGAAGTCCGCCAAACTCTACTGTTTCACCTACACCCTTACCAATTACAGGAATGAGACGAACTGCAGTTGTTTTCTGGTTGATCATACCAATTGCCATTTCGTCAGCGATGATACCTGCGATGGTTGTATCCTTGGTATCTCCAGGAATTGCTATCATATCAAGTCCTACAGAACACACACAGGTCATTGCTTCAAGCTTCTCAAGAGAAAGTGCTCCAGCCTCAACAGCATTGATCATGCCCTGATCTTCGCTGACGGGAATAAATGCTCCAGAAAGACCTCCAACATAAGAGGATGCCATAACACCGCCCTTTTTAACCTGGTCATTTAGAAGTGCAAGGGCTGCTGTTGTACCAGGAGCTCCAGCATGCTCAACTCCAATCTCATGAAGGATGTCAGCAACCGAATCACCAATTGCTGGTGTAGGAGCAAGGGACAGATCGATAATACCAAAAGGTACTCCAAGGCGCTTTGATGCTTCCTGAGCAACGAGCTGTCCTACTCTTGTTACCTTAAAGGCAGTCTTTTTGATGGTCTCACAAAGAACTTCAAAGTTCTCTCCTCTGACCTTTTCAAGGGCTGTCTTAACAACGCCTGGTCCGCTGACGCCGACGTTAATGATCTTATCAGCCTCAGTTACACCATGGAAGGCTCCCGCCATAAATGGGTTGTCATCAGGAGCGTTACAGAATATTACAAGCTTGGCACATCCAAGAGAATCTGCTTCTTTTGTAGCCTCTGCAGTCTTTTTTACAATGCTTCCCATAAGGCGCACAGCATCCATATTGATACCGGTCTTGGTTGAGCCTACATTAATTGATGAACATACAACGTCCGTAGTAGAAAGAGCTTCAGGAATAGATTCTATAAGAAGTCTGTCAGCCTCAGTCATTCCCTTACTGACAAGTGCTGAATATCCGCCGATAAAATTAACGCCAACCGCCTTGGCAACCTTATCCAGGGTGGCTGCAATCTTGGCAAAGTCACTTGGAGTTTTGCAGGCAGCTCCGCCAACAAGGGCAATAGGTGTTACTGAAATTCTTTTATTTACAATTGGAATACCAAATTCTCTTGAAATCTGGTCTCCGGTTTTTACAAGGTCTTTTGCTGTTTCATAAATTTTGTTATAGATCTTGTCACATAATCTGTCTAAATCAGAGTCTATGCAATCTAAAAGGCTGATACCCAGTGTTATGGTCCTGACATCCAGGTTTTCCTTTTCAATCATCTCATTAGTTTCTACAACTTCATGTATATTGATCATATTTACCTCCTCAGATCCTATGCATGGAGTCGAAGATTTCTTCTTTCTGGCACTTGATCACAACTCCAATTTCCTTTCCAAGTGCTTCAAGCTCATCAGCAACAGTATTAAACTGCTTATCTGTTCCTGCCATGTCCACGATCATCATCATATTAAAATATCCACTTACAATTGTCTGTGAGATATCCAAAATGTTGATGCTGGTATCTGCAAGGTAAGTACAAACCTTGGCAATAATGCCCACTGTGTCTTTTCCTACTACTGTGATGATAGTTTTATTCATAGCTCCTCCTGGATATGTGTTTATTAGTACAGCCCCGGATACCGGGGCTGATGTCAAACAGATCAGAACTCAAGTACAGGTGAAAGACAGTTTCTGTCTGCCACCATGATCGGAAAATCACCGGAATTAAAAGGAATACTGGACATGTCAACTTCCACCCGGACAGTCTCATAAGCAAGCTCAGGCAGGTTATTTTCTTTTGACAGATGTCCAAGAAATACCCCCTTCATCTTGTCGCTTATAAGCTTACATAAAAGCTCGCCGCTCTTATCATTGGATAAATGGCCTCTGTCTCCAAGGATCCTGGACTTTAAAACATAGGGGTAAGGACCTGTCTGAAGCATCCTCACATCGTGATTGGCTTCAAGTAAAAGAGCATCACACCCTGAAAGGCTCTCTACTGTATAGTCATTGTAACAGCCAAGGTCTGTTGCTATTCCAATCTTTTTCTCACCACAATACACCCTATATCCACAAGGTTCAAGAGCATCATGAGAAATTGTCATAGGATTTATGATCATATCGCCAACAGGGATAGCTTCATCGGCCCTTACAGTTATAAAGGATGAGTCTGAGATCTCACCCTTTTTGTCTGTATTTAATATCCCTGTAATGGTACCAGCTGTGGCATAAACAGGAATATCATGCTTTTTTAAAATAGTCTTTATGGCAGCTATATGGTCTGTATGCTCATGGGTCACGAAAATAGCACTTATATCAGTAAGTGAAAGCTCAAGTTCATTAAGGCCTTCTTCAATTCTCTTTTTGCTGATACCTGCATCAACAAGTATATGTGTGTTGTCGCTGCCCACGTAGGTGCAGTTGCCGCTGCTTCCGCTGGCTATTGTTGTAAAACGCAAAACTAAAACTCTCCCAAAAACTTATTTCCAATAAACCTCTATCTTGTCACCCTCGTGGATAGGCTGCATGTAATCTGGTGTAGCGCCGTTAAGTGTGGTAACGATAGCTCTGCCATTAGGCTTAGAAAGGTCAAAGTCTATGGCATCAAATATATCTACAAAAATGTAATCTGACTTGCCATGAAGTGTAATAGCATCATTATTGACTACTACATGAAGGTCATGGGCAAGTATGTTCTTAACTTCGCTGGCATCAGCTGAAGAAGCGCCAGACTTAACATAGGTTCCGTCATCATCAGGAAGGTCTTCGAATGAAAGCTGACCATTCCTGTCCTGAGTTAAGCGCTTCTCCATATCCATATTGTCAAATGTGGCCTGATTGGACTGGCGGATAGCCTCTGCATCAGCATTAGGGAAATCCTTGTAATAGTCCATGATCACATCTTCCTGATCCTTAAAGTCGATCTTGAAGTTCTCATAAACAGGAGTATTTGCATCTCCACGCTCGTTGTTAACAATGATCACTGTATCTTCTGTGATCTTGATATCCATAAGCTCAGCAATCTGAGCCGCTGTATTGTAATCAAGGATCTTGACTTCATCACCTGCCTTAATATCATAATATCCGCTCTGAGCCTGGCCATTTACAGTGGCATACTTGGAAGCCTCAACATTTTTGCCATTTACAACAACGTTAAACTTGGTCTTAAACTCCGGAATGGTTTCAACAGTAGCCTTACCTGGTGCTCCGGCTGTTGATGGCTTAACTTCAATGATGTCATTGGCATGGATCTTGGAGTGAATGTCAGCTGGCTTACCATTGAGCTGGATAACTGCAGCTTCTCCAGGTTCACCGCGAGATGCTCTCTCTTTTCCATTTACTGTATAACGCAGCTCAGCGCCCCTCTTAGGGAAAAGATCCTCATTAGGGAAAGCAGCCTGCATTGCAGCATCCACGATCTGCAATTTACCGTTGTCATAAATCTTGGTCTGAACGCCATTAAAGGAAACAAAGATAAAGTTGTTAGCTTCCTGATAGTAGCTTATGCAGATACCAAGAGGCGTAACAAGAAGTGAGTCTCTTTCAATGCCATCGTTGTTAAGGAAGGTAATATCCTTCATTACCTCTTCGCCTCGAAGGGCAACACGCTCCTCTGGAATATCCATTTCCTTGGCAATTGCCTTGGTGTATCCTGGAACACATCCACCGCCGCCTACTACAAATACGGCGCTTACTGGCTTGTCACCATTAAGCTTTTTGATCTCTGCAGTAGCTCTTTGAGCCATCTCATCAACCTTGGGCTTAACTATCTTGGCTACCTCTTTGGCGGTAATTACCTTTGTAAGTCCCATGATATCAGTATATTCAGCCTTCTCAGCATGGCTTGTTGTGATCTTTATCTCATCAGCTGTATTGAAATCAACAAGACAGTGCTGGGCAATGATCTCTGTTACGTCATCTCCGGCAATTGGAAGCATGCCATAAGCTGTGATAGTGCCATCGTCAGTTATACAGATATCGGATGTACCTGCACCAACGTCAACAAGGGCAAGATTCAGCATCCTGAATCTGTCAGGGATTGCAACCATCATAGCCGCAATAGGCTCCAGTGTCAGATTGGCAACCTTAAGGTCCGCTCTCTCACAGGCCTTATAAAGACCATCTACGCAATCATCAGGAAGGAAAGTTGCTATGAGCTCAACACTTACCTTGCCGGCATTGTGCCCTTCCAGGTTTGCGATCTGATAGCCATTTAAGTAATAGTGCATTACCGAATAACCAACCAGATAAAACTTAATATCCAGAGTATTTTGTGAAAGGAACTCCTGATAAGCTTTTTCTACAGCTCCGGAATCCAGGTTATAGATATCCTCATCAGTTATCTCATGTCCATCCGGATACTCATATTCATATGTAGTGCGAACAGTTCTAAGCACACGACCAGCGGCTGCAATACATACGTCAGTCAGATGGATATCTGTCTGCTGCTCCAGTCTGTCCGTAACCTTTCTGATAGTGGCACCAACCTTACCGATATCGTGGATCTGTCCATCAAGCATAGCTCTTGTCTCGTGCTTTTCAACAGCCTGAGCTATGACATTGAACTTACCGTCATTCATGTATCCCACAGTACCCACAACGCTTCTGGTTCCAATATCAAGTCCGTATACTACCTTCTGATCCTGCTGTTCTAAACTTGCCATCTTTTTTCCACTCCCCAAGTTTATTATCTATCTGTTTGAAAGCATCGCTTTCAGAACTGCTGTTATCAATGATGAAGTCACAGTGTTTTTTAAATTCTGCTTCACTTAGCTGTCCCTTAAAGATGTTAGAGATCTTGTCATCAGAATAGCCTCTTGAAGCCTTGAGCCTTTTTCGCCTTGTGTCCTCATCTGCATAGACATACCAAAGCTCATCAACAATATCTTTGTATCCGTTTTCTATCAAAAGAGCTGCCTCAACAATGACAAAATCATGCTCCCTTGCAGTTCTTTCCTTGTCTATAATACTAATAATAAAGGTATTTACTGCAGGATGCAAAACATTATTGACCTTATCAAGAAGAGTTTTATCCCGAAATATTGCTTCTGCCATCTTAGCCTTATCTATCTCAAGGTCACTATCAAGGACTTCCCTTCCAAGAAGTTCAACAAGCTCATCGTAGGCCGGATACCCTCTTTTCTTGATATCGTTGGCAACCTGGTCCGAGTAGATCACCCTTGCATTATAGTTTTCTTTTATGTAGTCAAGGATTGTGCTCTTACCTGCGCCAACGCCTCCGGTTATACCTATTATGTTGGTTTTTAAAGTAGAAAGTTTACTTTGCTTCATACCAGTCACTTCCTGTGTGACAGTCTACTTCAAGAGGTACAGAAAGATCTGCTGCTCTTTCCATCTCTTTTACCAGAATATCTTTAACTAAATCCTCTTCATCCTGATAAGTCTCTATTACAAGTTCATCATGGATCTGAAGGATCAGCCTTGATTTAAGAGATTTTTTCTTAAGGGCAAAAAAGACATTTATCATGGCTATCTTCATGATATCTGCTGCAGTTCCCTGGATAGGAGCATTCATGGCAACTCTTTCTCCAAACTGTCTCATCATGAAGTTCCCTGCCTTGAGCTCAGGAATAGGGCGTCTTCTTCCAAACAGCGTTTCGCTGTAGCCCTTGTTTTTGGCTTCCTGTATAACTCTGTCCTGATAGGTCCTTACTCCAGGGTAAGTATCAAAGTATTTTGCCATATACTCTTTTGCCTCAGAAACAGATATTGAAAGGTCCTGTGAAAGACCATAATTACTCATTCCGTACACGATACCAAAGTTAACAGCCTTGGCGTTTCGCCTCTGAAGCGGCGTTACCTCTTCAAAGGGAACGTGGAAAACCTTACTTGCAGTGATCCTGTGGATATCATCGCCTTCGTGGTAGGCACTTATAAGCCCCTGGTCCTCTGACATATGGGCCAAAATACGAAGCTCGATCTGGGAATAATCCGCATCAGCAAAAACGCAGGAGTCCTTTGGAACAAAGACTTTTCTTATGAGCCTTCCCAGTTCTGTTCTCATTGGGATGTTCTGAAGGTTTGGCTCTGTAGAGCTTATCCTGCCTGTAGCTGTTATTGTCTGGTTAAAACTGGTGTGTATCCTGCCATCAGACTCTATGAACGCAGCAAGCCCATCTGCGTAGGTGGACTTAAGCTTGGCAAGTCCCCTGTATTCAAGTACATCTGCCACAACCTTGTGGTCAGGAGCAAGCTTTTCAAGAACATCCGCTGCAGTTGAGTAACCGGATTTTGTCTTTTTCTCCGCAGGAAGTCCAAGCTTCTCAAACAGTATCTCTCCAAGCTGCTTGGGTGAATTGATATTAAACTCACATCCTGCTGCTTCATATATGGTCTTCTCAAGCTCTGCGATCCTTACGCCAAGCTTATCTCCATATTCCTTAAGGGCATCCTTTTTGGCGATGATACCCTCTTTTTCCATTGCAAACAGGATATAGGAAAGTGGCATCTCAATATTGTAAAAGAGCTTTTCCATCCCAGACTTACTGAGTTTTTTAAGGATCAGCGGCGATGAAGCATAGCAAATGAAGGCAGCTTTGCCCATATAATCAGAAAGTATATTTTCATCAACTTCTGATAAAGCAGTCTTGCCAAAAACATCGCTCTTTTTCTGAAGGGGTATTCCAAGATACTCCTTGGAGATATCATGGATCTCATAATCATTTTTAAGTGGATTGTTAAGATATGCTCCTATCAGCACATCAAAGCATCTTGGAGATGATGATAATTTATCGTCATCTTCATAGCCATTTTCCCTATTCTCAATTTCAAAGGGTATGTAAAAACAAAAACTCTCTTTAATATCAAAGGTCACAAGAGATGAAACCTTACTAAGTTCAGATAGTTTTTTGCCAAGATAATCAGCGGTAATAAAGTTAACTACAGGGATATAATATGCTGTAGTCTCATCAAAACAAACAGAAAGGCCTAATGCTTTTTTTGAAAGAAACGCTCCATCCTTTTTATCTATTGCAAAATAGTAGGATACTCTTTCGCTCTCAGAAGCTCTCTTAAAAATATCTTCAACTTCGTTAAGGTCAGAGGTCACAACAAGGCTATGTTTAAATTTTGGAGTTTCCTTAACCTCCCCAGAAGGTGAAAAGCTCAAAAGAGTATTTTCAACAAAGCTCTTAACATCATCTGTGATATCAGTCTCTTCTCCTGCCTTTATAACAGCGCCTTTTTCTATAAGCTCTTTTACCTTGCCAATCTGCCACAGAACGTCTTTGGAAAAAGAGCCTGTTTCAGAGTCAAAGGTAATCTTGAAAGTCTGGCCATCTGCACCAGATAAAAGCTCTTTTATCTTATAAAAAGCACCATAAATACCACCGATGTGATTGCCATCAGCATCGGTGAAATCCGGGATTGCGTAAAATGCATCCCTTATTAGCTTGTTTCCATCAATTAAAAGCGTTGTATCTGACATAAATCCCCCCGGGATCAAAGTGCTATTAGAAGTAAAAGACAAATAGCCAGCATAGAAGCCACAGCAATCTCAAGGCCAAAGCTAAGAAGGACCAGTGACCTTCTTACCGATAGCCTCTTTTTGGCGTCGCTAAGCAGAATTTCAAGTTCCTTGTTGAGGTTAAAGGTATTGCCATCCTCAAGTCTCTTCATACCTACCTTCACAAGGAACTGGATGGTGAGCTCTTCCTTACATTCAGGGCAGGATTCAATGTGATCGATAAAATCCGAAAGTTCCTGATTGTCCAGGTCATCATCTAAAAATTCCGGGATTAACTTTTGTGCTGTATCACAGTTCATCATATATCAGTCAATCTTCTACATGTTGTGTCTGAATTTGGACATTTTGTAACTAATTCTACAACATATAGAATACTACAAAAACCTTTATATTACAACGAAAAAGCTTTCCGAAAATAGCTAAAATGCTACATCGGAAAGCCTTTTCAGGTAATGATGAAGAATAATAATTTATAGATCGTATATGATAGTCATCTTTACGTCGTCTCCAATAATGGAGATCTCGACTTCTTTTGCTATGTTTCCAAGTATGGATCTTTCAAGCTCGTTTCTTGCTTCCTGGGCAAATTCAGTGTCCTGATCCATCTTATCAACGCTGTCTTTGTAGTTACTCATCTTCCAGGTCTCAGAAGAAGTAGCTGAAAGAGCTGTGGGATCAACAAGTCCCATCATTCCGATCCTTGACTCTCTTGCGCTTCTTTCATCCTTAGGAAGCATAGCAAGCTCAAAGACCTCTCTTATCTTTCCCATAAAGCCCTTAGCTGCAGCATTTTCCTTGGAAGTAGATATTTCCATCAGCTCTTTTCTCTTTGCTGCAAACATGATGGTGTTGGTATTAAGATGGAGCCTGACCTGATTGTCATCTCTTTCCAGGAAGAACTCAGCATCCATCTCTCCTGTGATCGAACGGATAAGGTTCATGGTTTCTTCAGCAAGAAGTCTGATCCTAAGACCAGCCTTGTGGTCAAGGTCCTTGGAAAAAGCTTCAACTACTTCAAGAACTTTATCGATATTGCCTTCATTAGTGCTGATAACTATGCTCTCAGATTTCATATTATCCCCCTTTAAGATAACTTAATTGGCAGACTGATTTTCAGCTTCTATGGTCTTTCTCTTAACCAGTTCTACAGAGATTTCCTGCAGTTTTTCATCGGTAAGGATATACTTTTTCTTAAACCAGAAGATGGCAAAGATAATTCCGATTATAGGAATGATGGTCATAGCCATCCTAAGTCCCATCTTCTGCATCGTATTAACTCCAGCTGAATAATCAACAAGTCCAGCCCCTTCTTCAGTTTCATTGCTAAGAGCAAGGATCTGAAGTGCAAGTGAAGCTATAAGTGCTGAAACTCCTGATGCAAGCTTAACAACAAAGGTCTGCATAGAGAATATTACTGACTCATCTCTTCGGTTGTTCTTAAGATCTCCATAGTCAACAGTGTTAGCAAGAAATACTGTTGTGATAACTGCAAGCATTCCGTTAGCTGCAAAGATGAAAAATGCAGGAATGAATAAAAGAAATACATTATTCATGGATGTTGATGCCAGGATCAGAAGTGAAATATATCCGCAGATAGCCATTCCCATGCTGACAAAGTAAATCTGGATCGAAGTAAAGAATCTTCTAAGGAATGGATAAAGCAGCATCATGGCCAGGATCTGGATTCCGCCGCCAAAGGTTGAGAAAAGAGTATAGTCTCCCTTCCATCCTGTTCCGCCAAAGTCGTATTTAAAAAAGTATATAACAAGATTGGATGTGATGTAAATCGAGCAGTTAACAACGACGATGGCTACTACAACTGCCATAGCCTGATCGTTTTGAAGAAGGGCCCTGAACATCTCTTTGATGCTGGCTGTCTTCATCTCAACTGTAGATTTTTCTTTTACATTGATGCAGCAGATAACTGTAAAGAGTATGAATAAAACCGCAATAATGATGGCAAAGTAGGAAAAGCCGATTCTCTCAACTTCCCTGTCTGTGATCCCCTCAGCGCCAAAGAAGTGTCCAAGAAAAGATACGCTCATAACAGTAACTATGGTTATAAGCGCGCTTCCTACACCTGCACAGGATCTGGCCATGGTTGTAAGACTCTCACGCTCTTTTCCGCCCTCAGTAAAGGCAGGAATCATTGACCAGTAAGGAATATCCATCATTGTATAGGTAACGCCCCAGACAATGTAGGTAACCGCAGCATATGCCACCATTCCTGATGGCGAAAGCGTAGGCGGTGCTGTAAACATAAGCGCCAGAACAACTGCATTGGTAAGTGTTCCAATAAGGAGCCAGGGTCTGAACTTGCCCCATTTTGTCTTGGTCTTTGCTACAATAGCTCCCATGATAGGATCGTTAAATGCATCAAAAACTCTTGCCGCCATAAGGATAACACCCATGGCTGCTGCGCTTACTCCCATGATGTCCTGGAAATAATACAAAACATATGAAGCGGAAAGCATGTATACCATGTCTTTTCCAACTGCCCCAAGTCCATAAGAAGCCTTAGCTGCTCCTGATAGTTTCATTTTGCCATCCATTACTTTCCTGCCTCCCTGAGCTTTACTGCAAGCTCTACTACCTTCTTTGCTCCGTCATATATTCCGGCTTTTTTATTTGCAACAATGTTTTCACACATCTCGCACAAAAGATCTGTCTCAAGAAACTGATCAAGCATCTGGATCGTATGTGGAATGTCTCTGCACTCCAGTGTTCCATCACCAATCTCAGCTGAATGTATAGCGCCCCACATCTCATGTTTACCAACTCTCTTGATAAAGAGCTTGGGAACCGGGTAAAATGCCAGCTCACTTGGCTTGGTCACAAGCACATCGCAGCTCCTCATAAGAAGATTTGTGGTGTAGACAGCCTTAAATATATCTGAGTGATAGAAACCATGAATGCCTGTAACATCTATGTTCTCATTCAGAGCTGTCTCTGAAAACTCCAGAGTATCCTCCCAATTATCCATATGATCGATTGCAATCTTACTCATCTCGGGGATTTCTTTTTTAAGCTCATCCCAGACATTTCTGTAATCTCCAACATTGACATACAGTGCAGCTATGCCCTTTTCGATATATGGCATAAGGTGCTTTATTATCTCTGCAAAGATCTCTTTCTGAGCGCCGGCTCCGCCGATGGTCAAAAGAAATCTCATGGGCCTTGAATTCTTTTTCCTATTTATTCTGGCGTTGCAATCCTTTTCTATATTTTCCACAAGCTCGTAGTCAATATAATGTCCAGTGTAGATAAGGGATTCAGAAGGCATTGGCTTTAAGACTTCTTTTTTGGCCATGCCATTAAGAATTCGATAGCCCATGTAGGCATTTCTGCACTGGATGGTGTGCACTGAGCCTTCAGATAAATGAAGAGCCATTGGCCAGTTGTCAGGAATTGCATTGACAACATACTTCATTCCTGCATGAATAGCTGCCTGAGCAGGCCATACGTGGGTTGCGATAACAGGAATATCCTTAGGAACATTCTTGTACACAGGTGCCATCAGCTCTGCATTCTTCTGATCTGAAGAGTTATATGAAAGTGCCCTGAAGCCTTCATAGTTAGTGGGCTCCCAGACAAATTTATTAAAGAGGTAAAATCTTGATAACCTTGAACCTAATGAATAAAGGTCATTCTGTGCTCCAATAACCTTGGTGCAGGTGGTTTCCTTGTAGGAATTAAGATCCATCCAGTAAGGAGTATAGCCCAGATGGTGGGCGTAAGAAGCTATTGCCATAGAAATTCTATAATGGCCAAATCCCATTCTGATGTTTCCAACAATGATTCCCTTTTCAGTGTCCATGGTCCCTTCATCAGCTGGAATCTTAGCAGTAACATCTATCGTTTTAACCCCAAGGATAGGTCCGATCACAGAATTATCTGAAACCTTTATTTTATAATCTACTGCGGAGTCATCTCCGTACTTTTTTACAAATTTTTTCTTGGACTTAAGTGCTTTTTTATAATCTTTATCACTTATAACATTTCCAAAAATCACTTTTGATCTGTCAGCCATATTACTCCATTCCGCCTATCCATAGGCTTTTCATAGACACAGGAAACTAGTTTCCTTACAATGGGTTTCCGTAATTAAATACTAACAGACAAGGCAATCAAAAACAAGAAACGCTTTTTACAATTTTCGTTTCCAGTTTTTGTGCAAGTTGCATCACACCAGTGCAACTATGGAAAGTCCTTTATTTTTCACAAGATCAATATACTTTTCTCCGCACTTTACCACAGGTTTTGCAAGATGCTCTGGATTAACAAAGATTATCTCACCAGTCATACCATTACTTAACATAACCCTGTTGGCAATAAAGGTATTAACAATATTGCTAAGGAAAGTAAGTATGGTATTAGGGTCATACTTATCAAGTCCCTCGTTTTCAAACTGCTGGATAACATAGAACGGACAGATCGGTTCCCTGTATTTTTTTCTGGTGGTAAGGGAATCATAAACATCTGCCACTGCCACAATAGAAGCTATCTCATCTATCTGATCATTTTTTAGATGGAATGGGAAACCTGAGCCATCCCTTCTCTCATGATGCATAATGATGGCATTTTTAATATGGGTATTAATATCCTTGTCCTTTACAAGCTCATACCCCTTAATTACGTGCTCATTCATGGTTCTCTGCTCATAGTCAGTAAGCTGCTTGTTTTTACCAAGAAGCTCTGGAGGCATCAAAACCTTTCCAATATCATGTAAAAGCCCTGCTGCAGTTGCCAGCTGGATCTTGCTATTTGGAAGTCTCATCCATGTTGCAAGTGTATTGGAAATAAGTGAAACATTAAGGCTGTGCATATAGACTTCATCGCTGCTGTCCCTGAGGTTATGGAGCATATCAAACACTCCCGCTGTTCCACCAGCCTCTACGAACAGATGATATACAGGCTCAGTTAGTTTATCTACATCAAGAGGAATAGAATCGTTGGCAAGGAGCCTGAATGACTCTTCAAGCTTTTCAGCGTTGTCTTCAATATGCTGTTTAAACCTGATGAATTCCTCTGTGTTTTTGAGTTTTTCAGAGTAGGAAAGACTAGCGGAATCAGCTTTTTCCTGTTTTGGGACAACAGGCTTTTTCTCTTCCTCTACAAAGATATTGTATAAAGAATAGGAACGTATCCTTTCGATATCCTTTTCATCAAGAATAGTCCCCTTAGGCAAAACCAGTCTGTCATCAAGGGTATAGATATTTTCGGATACTACAAGTCCTGGTTCAAGCTTGTCTACTGAAACAAGTTTCATATTTCGCCACCGCCATATACTTTTTTAAGTTCATACAAATATATAATAACACGTTTTGGCTTTTCTTTTTACTAAATATCCTATACAATTCTGTTGTTAAAATGCAAAATCTAAGGAGCACTCATTTTATGTCAGATAATCTCAAGTGGGAACTTATCAAGGAAGAACATATTATACAGGACGCATGGATCGATTTCAGACGAAATATTTACAGGCTTCCAAATAGCGCCGAGATAGGTCCCGTCTATAATTATTCCAAGCACAGCTTCGTAATAATAGTGGCAAAAACGAAGGATGATAAATATATCTGCGTCAAGCAGTACAGGCATGGAATTGATTCTGTAACCACTGAATTCCCGGCTGGTGGCATCGAATATTTGGAAAAAAGCGATGTACCCTATATAACAAAAGAAAACACCATCGCTACAGAAGAAGATGCTCTTTTGGCTGCTAAAAGAGAACTTCTTGAAGAAACCGGCTACGCTTCGGAGAACATAAAACACCTTATCACAATGCCAGCCAATGCTACCCTTGCAACAAACAATATGCACATCTATCTGGCAACAGACTGCGAAAAGAGATCAAGTCAGCATCTTGATGATACAGAGTTTTTAAATGTAGTTCTATTATCCGAAGATGAGATCAGGGAAAAAATATTCAGAGGAGATTTCCTCCAGTCACACCACGTACTTGCATGGTACATGGCAAAGGATGCAAAATTACAAAAATAAGTCAATGGAAAACTCCATTGACTTTTTTAGTGCCGGCAGTGGGACTTGAACCCACACGTGGTTACCCACAACAGATTTTGAGTCTGCATCGTCTGCCATTCCGACATGCCGGCAAATATGGAAGCTGTGGCCATCCACAGCTTTTTTAGTTTAGCACAGTACTTACCCTTATTCAAGAATAAAAATAACTCTTTAGCTTAGACGTAGCAATGTTCCTCAGTGAGCTTTAGTCTTTTATCATTGACAACTGCGCCTGTTATCTCAAGTCTTGGCCCCTTTGCTCCCAGACTCTTTCTGCCTTCAAGGATAAGATGTATCTTCTTGTCCTCTGTCATGTACTCTTCAAACACCTCATCTGTGGTTTCTGCTCCATCGAGTACCTTTTTAAAATCTCCGATAAATGCCGGAATGATAATGGCTCCAATACTCTGCCCCTGTAAAGGTCCGTAAAGTGAAACCACCTCATGAAGTAAAAGCTTTCTAAGTTCATCCATACTTAGCATCCCCCAATACTTAGTATTTTATTTTATTATATTACTGCTGCATTGCCTCAACAATTGCAGGAAGAAGCTGTTTTTTTCGTGAAACAACACCTGGAAGGACTACGCTGTTACCCTCAGCAGAAAGGCCAAATGCACTGTTGATGGTGTGCAGGGCCTTATTGCCTGAAAAGATGATCTCTGATGATTCATCGATGATGTTTGTGAGCATAAAGAAGATCATATCAAGGCCATCATCACCGGTAACACTCTTAAGTTCCGGTTCAATTCTGCTTTTTATCTCAACAAGCTCCTCTGAGCTCATTGAATTGATCTGTCCGATTCCAATTGTAAGATCATCTACTGTAAATTTCTTAAAGTCCTGATGAAGGATCTCAGAGGCACTCTTGCCACTTAAGTTAGATCCTGCATGGAACATCTCTTTTGCAAATTCCTCATAATCTATCTGCGCAATCTTAGAGAGCTCCTCTCCTGCGTTTCTGTCTACCTGGGTGCAGGTTGGAGATCTGAACATAAGCGTATCAGAAAGGATCGCTGCAAGTAAAAGTCCTGCTGTTTTAGGATCTATCTCAACACCATACTCCTTGTACATCAGATAGATGATGGTGCAGGTTGATCCAAGAGGCTGATTTCTAAAGAACACAGGACCTGAAGTCTCAATGGTGCGAAGTCTGTGGTGATCGATGATCTCCAGGATATCTGCAGAATCTGCGCCATTAACTGCCTGATTCTTCTCGTTGTGATCCACAAGGATCATCTGCTTTTTGTGAGCGCCAAGGAAATTCCTTCGGCTGATCATACCAATATAGTTGTCGTTCTTATCAAGGACAGGGAAATATCTGTGCCTCATGGAAGCCATTACTTCCTGGATATCCTCTATAAAGTCGTCCATATAGAAAGTAGCCAGATTATCTTTTTTCATGATGTAATCTATTGGCATACTCTGATTGATAAGCCTTGCTACAACGAAGGTGTCATGGGGTGTTGTAATGATCCTGGTTCCATGTTCAGTAGCCTGGCTCTTAATTGTCCTTGTAACCTCAGCCCCTTCACATACTATGATGCAGGAAGCTTCAAGTTCAATAGCGCACAGCTGAGTTTCGTATCTGTTTCCCAAAATAACAATGTCGCCCTTTTCAATGACATTTTCCATCATCTCAGGGCTTGCAGCTGCTATGACCACCTTACCACTTTCAAGGCTGTCCTCGATATTTCCCACAATGAGCTCTCCATCAAGGGTCTCAACTATGTTCTTATATGAAGTCTTAGCCTGAGAAAGGATGTGTGGATCGATAACATCCATATAGGTTTCTACGATATCATTGGTTGTAACAATTCCTGTAAGTTTGTCGCCCTCTGTGGCACAAAGAGTTACAACATCAGCATCTCTCATCTTTGCCCAGGCATTTTTTAAAGAGAGATCACTTGTAACTCCATCAAGTCTTCTGATCTCCATATCTCTTACCTGAGTTCTGACATCCTTGATATAAGCAGGAACATCTACACCAAAGTGCGATAAAACAAACTGTGTCTCCTCATTGAGGTGCCCAGCCCTGCATGCTATATAATTGCCTCCAAAGGCCTTGTTTTTGAGGTTAGCATAAGTTATGGCTGCACAGATAGAGTCTGTGTCAGGATTTTTATGTCCTATTACAAAAACAGGTCTTGTATCTTCAATATTGTTCATTAGTAATCCTCCAAGCGTACATGCAGTTTACCACTCCTTGCCACAAGTATCAAGGAAATAATTTCAGGCAAACTGAGAGTTATATAGTTCACTATAAAACCCTTTCTTGTCAAGCAGCTGCCTGTGACCACCCTGTTCTATTATGTGGCCATCCTTCATTACAAGGATAACATCAGCTTCCCTTATGGTCGAGAGCCTGTGAGCTACAATAAAGCTGGTCCTACCCTGCATCATCTTGTTAAATGCCTTCTGAATTCGGATCTCCGTCCTTGTGTCTATGGAAGATGTAGCTTCATCAAGTATCAGCATTGGTGGAACTTTTAGCATGACTCTTGTAATACACAAAAGCTGCTTCTGTCCCTGGGATAGAGAGCCGCCATTTTCTGAAATGACTGTGTTATAACCCTCAGGAAGTCTCTTGATAAAGCTGTGGGCGTGGGAAGCCTTTGCTGCCTCTATTATTTCTTCGTCAGTAAAGCCCTCTCTTCCAAGGGTTATGTTTTCCTTAATGGTGCCACTTCTTAACCAGGTTTCCTGAAGGACCATACCAAAGTTACTTCTAAGATCTTTTCTCTTAAGAAGCCGTATATCATGCCCGTCAATATTTATTGATCCCTGGTCCACATCATAAAAACGCATCAAAAGGTTTATAAGTGTAGTCTTACCAGAACCGGTAGGTCCAACAATTGCAACTCTCTCACCTTTTTTGATATCAAGATTAAGGCCCTCAATCAGGCTCATTTTCTTGTCATATGAAAAAGATACATCCTCTATCTTTACATTGCCATCAAGATTTTTATGAAGCTCATCAAAGCTGTCGTCAGCATTCTCTGCCTTCTCATCAATAAGTTCAAAAACCCTTTCAGCGCAGGCAAGAGCATTCTGAAGTTCTGTGATAACTCCGGAAATCTCATTAAATGGCTTGGTGTACTGATTGGCATAGCTAAGGAAAATGGTAAGTCCTCCAACAGTCATACCGCCAGCAAGGCACGCAAATGATCCAAAAAGAGCCACTGCTGCATAGACAATATTGTTAATAAATCTGGTTCCGGGATTAGTAAGGGATGAAATAAATGTAGCTTTTATGCTGCTTTCTTCCAGCCTGTCATTGATCTTGTCAAAGACAGAAAGGTTTTCATCCTCATGGGCAAAAGCCTTTACAACAGAAAGGTTTCCTACCATCTCATCCACAAACGCCGTCTGATCAGACCTTGCACTACTTTGCTCCTTGAATAGCGCAAAGCTCTTGGTGGCTATAAATCTTGCAAGCAAAAGAGAAAGCGGCGTCAAAACCACAACAATGGCAGCTATGGACCAGTTAAGGTAGAACATAAATGCCAAAGTTCCAATTATTGTCACAACTCCAGTAAACAGCTGTGTAAATCCCATTAAAAGGCCGTCTGCAAACAGGTCAACATCTGAGATTATCCTTGAAACGATCTCTCCAGTAGGTTTTCTATCAAGGTAAGAAAGTGGCAATACCTGCAGTCTTTCAAAGGCGTCCTTCCTTACGTCCCTGACCACATTAAAGGTTATTCTGTTGTTGATCCTGTTCATGTACCACTGGGCAAAAGAAATACCAAGAACACATATAGCTATCCTTACCAGTATCTGTGTCACTTTCTGAAAATTCACAGCGCCTTTACCTGTAAGAAGATCTATGGCATTTCCTGCAAGAATAGGAACATACAGTGACAAAAGAGCTGTCAAAACCGCCAGGATCATTGACAGCGCAATAAGGAAGTGATATTTCGAAACATATCGGAGGACTTTTTTTAAAGTATTTTTCTTCATAGGTCGCCCTCCTTCTTATACTGAGAATCATATATTTCCCTGTATGTTTCGCATTTGATCAAAAGCTCATCACTACTTCCAATGCCAGCAACCTTGCCGTCATCAAGGACTATTATCCTGTCGCAGCCAAGTACAGAAGACGCTCTCTGGGACACGATAAATGTAGTTGGAGGGTTATCCATTGAGGCTATAGCGCCGCGAAGCTTTTTATCAGTAAGAAAATCCAGTGCTGATGCGCTGTCATCCAAAATAAGGATTTCAGGCTTTCTGACAAGTGCCCTTGCGATAGTAAGCCTTTGCTTTTGTCCACCGGAGAAGTTTTTACCACCCTGAGATACTACTTCATCAAGCCCCTTTTCTTTTCCATCAACAATTTCTTTTGCCTGTGCTATGGTAAGGGCCTCATAGATTTCTTCATCTGTTGCGTTTTCTTTTCCCCACCTGATATTGTCCCTTATGGTTCCCTGGAAAAGAACTGCCTTTTGAGGCACAATTCCTATCCTCTCCCTAAGGGCATCCAATCGGTACTCTTTTACGTTTCGTCCATCGATGACGACAGAGCCTTCCCTCACATCGTAAAATCTGGGGATAAGGTTTATCAGCGTACTTTTGCCGCTGCCAGTTCCGCCAATAACGCCAATCCTCTCACCTCTTTTTATCTTGATATCAAGGCCTTCCAGTGAATCTTCCATATCCCCCTGATATCTCATAGACACATTGTTAAATTCAATGTGACTATCTGATGGTACAAACTCGGTAACTGTTCCATCTTCCATGGAACTCTTAAGCTCTAACATCTCCTGAACTCTGTTTCCTGAGGCTATTGCTCTTGTAACAGTAAGGATGAGGTTTGCAAACTTAATAAGTTCAACCAGTATCTGTGCCATATAGTTATAGAGGGCAACAACCTGTCCCTGGGTAAGGTCTCCAGCATCAACCAGAATAGCTCCCCTGTAAATAAGAAAGGCTACCGCCAGATTTAGAATTGCATAAGTAACAGGATTCATCAGAGCTGTTATACTTCCAACAAATACCTGCAGATCCTTTAAAGAATTATTTTTGTCACTGAAGTTTTCTTTTTCCTTTTGTTCCAGAGAAAAAGCTCGAATGACTCTTACGCCAGTATGGTTCTCTCTGGTGAGAGAAAGAAGCTCGTCAAGTCCTGACTGTATCTGACCATAGCGAGGTATACTCCATCTCATGATGAGTCCGACTACCAGGAACAATAATATGATTGTCACCAGGAAAATAAGGGACTGTCTAACATTTATGGTAAAGGCCATTACCATTGCGCCAAATACAACAAAGGGTGAGCGCAGAAGAAGCCTAATAGTAAGGTTAACTCCCTGCTGTACCTGATTGATGTCGCTGGTCATCCTGGTGATCATGGCTGAAGTCCCGACACGGTCTATATCTGCGTAGGACAGTTTTTGAATATTATCAAAAAGAGCTCTCTTTACCTTCTTGGCAAAACCTGCAGCAGCCTTTGCTGCAAAAAACTGAGCTGTTACTGCTGATCCAAAGCCAACAAAACAAAGAAGTATCAGAACAATACACATATTTATTATGTGCTGTCTATCTCCCCTTACAATTCCTCTGTCTATCATCGACGCAATAACAAGGGGAACCATAAGCTCAAAGGAAGCCTCAAGGAGCTTAAAAAGAGGTCCTAAGATAGTTTCTTTTTTATATTCCTTTAAATATACAAGTAATTTCTTCATATGTTTCCTTATTTAGTAATTGATCCTAAGCCCCTTTGGATAGTGATTTTTAAGCATTCCACCTGCAAGCTTGGCCCAGCCAATACTGTAGCCATCACAAGTCACCAAACACCACCCTTTTTGTTTATATAAAGGGCTGTCAGAATTAAGCCTAAGAGTCTGTCCATTTACGTACGCTCTTATTTCCTGACTATCTGAAGGTAAGTCAAAAGAAAGTTTGCACCCGGATGCTTTGATCGCAAGGGCCAGAGCATGGGAAGGCTCAAATCTTCCTTTTTTAATTTCCCCAAGATGAAGTCCAGGCCTTAATACTTTAAGTCCATTTGTTGATGGCATGTCAGAAGGTGCAAGATAGATCTGATCTCCAAAGGATAAAAAGCCTCCGCCAAGAATATCTCCATCTGTAAGCCCAAGCTCAATATCACCATTTTTTGCAGCCGCTTTATCATCTGAAAGCTTTAATGTTTCAAGAGCAAACTCCATAAATGGTTTAATCTGCTCGCTCTTAGCTCTTATAAACCTTCCTCCGGGAACATAGCTTTTTACAGCGTCGCTATCTACCTCCCCATCTCTCTCAAGTACGCACAAAAAGTGTCCTTCGCCCTTCACTCTGTGGGGCCATAGGCGTATAGACCTTTCTGTTTCTAAAAGCGCTGTTTCATCTTTTGTTCCAGTACTAAGGATCCACTCTTTGCGGCCATTTTCCATACCGCCAAGTAGAACCACCTCCTTAACATGGAAGTCATTATGATCTAATAAAAAGTCGTAAATATTCTGCTCGTTCTCTTCAGGAGAAAAGGTACAGGTAGAATAGACAAGCCTTCCTCCTGGAAGCAGCATCTTTGCAGCATTATCAAGTATCTCTTTCTGGCGCTTTGCACATAGTTTTACGTTTCCCAAGGACCATTCAGAAAGAGCTATCTCATTCTTTCTAAACATCCCTTCACCTGAGCAGGGAGCATCCACAAGGATCTTGTTAAAATAGCCCTCAAAGACTTCAGATAGTCTGAAAGAATCCTCTGATACCACCATGGCGTTTCTTACGCCCATTCTTTCTATGTTAAGAGACAATATCTTAGCTCTGTCTCTGTTAATTTCATTAGTAATAAGCAGGCCTTTGCCCTTTAAGGCATCAGCAATCTGTGTTGACTTACCGCCTGGCGCAGCACAAAGATCCAAAACCCTGTCCTCTGGCTTTGGGTCAAGGAAGTGAACCGGAGCCATAGCACTTGGCTCCTGAATATAATATAGACCAGCCTCATGATAAGGGTGCTTGCCAGGAGCTATGGTTTCTCCATAGTAATATCCCCTATCTTCCCAGGGGACATGACAGGAAAGCAGTTCTCCATGATCATCTTCAGTATTAGAAGCCTCTAACACCTCTAAAAGCTTTTTAACATCCGTGCATTTGCTGCTATTTATACGAAATGCGTGGAATCTTTCATCATCTGCGTCAAAAGCCTTAATAAACTCACTATATTCGTCTTCTGAAAAGAGGTTTTTCATCCTCTCTAAAAAATCTTTGGGTAAATTACTCATTATAAAATCCTTACAAAAAAGGCTGGCCGTAAGGCCAGCCTTTAAATGCTTTGAAAAAGTGATAATTACTTAGCGTAATCTGTTGCTCTGCTCTCTCTGATGATATTGACCTTGATCTGTCCGGGATATTCCATCTCGTCCTCGATCTTCTTGGCAATATCGCGAGCCATAATTACCATATCTTCATCTGTAACCTGCTCAGGAACAACCATTACTCTGACTTCTCTACCAGCCTGAATAGCAAATGAGTGATCAACACCCTTAAAGCTATTAGTGATGTCCTCGAGTTCTTTTAATCTTGATGTGTAAGTTTCAAGAGTCTCTCTTCTAGCACCAGGTCTTGCTGATGAAATTGTATCAGCAGCCTGTACAAGAACTGCTATAAGTGACTGTGGCTCTACATCGCCGTGATGAGCCTCAACTGCATTGATAACTACCTGTGATTCCTTGTACTTCCTACAGATATCTACACCAAGCTGAATGTGTGAGCCCTCAAGCTCATGGTCAACAGCCTTACCGATATCATGTAAGAGACCAGCTCTCTTAGCTACTCTTACGTCAAGTCCAAGCTCTGATGCCATAAGTCCGCACAACTGTGCAACTTCTACAGAATGCTTAAGACAGTTCTGTCCATAGCTTGTTCTAAACATCATACGACCAAGGATCTTGATAACTTCAGGATGAAGACCGTGAACACCAGCTTCAATAGCAGCGTTCTCACCTTCCTCCTTGATCTTGGCAGCTACTTCCTTCTGAGCCTTCTCAACCATCTCCTCAATCCTAGCTGGATGGATACGTCCGTCTACAATAAGCTTCTCAAGAGCTATACGGGCAACCTCTCTACGGATTGGATCGAATCCGGAAATAACTACTGCCTCAGGTGTATCGTCAATGATAAGGTCAACACCTGTCATTGTCTCAAGGGTCCTAATGTTACGACCTTCTCTACCAATGATACGACCCTTCATCTCATCATTGGGGAGCTGAACTACAGATATTGTAGTCTCGGAAACGTGATCTGCTGCACAGCGCTGGATAGCACCTACAACAATTTCCTTGGCTCTCTTATCTGCTTCTTCTTTCGCCTCAGCTTCCATGTTCTTGATCATGATAGCTGACTCATGCTTCACATCATCTTCAACGATCTTTAAAAGATACTCTTTAGCCTGCTCGGAGGTTAAGCCAGAGATTTTTTCAAGTTCCTGTAGCCTCTGTTCATTTAACTTAGCAACCTCTTCAGTCTTCTTGTTTAAGTTTTCCTCGCGGGCACTTAAACTCTGCTCTCTTCTCTCGATCGCTTCGGATCTCTTCTCGACGTTTTCCTCTTTCTGCTGAATACGTCTCTCTGCACGCTGCATCTCATTTCTGCGATCCTTGACTTCTTTTTCAAGATCATTACGTGTCTTAAGTGACTCTTCCTTAACTTCCAAAAGTTTCTCACGCTTTGTATCTTCAGCAGTCTTGAGTGCCTCGTCAATAATCTTTCTTGCCCTCTCCTCAGCACTACCGATCTTACCATCAGCCACCTTCTTGTGGTAGTTTGATGCTAAAACCCAGGTAATGAGAGCTGTGATGACAAGAGTTGCTACTACTGCAATAATAACAGTGGTCATTACAGGAGCACCTCCTTATTCAATTTTCATTGTACAATATTTTGTATAGTTAGCTTGAAATAAGCGCACTAATATACAAGATTACAACATATAAATTTTACCTTTAATAATAAATTGTGTCAATGGCAATTGTATCCACCACTGACACATTTATCGGTTTTCTACTTAAATATTAAATTTATACTTCATCAAAATAGTCCATTGCCTTTCTGATAGTGGATATCTGAAATCCCCTCCGCATAAGAAAAGCCATTATCTTCTGTTTTTCTTTATAATCAATACTCCCCGGATCATAGTGTTTCTTTTCAAGCAATACCTTTATCTGGTCAAACTCTATATCACCGCTCTCCTCTGCATATAATTCCTCAATAATTGGATGTAGCATCTCCTTACTGAGTCCCTTACCTGTCAGATCCTGTATGATCCGGTTTTTAGATCTTGTTGTCATGTGATATGAAATGTAATCCCTGGCGTATCTCTCATCATCCAGGTACTTATATGACCTCACATACTCTATAGCTTCATCAACCAGTTCTTTGGGATATAACCCTTCATCTAGCTTATCCCGTAGCTGCTTTGTAGTATAGTCTTTCTTTTGAAGCAGATTCATAGCTCTGAGCTTACATCTTTTAGATAGTATAACCGTAGTGATTTCCTCATAAGTTGTCTCACTGATCTCAGCCCCTACATTAATGCCATATTCCTTAAGCTCTCCCTTGTATAGCACAAAGGCAAATTCTCCATCAAGATAAACCTTGCATCTCTTCTTATCCAGTTCTGTTATATCCGTACAATATCGCTTCATCTTTATGATTTTCCCTCATTGATATTGCTTTATCTCGCCAGGTCTTTTTAAGTGGCGAGGGGTTCTCTGCCCTTAAATAAACTTCCCCGGAAAGCAAAGCCCTCCGGGGAAGTTGCCGAGTACTATATTATTCTGCCTTAGAAGCCTTGGTCTTCTTAGCTGGTTCCTTGGACTCTTCTGCTGTCGCTACAGCGCCATCAGTCTGTAGCCCAAAGTGAGCTCTTACCTTGTTGTTGATCTCTGCAAAGACCTCAGGATTATTCTCAAGATATAACTTAGCGTTCTCACGTCCCTGGCCAATCTTGTCGCCTTCATACTGATACCATGCACCGCTCTTGTTGACGATATCAACGCTTGCAGCAAGGTCAAGCACATCACCAGTCATAGAGATACCCTTACCAAACATGATATCGAACTCAGCCTCCTTGAATGGAGGTGCAATCTTGTTCTTAACCACCTTAACTCTTGTTCTGTTACCGATATTCTCGCCGTTCTGCTTGATAGCCTCAATACGACGAACATCCATACGAACTGATGAATAGAACTTAAGAGCACGTCCACCGGTTGTAGTCTCTGGGTTACCAAACATAACACCAACCTTCTCACGAAGCTGGTTGATAAACACTACAGTACAGTTGGACTTGCTGATAACAGCTGTGAGCTTACGAAGTGCCTGTGACATAAGTCTTGCCTGAAGGCCAACATGTGAATCTCCCATGTCTCCATCGATCTCTGCCTTGGGAACAAGGGCTGCTACAGAGTCTACAACTACGATATCAATGGCTCCGGAACGAACCATTGTCTCTGTGATCTCAAGAGCCTGCTCTCCAGAGTCTGGCTGTGAGATATAAAGATTATCAATATCAACACCAATGTTCTTGGCATATACAGGATCAAGAGCGTGCTCAGCGTCAATGAAGCCTGCAATTCCGCCTCTCTTCTGAACTTCAGCGATCATGTGAAGTGTAACTGTTGTCTTACCACTGGACTCAGGTCCATAGATCTCAACGATCCTTCCCTTAGGGATACCACCAAGGCCAAGTGCAATATCAAGGCTTAATGAACCTGTTGGGATTGTCTCGATGTTCATGGTATCAGATGAATCTCCAAGCTTCATGACAGCACCCTTACCGAACTGCTTCTCAATCTGACCAAGTGCTGCTTCTAATGCTTTCTGTTTCTCTTCTCTTTCCATACATTTTCTCCTTTTTAGAACATCCGTTCGTTGATAATATTAATATAAAACAGATGTTCGATTGTGTCAACTTATTATTTTAGAAATTTTAAAATGTGAAATTCCGGCAGAAACGCCAGATGCATGTATTCCCCTATAAACACACACAAGTCACCACTTAGACTAAGTGGCGACTTGGCTATAATAGCATAGTTTATTTTTGATGTCAAAACATCAGGCCTTCATACCAACATCATACTGCCTGCAAAGTGAGCTATACTCCTGATTGATCAGCTGAACCATGTAAGCATCCCCGCTGACATTGTCAGGGTGGAACATTTTCATGAGGTCCTTGTATCTCTTTTTCAGAGTAAGAGCACTGTTGACACCTCTAAATAACATATCCAAAGCGTCATACTCGTCCTCTCTCTGGAAGGCCTTCTCTCTTTCGAGTCTGATAAACTCTGTCTCGAGCTGCTTCTTATCAGCATTTAACTGTTCAAAGCCATTGTTTAAGATCTGAAGTCTCTGATCAAAAAGCGCCTTGTCATTGTTGAGTTTCTTGACTGCGTTCTCAATCTTTTTGTCATATGCATCAGACTTCTCTTTAAAGGCAATCTCATCCTTCTCAAGACGGGCATATCTCTCTGATAAAGCGCTCTCCTGGTTTTCTAAGCGAACGCTTTCCTTAAACAGCCATATTCTGAGTTCATTGAGGTCGTCCTCAGTGCCATTTAAGATAATTTCTTCTAAATTTCTTCTTTCTTCCATAAGGGTCCCCTCACCTTCTGGATACGATCTTACTTCTCCTTACTTCCTTCTGGAAAAGCAATATCAACCGCTGCATCATCATCCATCATATCTTCTTTTTTGCTAGAGAAACGATTCATGATGTCGGGAACCAAATCAAGTACCTTAGTTACTGCATCCTGATTTTTGATGTTTACAAGCTTAGTTGAACCGTTTTTAATAACAAGGACAGCACTTGGAGACATTTTTGCTCCAAATCCGCCAGCCCCTCCATTCTTTTTATCGGCAAGAGTTGATCCTGCCCCAACCCCAAATGAAACATCCACAAGGGGAAGAATGATCGTGTCACCCACCTTAGTTGGCTCGCCAACTACTGTTTTTGCGGACATGACTGAATTCATTCCGCTAAGAAGTGATTCTACAACCCCGTTAAAATTATTTTCTGCCATAACTCCCTCCCAATATAGAAACAAATTAAGAATTAATAATCTTTTTAAACCTGCGGATAGTCTTCTTGACATCCTTGTTGAAATAGCAGGTAGCAGCAATATAAAGAGCAGTAAAAATTGTTATATGTCCCTTCATATGTGTGTCTGTATAGACTACCTTCCTGTCAAAATCAGGTCCAAGCTGCATCCTGAGTTTTTTAGGAAAGAAAGGTCTTACTGCCGCATAGGCTGCATAAACTTCTGCTGTAAGTGCCGGATCCCCAAGACCAAACATGGCATCTATCCTGCACTTATCAGGAAGGATCATCTTTATAAGTCTTATTAGCTTGCGTTTAACAAGCGCAAATGCCCTCTGAAAAATCTCATTTTCCAAAGTGGATTTGATCATATCTATCTTATCACAAACTCTAGATATTGTATATGCGATTTTTTCAAACACATTTAGTGGTATTTTCAGAATATTTGAAACTCCTTCGATGATGTCCCACAAAACATCGATAAAGTCCTTTTGCTCTTTTGAGTCATCTGCCAAATTGGTATCTTCAGTTTTATCTTCTTCGGATTTTGCGTCATCAGGCGATGTGTTTTGTCCTGAGCTTTCAGTATCTGACTTGTTTTCGTCAGCTTTTGAACTATCAGACTCTTCTTTTGGTGCCTCTTCCTTGTCTGTTTCTTTTTCTTTTTCCTTTTCCTCTTTGCCATCTTCTTTTTCAGGCTTTTCCTTCTTGGGAAGTACCTTGAATCCGAAGACTCTTACGGTGAATTCTTTCTCCTTAGGAAAAGAGATTCCACCTCTTATAACAAACAAAAGCCAGGAAAACTTAACAGCCGCATCTACTTTCTGAACATCAAAGCCTTCATCAAGGTCCGTCTCTGGAACGTGAGCATCAAGTCTGTAAAAGACAGGTACAAACAAAACAAGTAAAAGAATAACCAGCAATGCCGCCAGAATGATCAGCAAAGTGATCCCTATTATTTTAAGAACAGTCAAAACTCCTGCAAGCATAAATATTCTCCAGTAATAATAATTTTTCTAGAAATTGGAATCAAGGTAATCTACTATCCGTCCCTCAAAACCGGCTTCATTAGCCTTAGTGGTCATATCTACCACCATATCAAGGGCTTCGTTATAGCTGCCTGCAATTCCGTATATATATGCAGGATTTTTCATGTAATATGGTTGTTTTAAAAACGCACAATGGATAATATCAAGCTGGTCCCCAGGGCCTTGGGCCTTCATGATGCAAAAGATTGAAAGCTGTCCCCTTCCATGATTCAAGCGCCATTTGACCAATTGATGATTTTTAACCGACTCACCAAACAGCAGGTCTTTATAAAAACGGCAAAAGCCTTTTTTCCTCATACCAAAGCCCCCAAAATATCGACAAAACTGCATAAAAACAAATTGAATGTCGCGGTATAACACGATATACTAATATTATCATATTGGCTCGCATTTTTAAATCTGATGCCTGCCATACCTGGGAGGAAGTACACACACATGAAATCAGTAGCCCGCATGGAGCTCAAGCCTGGAATGATCACAGCTGAGGATGTTCTCAACTACAAGAACGAGATCATTGTAACAGCCAATACCAGGATCAACGACACCATCATCGAGAAGCTTGCAAGACAGTCAATCCTGGTGGTTCCTATCAAGGAAGATATAGATTTTGCTACGACGCATTTTGAAAAAGTAAGACTTTCAGAAGGCTTTAAGAATTTTGAGAGTACCTACAAGATTTATTTCCCCGTTTTCAAGCATGTCGTTATGAATGCTGTAAACAACAGGCTCCCCATCAATATGGAACAGCTCATGGATGTTTATCGCAACATCATTGTATGTGCCAAGAGCGGTGAACTTCTTTTAGACTATCTCTACAACATGCTTCCTGGTGAAGATGATATGACACATGCCCACTGCCTTAACTCTGCACTGATTGCAGGTGTCTTTGGCACATGGCTTGGGCTTTCCAACGAAGATACCACCCTATTTATCCAGTCAGCATTCCTGTATGATATTGGTAAACTTTCGATTCCTTACCAGATACTGTGGAAGCCCGAAAGGCTCACTTCTGAGGAATACAGACTTGTAATGAGACACACCACCATAGGTTATGACTTCTTAAAGAGCTATGGCGATTACAACGAGCATATCTTAAACGCCACCCTGCAGCACCACGAAAGATGTGATGGTTCAGGCTATCCCAAGGCTCTTTCTGATACAGAGATAGACAGATTTGCCAAGTACATCGCAATTGTTGACACCTATGAAGCTATGACATCTCCAAGAAGCTACCGTCAAAAGCTCAATCCATTCCAGATAATTGCCAACTATGAGAACGAGGGCTTTGTTAAGTATGACTATGCAGCCATCAAGTCAATCCTCTCTCATATTGCCAATGCCCAGCTTGGCTTTAATGTTCAGCTAAACAGCGGTCAGATCGGAGAAGTTATCCTTATAAACGAAAAGGCCCTTTCAAGGCCTCTCGTCAAAATGCAGGATAATTCACTGCTTGATATGTCCACCAACAAACAGCTTTCTATTGTGGCTGTATTCTGATATCACTCTACTCCAAAATATGCATCGAAGATTCTTTTTGCTATAGGTACTGCAAAGCTTCCGCCACTGCCTGCGTTCTCAACGATAATGGTAACGCAGATCTCAGGATCATCAGCTGGAGCAAAGCCAGTAAACCACGCATGGGAATCAGATGTAGAATCAGTAAATTCAGCAGAACCGGTCTTTCCTGCCGCAGTGTAGGAAAGGCCTTTTAATTTACTGGCAGTTCCGGATTCAACTACCTCTTTCATCATAGCCTTTAAAACATCAGCCTGATAAGCTGTCATAAGCCTTTTATAGTTTTCAGGTGAATAGCTTTTGACATTCTTACCATCTTCACTCTTAATACCGCTTATGATATATGGCTTCATGAGCTGTCCTTCATTGCCAATGGCGCAGGTTATCATATTAAGATGTATTGGAGACATTGCTGTTGCTCCCTGTCCAATAGAAAGCTGCATAACGTCCGCAGTGCTGGTGCTGTCATCAACAGACGCTGAGCTCTTTGAATACAGAAGATCTATTGGCAGCTCCTCATTGAACATAAGCTGGTCAAGCGTATCAGCGAAGGTATCCCTTGAAATGGAAAGTCCGATATTAGCATAGGATGAGTTACAGGACTCAGCAAAAGATTTGATAAAATCAACACTTCCATGATTCTCACCGTGATAACAGGAAATGTTCTCTCCATCATAGCTAAACTTGCCAGAACAGGTAAATCTGTAGTTATTGTAATCCTGCGGATGCTCCTTGATATAAGCAAGCGATGTAACAATCTTAAAAGTAGATCCAGGGGGATACAGTCCCTGGGTCACCCTGTTTAGAAGCTTGGCATCAGGAGACTTGTCTGCAATAAGGCTATCCCACTCCTGCTGAATGGTTCCTGGATCAAAATCTGGTTTTGACACCATGGCAAGTATTTCTCCTGTCTTAGGATTTGATACTACAATGGCACCCTTTCTTGCAGAAAGTGCATTATAAGCAACTTCCTGAAGGTTCACGTCAAGAGTAGTCACGCAGTAATCACCAGGATATTTGCTTCCCTTGGTGTCAAAGGCCACTTTTTCTGAAAGATCAATACTTGTGTTTATAAGATAATAGTTTGCAAGAGCTTCTATTCCTGCCTTACCATTGGTTGAATAGCCAACCACATGGGCAAACTCTTTTCCGTAAGGATAGACTCTTGTTTCCTTTCCATCAGAAGACGCTTCTGAATATGCCAGTACATCGCCGCTTCTTGAAAGGATCCTTCCTCTTGAGTTCTGATTAAGCAGTATCTGCTGTCTTGTGTTGTAGCTGTTGTCCATAAGCACCTGCCTGTTGTTATAGGAATAGGCGCTTATGTAAATAAGCATCACAGCAAATATGGCAGCATAAAAGCCGCTAAGAATCAGTATTGGATATGATCTTATCTTCTTTTTCTTTTTAATCTTCTCTTCTGCCATAATTTCTCTCGTAGTCATCGTTTCTATTTCTTGCCTGCCTTTCAGCTTTTTTGGCCTCAAGCTGGGCTCTTCTTCTCTGCATTGCTTCGAATCTCTCATCAGTTCTTATAAGGCAGACGCCCTCCACCACCATGATCATAACTATGGTCACAAGTACTGAAGTTCCGCCGTAGCTCACAAGCGGAAGTGTAACACCGGTAAGAGGTATAAACTTGGAACCGCCGCCAATAGTAAGGAAACTCTGGAAAATGTATGCAACACCTATGCCGCATACAACCAGCCTGTAGTATCTGTCTCTTATAAAGTAACCCTCATACATAATCATGAAAAATGAGCTCACAATGATAAGGGCCATTGTAACAGCAAAAATAACTCCAAGCTCCTCTGCTATTGCTGAGAAAATGAAGTCCTGCTCAACATATGGAATGGATGTTGGTGAACCACCGTAAAGTCCAAGGCCAAACCAGCCTCCGCTTGATATGCCAAACAGGGACTGTGAAAGCTGATAGCCGGAAGATGCAATATCACCAAATGGATCCAGCCACGCGTGGACTCTGACTCTGATATGGGAAAAGAGCTTGTAGGCAACTATACTTGCAAAACCTCCCATGGCAAGTCCAAGAAGCAGATACCAGATGTTGTCTGTGGAAATGTAGATAAGAGCAAGATATATCACAAAGAAAATAAGTGCACTTCCAAGGTCCCTTGATAAAACCAGAATCATAACGTGCGCAGCGGCAGCTACAGATGCCAAAAACAATTGCCATAGCTCTTTTGCCTCCACCAAGGCCCCTGCCATGAAGAACAGGAATAACACCTTTACCGCTTCTGAGGGCTGGAAGGTGATACCTGCCAGAGTAAATGTGATCTTAGAGCCATTGGTAGCTGCTCCATAAACAAGAACTGCCCCAATTGCAACGACACCCAGTGCTGCATAGAACCAGGTGAATTTCTTAAGAAAATCAAACCTGAAGATGATCTCAGGTATAAAGAACCCGATTATGAAGGATGCAGTAATAATAAAGAACTGCTTAACTGCCTTGTCGTAAGAGATCCTTGTGATGATGATAAGACCTATCATCAAAAGGAGGCAGGCATTGTTGATGATGAGCCTGTTGCCTTCCGGATAGATGACGTAAAAAAGCATAAGGACCGAGGCAAAGATCACTATCTGAAAAGCAAAGAAAAACAGATAAACAGGTTTCCCCGTCCTTGCTATTATCTGGATAAAGCAGGATATCTGCACCACAAACATGCAAATTATCTGCCTTATGTAAATACCACGCCTCTTCTTTTCAGTTTTGAAGCGAAAAGTCATAAAAGCCTCAATGCAATAGATAAGCATAAATGCATCTATGACATATTTAGATATCTCAGTTACATATAGTTCCATTTAAGTATCACTCAACTCCGCGTTTAAAATGTCCTGTGGTAAAGCTGCCATTTGCAAAAATGTCTGCAGGGCTTTGTCCACTTATCCTGTCTGTATAGTAGTCAAGGATTTCCCTGCACCTTGAGCCGCTTTCAATGGTAAAGTCAATCCTAAGATCATCAAATAGCTCTTTTCCCATGATCTTATCAAGATTTCCATGAAGAGATGTTGGAAATGCATTCCAGATTACATTGTAGCAGTGCCTGCAGTTACAGGTAACTGTCATCTTGTTGTTTTTCCTGTCAACAATGTTTACATTTTCGCTATAAAGCTCATGCATTCTGCCACTGCAAGCATCAGTAGTCTTTTTTATACAGCCGGCGCTTACCATCATTGGAATATGTCCATAGATATTGTAAGCAACTGGGATCTTAGCACTTTTCTTTAAAGCAGTAACAAGCTCAGCTGCCTCACCAAAATTAAGCTCATAAGGCACTGAAATCTCATCTGCAAAAATACCATCATCAGAAATTCTATGGTCGCCATCAGCCATAGCAATATCAAGAAGTTCAAGTACAGCTTCTCTGTTCCAGTTGTAGACTCCGTAGTCAAAAGAAATATTTCCCTTATATCCGTGTTCTTTTAAAGCCCCAAGCTGTTCAAGATTCCGCACCAGAATGCCATCAAATGAGCAGTCCTTTATAGCATCAGCTACTCTCTTGACTTCAAGGCTTCCATCCCAGGCTTCTTCCCTGGTTATATAAGGAAGCGCCGCGTAGAACTTAAGTGAGCTTACATTTTCTTTTGCAGAACTAATCCCGGCCTTGGTCTTATCATCTAATGATAAAAAGATATCGCTACTGACAAAAACTCTGTCAATAAGACCAGAAGAAAGGTCATAGTCAAGGACTGTCTTAAGCTGGTCCTTAGTGGTTACAAGAATCTGTAATCTTCCCTTCTTATTTCTCATCTCCAGGCTCTTGTAACGCTCAAGATCTGATCCTGATAATGTTGGAGCCTTAGGTGTTTCAAAGCTGTTTTCCAAGATAAGGGCTTCATCCATCTTAAGACACAGCTGCCTTCTAAGCTCATTTAGGGAGCTGACAGCTATAAATATTCCAGATCCTGTTCCACCATCATCTATTGTGATATCGATAGTCTCAGCTTCGTAGGAAGTCTCTCCAAGCTTACTTAGCTGTTTTCTTATAGACTCCTCATCCATAGGACGCTTACTTGCGCTCTGAACCTCTGCTCCATAGGCTTCCTCGTAAAAGAAATCATCGCCCCTTTGGACTGACATTGTAAGCTTAGCCTTTTGACCCACTATAAGCTCGCAGTACATATCGCACTTATACTTAAGTGTTGATGTCAGGTACTTGTCATGAACCCTGGTCAAAATATCCTCAGAAGTTGCATTATAAGCTGGAGAAACAACTGTCACCATGGACTTGTCATTATGTCTGTGATAGTAGCCTTCGCTTATTCCAGTTCTCTGATAAAGATTCTTTAGTGTTTCCAGATCTTCCTTTGAAACATTATGGTCCCCCTTGGGATCATCGTAGTATTTATCGATATATTTTCTGTAAAGAGCTGTAACACCTGCGCTGTACTCAGGCTTTTTCATTCTTCCCTCTATTTTGAAGGAATCAATGCCTGCATTTATAAGCTCTGGGATAATTGAAATAGTGCTCATATCCTTAAGGCTAAGTGGATACTGTTCACTCTGGTTTCCATTTATACCATAAGGAAGTCTGCAGGGCTGGGCACATCTTCCTCTGTTTCCGCTTCTACCACCTACAACAGAGCTAAAAAGACATGCTCCAGAGTAGCAATAACACATAGCCCCATGGATAAAAGCTTCAACTTCAATATCAGCCTCATCTCTTATTGCCTTCATCTCTGAAAGGCTCAGTTCTCTTGCAGGGACAACTCTTGTATAGCCTCTTTCCTTAAGGAGTCTGGCTCCATAAACACCGGTTATAGTCTGCTGGGTGCTAGCATGAAGTTCAATTCCAGGAAACTCCTGCCTGATGAGCCTTGCTACTCCCAGGTCCTGAACTATAACTCCGTCAAGGTTTTTTTCTGCATAGGGAACCATGAAGTCGTAGACTTCAGAAAACTCACCCTCTTTAACAAGGGTGTTAACAGTCATATAGATTTTTTTGCCGTGGAGATGTGCATAAACAATAGCGTCAAGAACCTGATCTCTGTCGAAGTTGTCAGCGTAGGCCCTTGCGCCAAACTTAGATCCCCCAAGATAAACTGCGTCAGCGCCAGCATTAAAAGCGCCCACCATTGTTTCATAGCCACCTGCAGGTGACAAAAGCTCTACTTTCTTCATATCGTTCCCAACAAGCCCACAAAGGGCTCTTAACAAATAAAAAGGCTGTCAAAAGACAGCCTTAAATTATCACTTCTTGTTCTTGACCTGTGTCTCAAGCTGAATGATCTTCTTGGAAGACTCATCAAGCTTGGTCTGAAGGCCCTTGCTGTTTTTCTCTGTGTTTTCAAGCTTGATCTGAGTAGCTATCAGCTCATGCTTAAGATCATAGAGTTCCTTCTCCTTCTCAGAGAGCTGCTCCTCCATCATCTCAATCTGTTTCTTGCTCTTGAAGTAATCATCAGCAATATTGAGCTGTAACAAGACATTTTGTGTATCGATGGGCTGTCTCTTGAAGCCATCGATCTTGTTGTACTCAGAAATCTTATTGTTGATATATGAAGCTACCTTCTGAAGGTACTCCTCACTCTCATATCCGCTCAAGGTAAAAACCTTGCCGCCAATTATAACCTCGGTATCTGTCTTGGATGCCATGATAGTCTCCCCACTCAATCGTTATATAAAAGAATTATATACCGCTATCAGTGGGCATTTCAAGCCCTAAATGGTGATATGCAGCATCAGTAACTACGCGGCCTCTTGGGGTTCTGTTTATGAATCCGTTTTTGATAAGATATGGTTCATAAACGTCCTCAATTGTACCTGCATCTTCTCCTATGGCAGCTGCTAAAGTATCAAGTCCCACAGGTCCTCCTGAAAACTTACCTATCATGGTCATAAGAAGGTTTCTGTCTGTGTGATCAAGACCCATTTTATCTACATCCATAAGATCAAGGGCTGTTACAGCCACATCCTCAGTGATCCTGCCATCAAATCGAACCTGGGCAAAGTCCCTTACTCTCTTAAGTATCCTGTTGGCAAGACGAGGCGTTCCGCGGCTCCTGCGCGCCATCTCAATTGCGCCTTTTTTATCAACTTCTACGTTCAAGACCTTGGCTGACTGCATGATGATGCTGCACAGCTCGTCAATCTCGTAAAACTCCATCCTGTGGATCATTCCAAATCTGTCACGAAGAGGCGCTGACAGCATACCTGCCCTTGTTGTAGCTCCAATAAGGGTAAATCTTGGAAGATCAAGTCTTATTGATCTGGCTGTAGGTCCCTTACCTATCATGATATCAATGGCAAAGTCCTCCATTGCAGGGTATAAAACCTCTTCAACCTGACGGTTAAGTCTGTGGATCTCATCAACAAACAAAACATCGCCTTCCTTGAGGTTATTTAAGATAGCTGCCATATCTCCAGGTTTCTCTATAGCCGGGCCAGAGGTAATCTTGATATTAACCCCCATCTCAGCAGCAATAATTGAAGCCAGTGTTGTCTTACCAAGTCCGGGTGGTCCGTAAAAAAGCAGGTGATCCAGGCTCTCTCCCCTCTTCTTGGCAGCCTCTATATAAATCTCAAGACTCTCCTTGATCTTCTTTTGACCTATGTAATTGTCAAGGCTCTTGGGGCGAAGGGATCCTTCAATCTTGACGTCCTCTGTATTAGCCTCTGCGTCCAGCCCTCTGGCCGTGGTCTTAATGGTTCTCTTTTCCATAGTCATCCTCTATATTAGCCCTTAGAACATCTCTTTAAGTGCCAGTTTAAGCAGCGCCTCTGTATCAGAAGCTGCATCCTCATTGGCTTTAAGCACCTTCCTGACAGCCTTCATGGCATCAGTGCTGTTGTATCCAAGGGCTACAAGAGCTGCTACAGCCTCGTCTCTGGCTGAAGAAGCTTCTCCTGTAAGGTCGTCTGCTGTAACAGCAGAAGGGCCCCTTAGCATATCATCCTCAGATACCTTGATCTTGTCGCGAAGCTCCAAAGTGATCCTCTCTGCAGTCTTTTTACCGATTCCGGGAGCTGCAGATATAGACTTGGAATCTCCAGCCATAATGGCGAATCTAAGGTCATCAGGAGTCATCACTGACAGGATGGAGAGGCCTCCCTTGGGTCCGATTCCGCTTACCGTTATCAGCATTTTGAAAAGAGACAGCTCATCCCTTGAAAGAAATCCAAAAAGGTTAAATGCATCTTCCTTGACATTGGTATAGGTATAGAGCTTAACAGGCTCACCAATTCCAGGCATCCTGTCCATGGTAGATCCGGAAATAAAGACATTCATGCCTATTCCTCCAACATCAACCACACATAGTCCTTCCTCAATATACTCAAGAATTCCGTTTACATACGCTATCAAATCCCTATCCCCCATAGCTTTTGATTAAACTATAATTCATTATAGAACATTTGTTTGCATATGTCTATCATACAAATTTAGGAGTGATCTTATCTCCATTGTAATAATTTACAAACATATACTTGCCATTACCCGTGGAAATGCTGGCGAAACAAGGAAATCCCTTGTCAGAAATAACTGCTTCATCCTCGTAGAGACTATCGTTGTAGCCCACAAGGCACTTGCCATCATTCTGGTCAATCCTTATATCACCTGCCCTAAGATAATAATTAAGGCACATGGTTATCCATATCATGATGGCCCAGACATAAGGAGCACTTTCACTTGACATGATACCATGGGCAATCACTTTATCCCTGATGGTCTGAAGAAGGCTAAAAACTCCTCTAAAGCTGACTTTGTCACCTTCATATCTTATGTACAGATACTTTTGGAACTCCTTTATGGCTTTTCCTATGGTAAAAGGTACAGGTATCCTTTTAGATAAACGCTCACTCCAGTCGTTATCTTTTTTGCCAGTGTTATAAATACTCCCGACTATTTCTGAAAACTTATCATCGATATGATCAATTCCATTTTGTCCACATGCCTGATAGCAGTATATTGAAGACAGTTTAATGAGCATTTCACAATAGTCCATAAGGGCCATTACAGATCTTGATGGATTTGCGAACACACATGCATTGTTGTAAAAGTCCACAAGCCAGGATGAACCATTAGAAAAACTTCTGTCAAGCTTGCTCTCGCGTACGATCTCACTAAACAACAGATCCACATTACCAAAAGCCTGTTCAACGGTATAATCAACTGAATTATCTGTAACTGTCCTTTCACTGAGGCAGTTGTTTAACTGAGAAAGACTAAATTCCGGAGATTCATATGTCATATAAACCATGATAAACTCCAGCCTTCTATACTTGTCAGGAATAATAAGTGGCTTGTTTTTAACACTTCTTGCAACGTAGATGAGGATCCTTATTAGGTGTTTATCCTCCATGCCGGAGTACAGATCATAAGCTCTGTCTAAGACTTCTTCCAAAGTGCCCTGCTCGTCAGTCTTAACATAAAAGCACCAGTTTTTAGCCATTCTAAGGACATCCAAACTGTCCTTATCCTTATGAAGAAGCTTGTTATAATCATTTTGAGAAATAGCCATGTCTCCAGAAGAAAAATCAAAATCAGAATCAATATCCTGCCCCTCTTCCGGGATCATCACCCACTTTGTATGATACGATATATCATCTTCACTTTTGCTGTAAATATCTTCAAGAGTATACTGAACCTTTCCTGTGGCTTTCATAGATACAATCAGTTTATAAAGGGATACAAATAATAACAAACCAAAAAGCACAATATGAAATGGTCCTCTATTACCATCCGACAGCACAAAAAAGCCAGCTATCATCGTAATAACAGACCAAACAGCAGTAAAAAATGCTCCATTCACTACACCACAAAAGTAATCCAGGGCCATTTCCTTTTCCTGCCAAAAGATCATACGTTTTGAGTGATACAGCTCAAGGGAAATAAGCTGCGTACCGTAATAAATGATAAAGCTTCCCCAAACCGTTATAAGGAAAAAACACATATCCTTAAAGGTTAATTGAACTCTTCCCCCAAATTTATAATTCAGGACAACAGTCAGAGTAATGAAAATCGCAGCTACTAAAGTTGCAGTATTTGTATTTTTCAGCTTTTTTATAGTTCTATTTTTCAGCTCACTATTTTTCATGAATTTTCACCTTCAAACGCATAATCAAGGTCATATACTTTTTCTGTATCACAAACGCAGCTTCCATTTCTATAATCAAGGTACTCAACATACCTTGTGTCACCTTCATTGGATATTGCGGATATTAGCTGCAATGATGAATGCTTTTCTTTTTGATCATAGAAGCTTCTGGCTAAGATCACACCATCTTCGTCATCCTTATCAACATCTATAACCACATCTTTTCCATAGAAATCCTCCATGATAACTCCCACCAGGGTAATGAAGGCATCAATAAGATCCTGTGTCACAGAGAACACCATGGTTCCGTGTCCAAGATATCTGTTTCTGACACTTGTGATAATGCTGCATATTTCGTTGTAGGTTACTCTTACTCTTCCATAGTCCGCTCCAAGAGTAGCTTTATGGACAAACTTAAAGGCAGAAAGAACTTTTTCTCCCTGAGGATTGTCAGCCTGGTAGGTCTTTTTGTTACCTGCTTTTTCAAATGCAATGTTCTGCCACATACCGATAGAAGATAAAAATCCATCGTGGATATATTTCTTTTTAAGCTCCTCGTCAGCAGAAAGCTTATATAGAGCCATGTAATGGAACACATACTCCACAAGCTTTATGAGCTGATAGAATATCTCACTGTTTTCCCTGGAAGCATTCATGAGAGATATAGCATGATTTGGGAATTCATACTTCATCTGAACAGGGAAAGGTACATTTGAATAATCAGTAATGACATTAAAGTTTAGGCGACCAAAATAACTTACACCTTCAGCCTCTGTAAAGTCATGAAGCTCTGTCTTGGTCTTGGTCTCTGTCTCTGCCTTGATTATTACCCTTGATATTCTGACCTTTTTGATATCTTTTGATTTGTCGATGTTCACCTTGAATACTGAAATGCCCTTATCAAAGCACTCATCAATTATTGGGGCTATAAAATCTTCTTTTTCCACTTTGTCATCTGGATAGTCTGACTGAATCCAAAGCTCTTTAACAACCTTTCCTTTCATATGGGAAAAGAGCTTTTTGTACTTCCAAAATGATACGCATAGCATACCCTCTCTAACTCCATTCATCCTGGAATAAAACGGAGCATGGCCCTTACTGTCTATACAAAGGCAAAGGGTGCCTTTGTAAAATCGCATTTTTATAGAGAGAATAAGCAGATCAAGAAAAGACCACAGCAAAGCTATAACAAACACAATAAAAATAGCTGCTAATACATAACCAAAAACATTAAGGTCAAACAGCTTTCTCTTATACAGGGTTACATACAAGGAAGCGGGAAATACAACACATGTAGTAAACACTGCCCAAAATGAGATCCCCGGATAAAATATCTCAAGTTCTCTGACAATGCCCCTATCAGGATCATGCTTTACGGGAAATGAATCTGTAATAAGAGAAATAACGCCAAAACAAATAATGGCAAAAATGAAATTTGCCAAAAGCAACAGCAAAAACCACCCACAGCCCTTCAATACCTCAACCGCACTTGCCACTCCCGTCAAAAAAACAATAAAAGCAAGCAGGATAAAAAGCAGAAATGCAATAGCTGCCTCAAATCCCAACACATTGGTAGCCAGTTCTTCAAATTTCTGATCTGATCTTTGATCACCCTTAAGTATATTTTTCATACTATTCGTCTTCTCTCTCTATTTTTCTTTTGGCCCCACCACATAAGCCGACCGGTAATCCTTCATATCAAAACAGTATTCGCCTCGCATCTGTTCCATGTAGTCATTAAAACCAGAGGCTGCACTACTGGCTTCTTCAAATGTGTCATAAGATCCAAAAAGCTGTTCCTGATAAGAATATGAGGAAGTGGTATATACCTTATAGGGCTTGTCATCAACTTTTTCCTGCTCTTTGAAAAGATCAGGTAAAAGTTTTTCCATCTCTGCCCTGACTATTCCTGAGAAGTCCTCGCGGTATTTCTTGTTATACTCTTTTTCTATTTCAAGCCTTAACTTCTCAAGCTTAATATCCATCTCAAGCCGCATGTCATCAGCAATATCCTGCTTAAGATCTTCCAGCGAATATTCATCATGGATCTGTTTGACTGCGCTTTTGGCGCGATGTTCATCCTTAATGAAGCTGTCCATTTCATAGCGTATGGCATATTTTTCTTCTTCACGGGCATACTCTGTTGACAGCATATTCTTATATATCTTTAGGGTAGTATCATATCTTTTCTTAGAAGCCTCCTCGGTATCAGATAAATCCAAAAGGTGGGCCACACGCTTTAGTCTGTCCCACATAAATTCATGGGCCAGAAGCGCATTATAATATACGTCCAAGATTGTACTATCTTCATCGTCAGCAGCACCTACTTCTATTGTTCTTGAATAAAATGGTATGATCCTATTCGCAGTCACAACCTTAAACTCATCTGTTCCAGGCTGTGGAGGATCAAAATCCTCATTTTTTAAAATTTTGGTAAACGTATCGTTTTCCCAGGTCCTTTGAATCTGATCTTTAATCTTAGGATCCGTTTCATCTATAGCATTCTTACAATACGTAAACTGATTGAAGAAATAATTGCCATTCTCATTAGCTCTATCACAAAGATACTGTACCAGCTCAGTAACATCCAAAAAGGCGTTCCAGCCATTCCCTTTATCATATAAATCTGTCTGGATCAAGGTCTTTTGGTTTCTAATGTAAATATCAGATTCCGGCTCTCCTGTTATTTTGGGAAGAAGGTCATATCTCTTTTCTCTTATAACCTTTTCAATATTCATCTTGATACTAAAGGGTGGTGTTTTGCATGCTAAAAAGAAAGCACAAAGCTTTCTTAACTGTTTTTCTACTTCCTCGGCGTCCTCCGGAAATTCTATATTTATCCTGCCTCTTGAATAACAGGAAAGATGTGCAAACCCATATAACCAGGAATAAATATTCCTTGGCATTCTAAATCGTGTACGGCCTATCTCTGACGCCCTGTCAGCAATCTTATATACAACGCTTGATTCTGTTTCCATTTATACCCTCCAAAGTACTAATAATTTGTAATACAGAAATCATCTGTCTTTGATCAAATTATAGGCTTTCAGCGTATGCTCATACACTGACCCCGTGGTTTAGGGTGGACAGTTTAGTGCAAAATAGTTTCATGTATAAATTCATCAATCATCATAAAAGGAATCACCAGTACGATTCCCATGAAAACGCTAAAGATATTGGCTACGATACCATAGAAAAAACATTTAGGCCCGGGTTCTCCTTTATCTGTAACCAGGGCAAAGCTGTAGACAATGGCCTCGAAGATCATTATTATGATCTCCAAAAATCCTGCAATAAAAAGTCCCGGCCAGCCAGCGCGGCTTAAGAAGTACACTTTAAATATGTTGTATGGAATATTGGTGATTGCATTGACAACAAAAAAGCTGATGATATTTCTTTTGTTCCTTGGAAGCTTAAAGAGCAGGAAAACTATCCATTCAAATACCAACGTCAAAAGATAATAGCCCAGCACCTGAATTATTCTGGACAGTGACTTTCTCACGTAGTGCTCAGTTATGGTATTTGCAGCATAGTCATATGTAATAGAGGCATTAAACTCCCTTTGGTCAAAAACTTCGCTTACCTTTACGGGTCCAGCCTCATCTATAACAATTATCCTGAAAGGATCCGGAACGTCATAATCAAAAGTTACTGCGTTTTTTTCATTGGGCTTATAGTAATTGTTCTCCCAGAAAGATGTAAAATACGTCCATCTCTCATAAGAGAAGTTTTCAAGATACTCATCTATAGTTTCTTTTTCAGGATCAAAATCCCTTAATTCTGTATTATATGGCGCATCTTCATTTTTCCAGTCATCAAGAAGTGCCACATAACAATTCTCTGGAGCATTGACGAGTTTTATGTAAATTGAAGGCTTCGCACCAATGTCAGCAGAAGCCTTAATAGGAAATATACACATGGAAAAAAGAAGCAGGAACATGCTTCCAAGAATTCTAAAAACTGTATTTTTCTTTTTCACTTAAAAACCCCAACAAATATTTTTATCTCTTGAACTTGTCTATATGCACTCCTGTAAAAGATACAGTAGCAATATCTACTCCCAGGTCATCATACACTCTTATCTGGTAAAAACAATTCTGTCTGCCATCCTTGATAAGCTCAGACTCCCCATATAAAGTTTCTCCCCTTGACATAGAAAGAAACGTAGCCTGTCCCACAAGGCTGGCTGTGAGCTTTTCTTTTTCAAAGTTGGATGCCACAGCAAAAGTAAAGTCCGCCAGAGTATATATAGCTCCACCCATTACGCCCCCAAAGGCATTTCTATGGATGTCAGTAAGCTTCATGCTGCACTTGGCGTATCCATCCCCTACTTCTTCAATGACAATGCCACTAGCCTCAGTAGCATACTTATCTGCAGCAAAGATGCGTCTTGCCTCCTCTACGTTTCCCATTAGTTTTCCTCCCCTATTTCAGAGCATTTCGCCCATTTCTTTTATTGAATCAAAAATCACGTCTGGCTTAACTTCAGAATCAGGAACTTCTGATAGCTTGGTTTCGCCAGTAAGAACCAGCACTCCTATAGCTCCATTGTTGACGCCCGTGGCAACATCTGTGTATATGCGGTCTCCGACAAATGCTATTTTTTCTCTGTCTACACCTGTTGCGTCAACAACCATATCCACAGTCTCTTTAAAAGGCTTACCAACAAACTTGGGCTTTACCTTGGTAGACAGCTCAATCGCTGCGCACATGGCCCCGCAGTCCGGAATAAATCCGCCTGGAACCGGACAGTTGATATCAAGGTGAGTTGCCAAAAACTTTGCTCCCTTCATTATATAGACACAGGCATTTGACAATGTTGTATAGTCGAGACTTTTATCAAATCCAACAACCACAAGATCAGGAACCTTCTCGCAGTCAGCGTTACTCTTGGCAGCCTGGGCGTCTCTTTCTGACTTAAAAAGAATGATCCCAGCCTCCTCAAAACTCTTTCTAAGCTCAGGAGTTCCAAGAAGATACACACTCTTTCCCGGATGCTGTGACTTTAGGTATCTGATCATAACATCCCCGCTGGTCATAATCATATCCCTGGTTATGTGACAGTTCATTTTACGCAGCTTCTCAATGTAATTCTCAGAAGACACTGATGAATTATTGGTAAAAAAGATATACCTCTTGCCAGCTCTTTTAACCGCCTCTAAGAAATCCAGGGCCCCGTCTAATATCTGATCCCCAAGATAAAAAGTTCCATCCATATCAAGGACAAAAAGATCTGTATTATCAAGTATTTGCTTCTTTAATTGTTTACTCTGTAAAAAAACACACATAACTTTATATGTACAAAAAATCCTTTCAAAAAATCTACTATAACATCATATCACATACAAACTTGATCTTTTTTATCTACATAAAATCTTAAGAAATTTCGATGGTAAATCTTAAGAATTATATATTACTCTTATATTTGTGCTTATCTGAATCACGTTCATAGTTATATTCTAATAGACTATCAGGCACATCTGCCAAAAATTCCATGATAGTAACAAAACCAATAGAAATGAGGAAACCAAATTTGCCAAAAAAATATCATTACCTGAATGCAACAGGAGCGTTGCATTACAACATGACCAACGACTATATGTTCCGTATGGTACTCCAGCGTGATAAAAAAACTCTAATCAAACTGATCAGTTCAATTCTTGGCATTTCGCTCAGCGAGATCAAAGACGTCAAAATAGAAAATCCAATTGAAGTAGGCAAAACAATCAGTGATAAAGAATATCAGCTTGATATCCTTGTACTGCTCAACGACGACACCTACATCAACATTGAAATGCAGGTTGAAAACTACAACAACTGGCCAATGCGATCATTATCGTACCTGTGCAGGCGTTTTGATAATGCAACTCGGGGACAGGATTACAACTTGATAAAGCCTGTCTATCATATTGGTTTTATAGATTTTACTTTATTTGATGATCATCCTGAGTTCTTTGCTAAATATCAAGTAAGAAATGCCAAAGATTCCTATTTGTATACTAACAATTTCAACCTCTACGTGATAGAATTGAATCATACAAGCATGGCTACTACAGAGGATAAAACCAATCATGTTGATACTTGGGCAAAGCTTTTTAAAGCAACTACATGGGAGGAAATCAAGATGATAACAAAAGATAATCCATCAATGAATTCCGCTGCTGAATCTATATATATGTCTAACGCAGACATCAGCATTCTTGAGCAATGTCGTGCCAGAGAAGATGCCATTGCTCATGAAAAATATCAAAAAGAGCTTATCGATAGCCTTAATGAAACCATCGCTAATGACAAAGCCATCATTGCAGAT
>NZ_JAGAYD010000051.1 GCF_017940685.1 Butyrivibrio sp. | reverse complement strand
CCATGAGCATTGGTTCCTTTTTTTTAGTCTGTTTGGCGATAGACATTATACCAAAAAGGGAGGTCAATGCTCTTTTTATTTAAACCTCCCGAAAATAAAGGATTTAGTAACAAAAAAGGGGTGTCAGATTTGACACTACCTTCGCTTTGGTGAGGGTACGGATATGTACGACGCATCCCACCTTAACTACTACGGCAGCTGCAAGTTTTCTGATTATCTGGGAAAAGACCTTTTGGAGCGCTATGGGAGAGATGTTATCCCTGATCACAGAGGCGATGAGGCTTATCTTAGCTGGGATAGGAATGTCCAGATCATCAGGCAGACTGTTTCTGACCACGACTGGGAGTGGAGATAACAAGGGCTATAGATATTTCTTTTGCCCATAGTGCCACAGGTACGTTAATTATGGTATACTGTAAACGTCCGAGAAACCGTTTTCGGGCGTTTACTTGCGTTTAATAGGAGGAATGAGCATGAGTGAAGCTACAAAGCAGTTTGAGTATTGGTTAAACGACGACTATTTCGACCAGGAGACGAAGGACGAGCTTCTTGCCATCAGGAACAATGAGGCAGAGGTTGAGGATCGTTTCTATAGAGAGCTTGAGTTCGGTACAGGCGGACTTCGCGGCGTTATCGGCGCTGGAACCAACAGGATGAACAAGTACACAGTTCGTAAGGCTACACAGGGCCTTGCCAACTACATCAAGAAAAATGGCGGACCAGACGCAGCAAAGATGGGCGTTGCCATTTCCTATGACTGTAGAAAGTTTTCACCAGAGTTTGCGGATGAAACAGCTCTTTGCCTTGCAGCAAACGGCATCAAGGCTTATGTTTCAGACATCCTTCGCCCTACACCAGAGCTTTCTTTTGCTCTCAGGGAATTTGGATGTATCGCAGGCGTTATGGTTACTGCATCTCACAACCCTCCAGAATATAACGGCTACAAGGTTTACTGGCAGGACGGTGCCCAGGTTACACCACCTCACGACACCGGCATTATCAGCGAAGTTGTAGCGATCACCGACTATCATGAAGTTAAGACCATGTCAAAAGAAGACGCCATCGCCGCTGGGCTCTATGTGAGCTTTGGAGAGGAGATCGACGACAAGTACATGGTAGAGCTTAAGAAGCAGATCATCCACAAGGATGTTATCGATGAGATGGCTGAGAAGTTCACCATCGTTTACACACCTTTCCACGGAACAGGTAATCTTCCAGTAAGGCGTGTCCTTAAAGAGCTTGGCTTCAAGAACGTGTTCGTTGTTCCTGAGCAGGAAGAGCCAGATCCAGAGTTCACAACTCTTGATTATCCTAACCCTGAGGATCCTAAGGCCTTTGAGCTTGCTCTTAAACTGGCAAAAGAAAAGGATGCAGACATCGTACTTGCAACCGACCCTGATGCTGACAGACTTGGAATCTATGCAAAGGATCTTAAGACCGGCGAATATGTACCATTTACAGGTAACATGTCCGGAATGCTGATCGGCGAGTACATCTTAAGAGAGCGCAAGGCTACAGGCACAATGCCAGAGAGACCTGCTTTCGTTACAACTATCGTTACAACAAACATGGCCAAGGCTGTTGCTGAAGCTTATGGTCTTCACTATATCGAAGTTCTCACTGGATTTAAGTACATCGGTGAGCAGATCAAGCTCTTCGAGGAGAACGGCCAGTCCTACAACTACGTATTTGGTCTTGAGGAGTCCTACGGATGTCTTGCAGGAACCCACGCAAGAGACAAGGACGCTGTTGTCGCAGTTATGATGCTCTGCGAGCTTGCTGCTTTCTATAAGAAGCAGGGCAAGAGCGTTTGGGATGCAATGATCGACATCTACGAGAAGTACGGCTACTACAAGGAAGGCCAGTACTCCATCACCATGAAGGGTAAAGAGGGCGCTGAGCAGATCGCAGCTCTTATGGACAGACTTCGCAGCAACCCTCCTAAGGAAGTTGGCGCTTGGAAGGTAGAGGAGTTCAGGGATTACAAGACAGGTAAGACCGTGAACATGGCTACAGGTGCTGAGGGAACTACAGGACTTCCTGTATCAAACGTTCTGTACTTTGCCCTGGATAACGATGCATGGTGCTGCGCAAGACCTTCAGGAACTGAGCCTAAGATCAAGTTCTACATGGGTGTTAAGGGAAAAGATCTTGCTGACGCAGCGAAATTACAGGATGAGCTTACAGCGGCTGTTAAGGCTATAGTGGGCTAAGAAAACCTGGCTCCAGGTAGCGGAGCGAGAGCGTAACTTCCTTGTATAAGGCGGAAATTTTATGAGCATAATGAATGCGGTTTCTAAAACAATTGCATACGCAAGGCGCAATGGTTATAGGGCCGCATTTTTTGCTGCCCTTGAGAGGTTGCAGCTTACGCGCAGGGACAAGTATACCTTTGTGCCACTTTCAGAGGCAGTTTTAAAAGAGCAGAGACAGGAGTACAAGCTCCTTACAGAATCGGGGTGCCTGCTGCATTTCAGCATAGTGGTGCCTCTTTTTAATACCCCGGAAAAGTACCTGCGGGAGATGATTGAGTCTGTTGTGGCTCAGACCTACGGCAACTGGGAGCTGGTGCTGTGCGACGCTTCACCAGAGGATGGCGGTGCTGGGGCTGCAGGGGCAGCAGGGGTGTCTGCTGACAGTGCTGAAGCCGCAGGGGCGTCTGTTGTAGGCAGGATCGTTTCTGAGTACGCCAAGGCGGATCCAAGGATCAAGTATATAAGGCTTGAGAAAAACGGCGGTATTTCTGAGAACACCAACCCTGGCATTGAAAAGGCTACAGGGGACTACATAGGTCTTTTAGACCACGACGACGTGCTGACCCCTGATGCACTTTATGAGATGAGCCGAGTTATCCGAAAGAGCATGCAGTCAAATAAACTTGTGAAGTTCAAGGATTGTCCGCTGCGGCTCATTTACTCTGATGAAGATAAGTTTGATGATGTTAAGGGCAGGTACTATGAGTGCCACAAGAAGCCATCTTTTAACATGGATTATCTCTTTTCCAATAATTATATCTGCCACTTTACCGTTATGAGGGCAGATGTGATAAAGAGGCTAAGGCTCCGCAGTGAATATGACGGCGCCCAGGACTATGATCTGTTCCTTCGCGCCTGCGCTGAGGCTTGCCTTACTATGCCCCTTGCCGGCAGCCAGATCGCACACATCGACAAGGTGCTGTACCACTGGAGATGCCACCAGGGCTCTACTGCAGCCAATCCTGCCAGCAAGTCCTACGCCTACGAGGCTGGCCGCAAGGCCCTTCAGGACCTGGCTGATAAATACGGGATCAAGGCAAGGGCAGAGCATCTTAAACATGTGGGATTCTACAGGCTGGAGTATGAAGAATTTTGCTTATCGAAATCAGATGATAGCTCAAGTATTTCAGATACAGATGGTTGCATGAATGTCTCTGGCGAGGAAATCGCTGGGGAAGCAGGAATAGAGACGTTTTTTAGATCCCGCCCTGACGTGGGCTGTGTCGGTGGTAAGATCCTGGATAAGAAGAACAGAATCTGCGGCGGAATGTATCGGAAGGATGGAAGCCTCGTATATGCTGGCCTTCCGGAAGGATTTAGCGGCGGCTTGCAACACAGGGCAGTACTGCAGCAGGACGCCTATGCAGTAGATATAAGGTGTATCGTAGTAAGAAGCGACCTTGTGCAAGTTTATGAGGACGTTACCGGAATAAAATATGTAGAAGGTTTACGTGGAAACCATACTGATGCAGCAAAAGATAGCTCAGTTGGAGCTAATATTGAACTATTGAAGTTGTCTCAAGAAGAAGCGGTCCGTTTATCACTGGAATTTGCTGCAGAAGTGCATAAGCGCGGCCTTCGCGTAATGTGGGATCCACAGATGGTGTCACAAAATATTTAACGTGGTATCTTGAATTTTAGTCATTTCCTATAATTGGTGAATATTTTGGATCTTTTATATGCCTTTAGCCAGACTTGCATATTTAATAAAGGCTTTGAGACATATAAACATGGCAATAATGACCAGATTTATATGTCTTTCTACAAAAAAGGCCATAGAGAAATATGAGCTAGTGGGAAAAAGGCATATAAAACAGTTTGTGAATGGTGGAATTATATGAAACATGATGTTTTCTATGAGTAATAAAAATCTGATAGAGATATAGAGGGCGTTAATATGCCAAGAGTAACAGTTATAATACCCAACTACAACGGGAAAAAGTATATCGATGACTGCCTGAGATCGCTTAAAAAGCAGACCTTCTGGGATTTTGACGTTATTGTGGTTGATAATGGTTCAACGGACGGCAGCATGGAATTTGTGAGAGACAAGTGGTGCGCAGAGAATCCGGAAGTCGGCAGTATTGCTGGCACGGCGGGCAATTCAGCAGGCAGCGCTGCAGATAAGTCAGTCAATGGGGGCGTTGGTACGAACTTGTCACATTTCAAGGTTGAGCTCATTGCCCTGCCTGAGAACACAGGCTTTGCCAATGCAGTAAACGTGGGCATTGAAGCTACCACCAGTGAGTATGTATTTCTTTTAAACAACGATGCATTCTGCGATGAGGCAGCAATCGAGAGGCTTGTTCATGTAATGGACAAGAAAAAGAAACTTTTCTCAGCCCAGGCCAAGATGCTCCAGACAAAAGAGCCCCATAACATCGATGACTGCGGTGATCTGTACTGCGCTCTGGGATGGGCATTTACTCCGGGTAAGGATGCGGACAATAGGAAGTTTAACCGCCGAGAATCCATAACCAGTGCCTGCGCAGGAGCAGCTATATATAGAAGAGAGTCTTTCGACGAAGTAGGTCTTTTCGACAAGGAACACTTCTGCTACCTTGAGGATGTGGACCTGGGCTACAGAGCCCGCCTCAAAGGCTATGCCAACGTTATGGAACCAACAGCAATTGTTTATCACGCAGGCAGTGCCACCAGCGGCTCCCGCTACAACGCATTCAAGGTTGAACTCACCGCAGCCAACAACTTATTTCTTATATACAAGAATATGCCAGGCCTGCAGATCTTCATAAATTTGCCGCTGATCATCATTGGCATCCTGGTGAAGCACGCTTTCTACACGAAACACGGCCTTGGCAGAGCCCACCTGAAGGGCCTACGTAACGGCTTTAAGAAGATTGCCCAGTTCCCAGACCACAGAGTAAAGTTCAGGGGCCGCGAAATTATTTCCGCCTTCCGCCTTCAAATCGAACTCTGGGCCAACTGTGCAAGAAGATTTTTTTCTGTATAAACACTATATTTGCCCATATAGAAAATATAGTATACAATATTTATGGTATTGGGACTATCGAAGGGATAGCCTATATATTTAAGGGTAACATTGTGATAAAGGATAATCAGGTACATCTGAATAGGGCACACGTCATAGTGGACGGGCTAATTGTAGCTGGTTCTTATGCGTTGTCTTATTATCTTAAATTTGAATCTATATTTGCTGATAAAGTGCCAGTTGGACGTCTTTCTATGGAGGTCTATTTTTCGGCACTATATTTTTTGGTGCCTGCATATCTTTTCCTGTACTACATGGTCCAGCTCTACACCTCAAGAAGGGCGCTGCGCCTTTGGAATGAATTTGTAGACATAGTCCAGGCCAATGTCATGGGCGTAATTGGGTTCCTGGTTGTTTTGTATTTGATACACCAGTCCAACTTCTCCCGAAAGATGATATTCATCTTTTTCATAACGAATATTACCCTGACCACTATTGCTCACTGGCTGCTGCGTAAGTTCCTGCGCTTTATCAGGAAAAAGGGCTACAACATTAAGCACATTTTGCTGGTGGGATATTCAAGGGCTGCAGAGGCTTATATTTCAAGGATCCTTGAAAACCCTCAGTGGGGCTATGAGATTGCAGGAGTTTTGGACGACTTTGTTCCAATCGATACCAAGTACCACGGCGTCAAGGTTATTGGCAAGATCAGTGAGCTGGGTACCTACCTTGCAAATAATAATTACGACGAGATAACGATAACACTTCCACTGGATGATTATGACAGGCTGGAGGTGCTGGTTGCAGAGTGCGAAAAGTCCGGTGTCCACACCAAGTTCATTCCGGACTATTCATCTCTTTTTCCAAGTAATCCATACACAGAGGATGTTCAGGGACTTCCTGTTATCAATATCAGGTACGTGCCCCTTACCAATTCAATGAACAAGATTGCCAAGAGGATCGTGGATATAGTTGGATCTCTTTTTGCCATCATCCTGTTCTCGCCTATCATGCTTGTGGCGGCTATTGCCATCAAGGCTACCAGTGAGGGACCTGTCATCTACAAGCAGGAGCGCATTGGCCTTAATGGTGTTCCTTTCAATATGTACAAGTTCAGGACCATGAAGCTTCAGAGCGAGGCTGAGGAAAAGAAAGGCTGGACCACCAAGGGGGATCCGAGAGTTACCAAGGTTGGAGGTTTCCTTCGCAGGACCAGTATCGACGAGATGCCGCAGTTCTTCAATATTTTCATAGGGCAGATGAGCCTTGTGGGGCCGAGACCTGAGAGACCTCAGTTTGTTGAGAAGTTTAAAGAACAGATTCCGAGGTATATGGTCAAGCACCAGGTTCGTCCGGGACTTACCGGATGGGCGCAGATCAATGGATATCGTGGGGATACATCCATCAGAAAGCGCATAGATTATGATATTTACTACATCGAGAACTGGAGCATGATCTTTGACTTTAAGATAATGCTTGGAACCATCAGGCATGGCTTCATTAATAAGAATGCGTATTGAATAATGTACAAATTTGTGGCAATATATATTGGTGCAATTTTTACATTTACGTAAAATTAAGTAAAGTTTGTTGGGAGTAAGAGGAGGAATTTATCATGTCAAATAGAGACGACGAGTACTACGAGAGGGATGAAAGACGATCACCCCGCAGACGAGATGATAGATACGACGACAGATATGATGACAGATATGACGAGAGATATGAGGACGACTACGACGACAGAGAGGTAAGACGTCCTGCAAGAAGAGATGGCGCAAGAAGTGCATCTGGTGCATCTCACAGCGCATCCAGAAGCAGTGCCAGCCACAGCTCTTCAAGAAATGCTGCAGGTCACAGCTCATCAAGGAGCAGCCAAGGCTCAAGAAGCTCAGGAAGCCGCAGCGCTTCATCAAGAAGCTCACAAGGTCGTTCATCCCGCGGTGGCAATGGCCACGGAGGAAACGGCGGCAAGAAAAAGAGCAGCACCAAGGCTATAGTTTTACTGGTTGCTGAGGTACTTGTAGCCTGCATCCTTGTTTATGTAGCTTACACTCTTTTCTTCAAGGTAGATGTTACCAAGGTTGGTAAGGTTAACCTCAACGAGGAGGAGATCACCAAGTCCATCAGCGAGACAGTTGCCAACAACCAGGAGATGTCAGGTTATACCAACATCGCACTTTTCGGTGTTGATGCCCGTGACGAGCAGCTCACCAAGAACACAAGATCAGATACGATCATGATCGCATCTATCAACAACGCAACAGGTGATATCAAGCTCTGCTCAGTATATCGTGATACCTACCTTAACCTTTCTAATGACACTTACACCAAGTGTAACGCAGCATACGCTCAGGGTGGTCCTCTTCAGGCTATCTCAATGCTGAACATGAACCTTGATATGGATATCCAGGACTTCGTTACAATTGGTTTCAGAGGACTTACAGACGTAGTTGATGCTCTTGGCGGCGTTACAATAGATGTTACTGATGCTGAGATCTCTCACCTTAACAACTACCAGGCTACAATGGCACAGGAGCTCAAGCTCAACTACACTCCTGTTACAAGCGCTGGTGTACAGACTCTGAACGGTCTTCAGGCTACAGCTTACTGCCGTATCAGATACACAGCAGGTGATGATTTCAAGCGTGCTGAGAGACAGAGAACAGTTCTTATGGCCTGCATGGAGAAAGCACAGGGCATGAGCTACTCACAGCTTGAGACAGTTGCTAACAAGGCTTTCGGAGAGACATACACATCCTTCGACCTTGACGAGATCCTTGCTCTTCTTAAGAACATCACTAACTACAAGATTGTAGACAACAACGGCTTCCCATACGAGGAGATGCGTGCAACAGGCACTATGGGTAAGGCTGGTAGCTGCGTACTTCCTAAGGACCTTCAGAGCAACGTTAAGTGGCTCCACCAGTTCCTGTTTGATGATTCTTCTTACGAGGTTTCACCTGACGTTCAGAAGTATTCTGAGAAGATCGCTGCAGACGTTAGCAAGTACATTGGAGGCTGATCATAGCTCTTTTGCCATGGTCACCATAATATAAAGGTTTTCTATCAGGGCTGGGCTTTGTTGAGCCTGGCCCTGTTTTACAAAGGTAACAAAATGAGTACAGTAGATGTCATTATTCCGACCTACAAACCGGATATATCTCTTTTCCGCCTGATCGATGATCTGGAGAGGCAGGCACTTGCTCCATCCAGCATTATCATCATGAATACCGAGGAGCGCTTCTACCAGGAGCTCCTTGATAAGTCTTCGGAGAATCCTCAGGACAAGTACGACAACATAATAGTAAGGCACGTGGAGAAAAGAGATTTCGACCACGGAAACACTAGAAACCAGGGCGTAAGCCTATCTAAAGCGGATTTCTTTTTAATGATGACCCAGGATGCTTTTCCAAGGGACAAGATGCTGATAACGAGTCTCGCCAAGGCTCTTGAGGACCCGCAGGTTGCTGCAGCCTATGGCCGCCAGTATCCAAAGACAGACTGCAACCTGGCTGAGAGGTACGCAAGAAAATTCAACTATCCAAATGAGCCCATGAGGAAGACCCAGGGCGATGTTGACAGGCTCGGGATCAAGACCTACTTCTGCTCCAATGTGTGTGCCATGTACAGGCGCGACGTCTTTGACAAGCTTGGAGGCTTCACCAAAAAGACCATCTTTAACGAGGACATGGTGTACGCAGGGACTGCCTGCCAGAAGGGATACGCCATCTGCTATGTTCCGGAGGCTGGTGTTATCCACTCCCACAATTACACTTACATGCAGCAGTTTCACAGAAACTTTGACCTTGGTGTTTCACAGACTGAGCACCCTGAGATCTTTGGCTTACTTAAGTCTGAGACTGAAGGTAAGAAGATGGTAAAAGAGACCATTGAGCACTTCAGGCGCATCGGAAAGGGGTATCTTATTCCAGATTATGTGATCATGTGTGGCTTCAGGTTTCTTGGTTACAAGCTTGGAAGAAACTATAAAAAGCTTCCTAAGGGGCTGGTTAAGACCTTTTCTTCCAATAAGGAGTATTTTACAAAATGGAAATAGATTTAGCGGGATTTGATATTAAGATATCCGACGACATTAACACCTGGGAGGAAGTTAATCTCCTTTATAACTCTGCCCTCAAGCAGATCCAGACCAAGATCGAGATCCTTAACGAGGAGTTTCAGGAGGTTCACAGATATAACCCCATCGAGCACGTTAAGGCAAGAGTCAAGGCTCCTGAGAGCATAGTAAAAAAGCTTAAGAGAAACGGCTATGAGTCCACCATCGAGAACATGGTGCGCTACGTCAATGACATAGCTGGTATTCGTATCATATGCTCTTTTACATCGGATATTTACAGGATCGCTGAGATGATCAGCAACCAGAAGGACATTCAGGTTCTGACAGTTAAGGATTACATCATGAATCCTAAGGCCAGCGGCTATCGCAGCTATCACATGATAGTGTCTTTGCCTGTGTATCTGTCAGACCGCATCGTTAATGTTAAGGTGGAAATTCAGATAAGGACTGTTGCCATGGATTTCTGGGCTTCTCTTGAGCACAAGATCCAGTACAAGTTTGAGGGTAAGGCTCCGCAGCATATCAATACAGAGCTCCTCGAGTGTGCCACCATGGTTTCAAACCTGGATGAGAAGATGCTGCAGCTCAATGATGAGATTTTGGCGGTGGAAGCTGAAAAATGAGGCTACAGCGCGAAGCGCTCCGATAAAGATCCCCATTAATGAGGAGTGGGTAGGCACATCGCTGCACCTACCCTATTATGAAAAAATCTATCTTTCTAATTAGCTAGCCATATTGCCTGCGGCTATGGTATTAATATACAAGGCAATTATGAACAAACTATGAACGACCAGTGAACAAATAGTGAAAGTGTCCAATAAAAGCCTTTGAAGCAATATAAACTTGTCTAATTTGCATAATAAATGATAAGCTAGACTAGATGTAAAATATGGCGAAGAGCTCTTTTGCCCATCGCCAATGTTGTGGAGGAATTACCATGGAAAACTTTATGGACAAATTAGCTGAGAAGATTGGCACCCGTGATATTATAAAGGCCAATGCCCAGGCAGAAGCCATGGAAGCTGAGAGGACCAGGCAGGAAGCTGAGCAGTACAAGATCCAGCTTGAACAGCTTAAGGCCGGGGAAACAGAACATAAGAAAGCCATCGACGATATGGGCAAGACTCTTGAGGAGTTAACTAAGAGGATGGATGACTCCGATACAAAGGTCCATGACGTTGGCGTTCAGGTATACAGAAATGTTCAGGTCATTGTTGAAAAGGGCCAGGACAAGGAATTTGAGGAGCTTGAGAGCCTCAAAAAGAAACTGGAAAAAAACGAAGAGGAATTCAAGGAGCTTTCAAACAAGCTTGAGTCAATTTTGGTTGGCGTCGACACTGGAAGCAGCGGCGTTAAGCCTCTTCTTGTTATTACTATGCTCATTGCAGCAGCTGATCTTGTGATCAATATTCTTAGGATTTTAGGTATTATTTGATAATGAATTTAGCTCGTACAGTTTTTAGAAGAAAGATCAAGATATGGTTTCTTCACTCTGCACTTATCGTCATCACAGCCTGGATACTGTTTATGCCAAGCTTTGTGAAGTACGAAAAGGGTGGGGACAATATCTTTTCCGTTAAACTTAATAACCAGGTGGTTGGAACAGCCGGAACTAAAGAGGAAGCATATAAGGCCTTAAGGGAAGCAAGGCGTTCAATTTCAAGGGGCAATGACGAACTGGTCTTGTCCCGCGCTGACCTTTCCGTTGAGGGAAACAACGTTCTCTTTGGAGAGATTGACTCCGTATCCCGCATGGCCAGCAACATGGCAGCGGTTTTGAAGAACAGCGAAAAGAGTACTCTAAACCGCGCATATTCCATCAAGATCAACGAGTTTTCCATCAATCTTGGAAGTACTGCTGATGTTATGGAGCTTTTATCCACAGCTCTTTATAACTATGACACTCAGCGCCTTTATAACGTTGATCTGGTCCTTGATACTGAGAGAGAGGTTAACGTGCTGACTCCTCAGGTCCAGAGCAAGGAAGAGGTGAAAAAAGAGGAAGAAAAGGCTGAGAGCAGCACCAGCATGCCTCAGGCAGGCTTTGTTGCCGAGCTTACTCAGATCGTCAATGACGCTAAGCCAATTGCCTACGACCGTGACTTTTCCGACTATGATCTTGGTCTTCAGACCATGAACTTTGCAGACAAGGTGGAGATTGTCGAGTGCTATCTTCCAGACAGCGAGATCTCAGACCTTTCTACAGCTATTGACGATGTGACCAAGGATAAAGAAACAAACCAGATCTACGAGGTACAGTCAGGAGATACACTGGGACTTATTGCCCAGAAGTTTGACCTTACTGTGGATGACCTGGTTGCCATGAATGAGTCACTTGAAAATGAAAACACCACCATAAGAGTACAGGATAACCTGATCGTTACGGTTCCAGAGCCTGAGCTTTCTGTGGTTTATCAGGTACAGGAGTACTACGAAGAGGACTACGAGGCAGAGGTGCAGTATGTGCCAAATGATTCCTGGTACACCACCCAGACCAAGGTCATCCAGGAGCCATCAGCAGGACACCGCAAGGTTGTAGCTCTTGTTACCTATACAGATAACAGCGAGGACAGCAGGGAAATCGTCAAGGAAGAGATCACCTACATGGCTGTTCCTAAGATCGTTGAGAGAGGAACCATTGTTCCACCTACATATATCAAGCCTATTTCCGGCGGAAGACTTACTTCCGGATTTGGAAAAAGAAATCGTCCCACCAAGGGAGCCAGCACCTACCATAAGGGTGTTGACTGGTCTACACCAGTTGGAACCTCGGTTGTGGCATCTTCTTCCGGAACTGTAACAAGAGCCGGATGGGGAAGCGGATACGGATACTGTGTATACATTAGGCATCCGGACGGCAGAGAGACCAGGTATGGACATCTGTCCAAGGTACTTGTTCGTGTCGGACAGTCTGTATCCCAGGGACAGAGGATTGCTCTTTCAGGAAATACCGGTGTGTCCACAGGACCTCACCTTCATTTTGAAATCCTTATAAACGGATCTCAGGTAAATCCGCTTAATTACTTGAACTAACAAGGGTTTGAGGTAACGGTTTTACAAATATCTTTTCTTGTGGTATAACATATACTTGTTCAAGAATGCAAAAGAGAGATTTATATGGAAAAATATATAATAAAAGGCGGAAATCCGCTTGTAGGCGAGGTTGAGATAGGCGGAGCCAAAAATGCTGCCCTTGCAATTTTAGCCGCAGCCACAATGACGGATGAGACTGTCGTTATCGACAACATGCCAGACGCTTCAGATACCAATGCAATGCTTCAGGCTATCGAGAGCATAGGCGCTCATGTTGAGAGAACAGGCAGACATTCTGTTAAGATCAACGCTTCACAGATCCGCAGTTATACAATTGAAAATGATTATATCAAGAAGATCAGAGCAGGATACTATCTGCTGGGAGCACTTCTTGGCAAGTATAAGAGCGCAGGTGTTGCCCTTCCTGGAGGATGCCACATTGGTCTTCGTCCTATCGATCAGCACATCAAGGGCTTTACTGCACTTGGTGCCAAGGTTTCTATTCAGGGCATCATCTATGCAGAGGCTGAGCACCTTGTAGGAAGCCATATCTACCTGGACGTTGTCAGTGTAGGAGCTACCATCAATATCATGATGGCTGCTGCAATGGCAGAGGGCAAGACTATCATCGAGAACGCAGCTAAAGAGCCCCACGTGGTTGATATTGCCAACTTCCTTAACAGTATGGGAGCCAACATCAAGGGCGCAGGTACTGATGTTATCCGTATCAGAGGCGTTGAGAAGCTCCACGGAACTGAGTACACCATCATCCCTGACCAGATCGAGGCTGGCACATTTATGCTGGCTGCAGCTGCAACAATGGGTGATGTTACAGTTAAAAATGTTATCCCTAAGCACCTTGAGTCCATAAGTGCCAAGCTTGTGGAGATGGGCTGCCAGATCCATGAGTCTGACGACGAGGTCAGAGTTGTAGCAACCAAGAGACTTCAGAATACCCACGTTAAGACCCTGCCATATCCTGGATATCCAACAGATATGCAGCCACAGATCACAGTGGCCCTTGGTCTTGCCAGTGGTATCAGTATTGTAACAGAGAGTATTTTCGAGAGCAGATTTAAATATGTGGATGAGCTCACCAGAATGGGAGCCAACATCAAGGTAGAAGGCAGCACCGCCATCATCGAAGGCGTTGAGCGCTACACAGGAGCCACAGTTTCAGCCCCTGACCTCAGAGCAGGCGCAGCACTTGTAATTGCAGCTCTCACCGCAGAGGGCTATTCTACCGTAGAAGACATCAAGTACATCCTCCGAGGCTACGAGGACTTCGACGTTAAGCTCCGCGAGCTTGGCGCCCAGATCGAAATGGTGGATGACGACAAAGACATACAAAAGTTCAAATTAAAACACGCCTGAGCGATGCTCAAGCGTGTTTTTTCGATTGACACAGTGACGGTTCTGCTGACAAGACACGGGGACGGTTCTACTGTCTCATTGTGTGCAATGAGACAGTAGAACCGTCCCCGTGTCTTGTCTTAGATGATCTCCTGGATGTAGACTCCAGGGCACTTGCTAAGATCTATGTAGTCGTTGTCCACCTTGATGGTGGGTTTACTTAGGGCGTTACTGTTTATGAAGATGATCTCGCCAACTTCGCCGGTGTTAAGGCGGACAGTGTTGCGAAGATAGGTGTTTACGATGTTGTGAAGGAAAGCCAGGATCATTTCGGGATCGTAGCGCTGGAAGCCCTCGTCCTCAAACATGGATATTGCAATGAATGGACATAAGGGGCCGCGGTAATATCTGGCACTTGTCATGGCGTCGTATACGTCTGCGATGGCTACGGCCTTGGCAAATTTATCGATCTGAGGACCTCTGAGCTTGAGAGGATATCCTGTTCCGTCGCATCTTTCGTGGTGCATGAGAGCCGCATTTTTAACGTGGGAGCTTATGTTCAGTTCCCTCATGGCGTCATAGCCCTTCTGGGGATGAGTTTTTATAACTGCATACTCCTCATCGTTAAGAGGACCTGGCTTGGTTATGATGGCTCCGGGAATCAGGAGCTTACCTATGTCGTGGAAAAGACCTGCCTGAGTGGCAAGCTCTATCTCAGAAGGATCCCATCTGAGCCACTGGGCAAGTATATTGGTAATGAGAGCCACGTTGATACAGTGAGTGTAGGTGGCATCATCATAAAGTCTTAGGTTATGGAGCATGTCAAAGATACCGGCCGTAGTTCTTCCATGACCGAGAAGCGAATAGATAGGGGTCATCATATCATCGATATCAAGATCCTTGTTACCATGGATGATGTCCTGGATGGTGTGCTCATATCTGCTGGCACAGGCTTCAAAGTCTGCCTTGAACTCCTTGAAATCTTCAGACTGCCTAAGACGCTCAGAATAAGTAAGCCCTGTGTCGACAGGACTACTGCTTGCGGCGCTCTCCACAGGTGTATCCTCGATGAGAACATCGATGACTGAGTAAAAAGCGAGTCTTGCGATATCTTTTTCGTTAAGAACACAGCCCTTGTCTAAAAGGCGCAGGTTGGAATCTGCGGAAAAGACATCGTTAGCCAGTTTCATGCCTGGCAGGAGTTTTTTCGTAAGCACCCTCTTCATGTAAGCAACCCCTCATAGTTACTGATATTTCAATTATAAATATACATAAAATAGATGTCAAACTATACTTGACACAGAGCCTGTCTGGTTATAACATGATTGCATAAAATAAATTCTTCGGGGCAGGGTTAGATTCCCAACCGGCGGTAGAGTCCGCGACCCGCTTTATTCAAGGCGGCTGATCTGGTGAGATTCCAGAACCGACAGTATAGTCTGGATGAGAGAAGGAGTGCAGAGCAGCAGGTGAGGTTTTTTCGAGCCGCTGCGAGCCTGTCATTTTCACTTAACGAGGTTCTTTCGAGTTTAGTGAAGAATGACTACATTGTGAGCCCCAAGTCTTTGACTTGAGGTTTTTTTATGCATTTTTTGCGCAAACTACTTATCACATTTTTCCCCCGATGGGAAAGAAGGAGACATGAACAATCTACAAAAGACACTAGAAACAATCGCAAGCAGTACCTACCACTTTGTGGCCCTTATCCTGCTCATAGTCATTGCATTTATCATTGGCTATGTGGCTGAGGCAATCGCCAGAAAGAAAGAGATCAGAGAAACTGGAACATCAGAGCCTATGTTCAGCACTAGAAAGATCGCCATCATCGGCGTATTTTCAGCAATCGCATTTGTACTTATGCTGTTTGAGTTTCCACTTCCATTTGCACCATCATTTTACAAGTTTGACTTTAGCGACATGCCAGCCCTTATCGGTGGTTTCGCAGCAGGCCCAATGGTTGGCGTTATGATCGAGTTCATCAAGGTGACTCTGAACATCCTTATCCAGGGACCTACACCAGGTTTTGTAGGCGAGATTGCTAACTTCGTTGTTGGCGCAGCCTTCATCATTCCTGCAACAGTCATCTACAGATTTAAAAAGAGCAGAAAGTCAGCTCTTATCAGCTGCCTGGTAGGAACGACCTGCATCATGATCGTTGGATCAACATTAAATGCATTCTTCCTGCTTCCTGCATACGCAATAGCATACGGCGTTGACATCGATTTCTTCGTTGCAGCTGGAGCAGAGATCAATCCAGCTATCAGCAATATATTCACCTTCTGCGCACTTGCAGTTGCACCATTTAATCTCCTTAAGGGAGTGGCAGACAGCGCACTTACATTCCTTGTTTACAAGCAGCTCAGCCCAATCCTTAAGGGCGGCGTAAGCAGCGTCCGCAAGGCAGCAGTATCAGAGCAGTGATATTCTTATGAAGTTTGCCTGATTGGGTGAAAAACTTAATATGAAAAAAGAGGTACCATAAAGATCGCAAGAAACCGATAATTCATATCGGTAATAGCGTAAATTATGGTACCTCTTTTTGTTACAGGGGCAAATTCTTCCAATATTTGCCCAAATTACTTTAATTCTCTGGTACCTGTTTTATGAAACCACGAGATTTCACCCATACCTTCAACAAATCTTTTAGAGAAGACACAGTTGTGGTAAGATGATTATGGCGTTATATGCGCAGAACAAGGAGTTTCTATGGAAATCGTAACAAAGCATGAGACAAACTCTAGAGAAGAGACCTTTGAGATTGGGCGTCGTATCGGCGAAAGCGCAGCTCCCGGATCAGTCTTTACCCTGATAGGAGACCTGGGCGTTGGCAAGACAGTGCTGACACAGGGCGTGGCGGCGGGACTTGGTATCACTGGCCCGGTCAGCAGCCCCACATTTACCATACTTCAAGTCTACGATGAAGGCCGCATCCCCTTCTACCACTTTGATGTCTACAGGATCGGAGACATCTCAGAGATGGACGAGATCGGCTATGAGGACTACTTTTTTGGAAATGGCATCTGCATCATCGAGTGGGCCAACCTCATTGAAGAGCTGCTCCCAGAGCACTACACAGAGATCGTCATAGAAAAGAACCTTGAAAAAGGCTTTGATTACAGGCTCATCACCATGACCAAGCACTAATATACATTTTAAGGACAAACCATGAAGATTCTTGCACTAGATACTTCGGGCCTTGTGGGAAGCGTTGCAGTTTTAGACGCTGGAACCCTTACAGCCCAGTTTTCAATTCAATATAAGACCACACATTCTGAGATCCTTATGCCCATGCTAAGGGACATTGCGGACAAGATCCACCTTGATATGAAGAGCGTGGATGCCATAGCAGTGGCAGCTGGTCCCGGCTCTTTTACTGGGCTTCGCATTGGCAGCGCAACGGCTAAGGGCCTGGCTCTTGCCATAGACTGCCCTATAATCCCTGTGCCCACAGTGGACGGCCTTGCATACAACCTTTACGGCAACGAGAAGATCATCTGCCCCATGATGGATGCAAGGCGCAGCCAGGTTTACACCGGCATTTACACCTTTGTGCCTGCGGCCACTGAGGAAAAGAACTATGAACAGGCCTTTGTTATGCGCACTATCCACGAGCAGTTCGCCACTTCTGTTGAAGATATCGCAGAGCGCCTTAACGAGATTGGAAAACCTGTGATCCTGCTTGGAGACGGCATTCCTGTTTATCACGACAAGCTTGAGAGCCTTCTTACTGTGCCATTTACCGTGGCGCCGGCTCACCTTGGACGTCAGAGCGCTGCGTCAGTTGCTGCCCTGGCTGAGGTCCTTGCCCGTGACGGTAAACAGATTCCTTCAGATGATTTCGCTCCAGATTACCTGCGTCTGTCCCAGGCAGAGCGTGAGGCCAAGGAAAAAGAAAATGCTTCTGAGGGCGATACAGCACCAACAAGCAAGCAGGCAAAAGCCCAGAAGGCCATGTCCCGCAGCACTCCAGGCAGGATCCGCGTCCGCCAGATGACTGCTGAGGACATCGACGATGCATACAGCCTTGAGCAGGTGAATCTTGGAAAAGAAGCCTGGACCAAAAAGCAGCTCCTTGATGCCATGACAAGGGACGACACAGTTTACCTTGTGGCTGAGATGGCTGGAAGGATCGTGGGACTTTGCGGACTTCAGAACATATCCGGGGATGGAGAGATCACCAATGTATCTGTGTCCGGGGATGTAAGGCGCCAGGGCTGCGGCTACAAGATGCTGAGGCAGCTAATAGAGCGGGGCTACGGAATTGGTGTACAGGATTACACTTTGGAAGTCAGAGCTTCAAATGCTCCTGCCATAGCTCTTTATGAGAAGCTTGGCTTTAAGAGCGAGGGCACAAGGCCTGGATTTTACGATGATCCGGGGGACGATGCCATAATTTACTGGAAAAGGAAAGATTCATGATAGATGTATGTTTGCTGGGAACAGGCGGAATGATGCCCCTTCCCAATAGATTTCTCACTTCGCTTTACGTGAGATACAACGGCAAGTGCATCCTCATCGACTGCGGTGAGGCCACACAGATTGCCATGAAAAAGAAAGGTTTAAGCGCCAAGCCCATCGACGTTATCTGCTTTACCCACTACCACGCAGATCATATCTCGGGACTTCCCGGAATGCTGCTTACCATGGGAAATGCAGAGCGCACAGAGCCGCTTCTCATGGTGGGCCCCAAGGGGCTTGAGAGGGTTGTTAACTCGCTACGTGTTATCGCTCCGGAGCTTCCTTTTGAGATCTTGTATAAAGAACTTACGGAAGACGAGATGTCTTTTGACATAGAGGGCATGCCCTTCTTCACGGTAACAGCCTTCAAGGTCAACCACAACATAACCTGCTACGGCTATACCATGAGCCTTAAGCGCCAGGGGAAGTTTGATGTGGAGGCTGCAACGGCAGCAGGAATCGACCGGCGCTTCTGGAACAGCCTGCAAAAGGGCGAAACTGTAACTGCTGATGATGGCAGGATCCTGACGCCCGACATGGTCCTTGGAGCAGAGAGAAAGGGCATCAAGCTCACCTACTGCACCGACACAAGACCCACAGACAGCATCGTAAGGAATGCAGCAGATTCAGATTTATTTATCTGCGAGGGTATGTACGGCGAAAAGGACAAGCAGCAGAAAGCCAGAGAGAACAAGCACATGACCTTCTACGAGGCTGCCCGCCTTGCAAGGGATGCAGGGGTAAAAGAGATGTGGCTTACCCACTACAGCCCATCCCTGGTGAACCCCAAGGAGTTCATGCCAGAGACCAAGAGCATTTTTGCAAACACCATAGCTGCCAAAGACGGCAGAAATGTGGAACTTAGATTTGAAGACTAAACAGTTTTTCTTATAAATGAATCTTCGCCAAAGGCGGAGAAGAAAAGAGGGGATATGAAAAACGGGGCAGTTATAAAAGCAATAGTGATGACGGTCCTTGCGGCCATTGTAGTACTGGGACTTTACATGGTATTTACTCGCAGCAAGAAGGTAGGTCCTGAGGAATCCTACGACATGTCAGTGGTCGATGAGATCACTACAACAGATCTTGAAAAGAACTATCCAGCCAGCGCCAGAAAGGTCGTTGACCTCTACGCCAAGACCATGCAGGTTCTTTACAAGGAGCAGTATTCTGACAAACAGGAAGATACCATGATAGCAGTGATACAGGGGCTTATGGATGAGGAGCTCCTTGCTGGAAACAGCTCTTTTGTCCAATCAATAAAAAATGAGGTAAAGGAAAGAAGAGAAGGGGATTACTCAATCTCCGCCTACGTGGTCCAGTCCAAGGAACCAAAAGAGGTATCGGTGAACGGCCGAAAGATGTGCAACGTGGACTGCCTTATTAACCTCAGGTACGCTTCAAATGGCACAACCGCCAACTATTATCAGTTCATAATGAGAAGAGAGAAAGAAACCGGCAACTGGAAAATCCTGGGCTGGGTAATAAAGGACGAAAACGATGATTGAATATCATGCAGACGATTACGGGCTTTTTCCGGCCCAGAGCAGACACATTGCTGACTGTTACTATAACGGAGCGCTGAATGGCATCAGCATCATGCCAAACAGCCCATATTTAAAAGAATGTATGGAGGCCATCGCAGACATCAGAAAGAATCTGGCTGTGACGGTGCACCTTAATTTTGTTGAGGGAAAGCCCTTAACTGGAGACAAGGCAGGACGCCTTACGGATAAGGATGGGAATTTTAATATCGGGTTTGGAAAGCTCCTTCTGGTGGGCTTTGTTCCTGTGCTAAGAAGGGTCTATTACAAGGCCATAAGGCGCGAGGTTGAGGCTCAGCTCCTTGCCTGCGAGCCTTACATGAACGACGGAAAATTCAGGATCGACGGCCATGTGCACTATCACATGCTGCCTCTGATCTTCGATGCAGTGATGGATGTTGTTAAGAAAAATAATCTTCAGGTTTCCTATATCCGCTTTCCAAGGGAAGAGCTTGACGTGTACAGGCGCGCCTCTGGTAAGCTCAAAGGCCTTAAACCCATCAATTTCGTGAAGGTATGTGTTTTGAATGCCCTTGCTTCAAGGAACGAGCGCAAGTACAGAGATGCACTTGTATCGCTGAATGTAGAGCGCAAGCTCTTTATGGGAGTCATGCTCTCAGGCCACATGTTTTACGACAATGTAAAAGAGTGCCTTCCTTACGCTGCAGATATCATGGCGGACAGGGGACTTTCAGATATGGAGATATTATTCCATCCTGGAGATGTGTCTGACAACGAGGAGATACTTGAGGTTACAAGCAAGGACGACTACGATTTCCTTGTGGACAATAAGGCAAACCGCGAAAAAGAGGCAGAGGCCTTGAGAAAGTTTGGCGGCGGACTTAGAAGGTGAATTTAAATGCAGATAGATAAGAATGTTGAAAATGATGGCGTGATCTTCATGTCAATTAAAGGTGATGATAAGGGCGATGGTACTGAAACTGGCGCTTCTAAGGCAGTAGTTTCTGACAGTGCTTCGGCTTCTGCTGGCGGCAGCGGTGATGTGACGATCCTTGCCATTGAGAGCTCCTGTGATGAGACGGCAGCAGCTGTTGTGAGAAACGGCCGCGAAGTTCTTTCCAATATCATCTCATCCCAGATCGCGCTCCACACCATATACGGCGGTGTTGTTCCTGAAATTGCCTCAAGAAAGCATGTTGAAAAGATAAACGGATGTATCAGGGCGGCTCTTTCAGAAGCAGGAGTTACCCTTGAGGATATTGATGTTGTGGCAGTGACCTACGGCCCCGGGCTTGTTGGCGCTCTTTTGGTCGGAGTGTCTGCGGCCAAGGCTATTTCTTTTGCCCAGAATAAGCCACTTATTGGCGTCCATCACATTGAAGGACACATCAGCGCCAACTTTATCGAGAACAAGGACCTTGAGCCGCCATTTGTGTGCCTTGTGGTATCTGGCGGTCATTCGCATCTTGTGGTTGTTAAGGACTACGGTGAGTACGAGATCATCGGCCAGACCAGGGACGATGCGGCAGGAGAAGCCTTTGACAAGGTGGCAAGAGCCATTGGCCTTGGATATCCTGGAGGCCCCAAGATCGATGCTGCGGCAAAAGAGGGCAATCCCGAAGCCTTCACATTCCCCCAGGCCAAGATTTCTGATGCGGAGTACGACTTTTCTTTTTCCGGACTTAAGTCCGCAGTTCTGAATATCATCAACCAGGCCAAGATGCAGGGGGAAGAGCTGAACCAGGCTGACGTTGCAGCTTCCTTTCAGAAGGCTGTGGTTGAGGTTTTGGTTGGCCACGCAATTAAGGCTTGCAAGGAGTACGGCTATGACAAGCTGGCCATTGCAGGAGGCGTTGCGTCCAACACCGCCCTTAGGACTCTCATGGAAAAAGAGTGCGCGGCAAACGGAATTAAGTTCTACAGGCCATCGCCCGTTCTTTGCACTGACAATGCAGCAATGATCGGCGCTGCAGCTTACTATGAATACAAAAAAGGTGTGCGGTTCGACCTTGACATGAACGCTGTGCCCAATCTCCCTCTTGGAGACCGCGAGCGCAGGTTCCACGCAGGAAAGGTGTGAACTTGTTTTGACGACCCTGGCTTAACATGAGTCCACAAATATGGAGGCATATAAATGAAGACAGTTGCGGTAGTTTTGGCTGCCGGCTCAGGCAGCAGGATGAATTCAGATGTTAAAAAGCAGTACATGGAGATTGGCGGAAAGCCTCTTATTTACTACTCTTTAAAGGCTTTTGAGGAGAGCATCATCGACGACATAGTTCTCGTTGTCTCCAGAGGCGATATTGATTTTGTGAAAAAAGAGATCGTAGAAAAGTACGGTTTTGATAAGGTTACTGCTGTTGTTGAAGGGGGACTTGCAAGGTATCACAGTGTACGCCTGGGACTTCAGGCTGCAGATCCAAACTGTGACTACGCCTTTATCCACGACGGAGCAAGGCCTTTTGTGAATCGTGACATCATCATGAGAGCTCTTTCCGCTGTTAAGGAATACAAGGCCTGCGTAGTTGGCATGCCAAGTAAGGACACCATCAAGATCGCAGACGAAAAGGGCTTTGCAGCTCAGACTCCTGACAGAAATCTCATGTGGACTATCCAGACTCCCCAGTGCTTTTCTTATAAGATGATCCTGGAGCTGTACCAGCGCCTTGACCGCGAGGAGGGCGACCTTATGGCAAAGGGCGTCAATATCACAGACGACGCCATGGTGGTTGAATACTACACAGACACCAAGGTCAAGCTCATCGAAGGCTCCTACGACAACATCAAGATCACAACGCCTGAAGACATTGCGGTTGCAGAGGCTATTCTTACCCGTAAGTGATGCGGTGGCGAAAAATAAAAGCGAGGATGGGGCTCTTTTCCCCAAAAATATATGAGTGATAAGATCAAGGTCCTGATGATAGGCCCGGACAGAGGGGTTCACGGCGGAATTTCTGCGTTGGTGAACAGCTACTATGCGGTGGGGCTGCAGGACAGGGTTGAACTTAAGTACATAAGCACCATGAAAGAGGGAAGCAAGCTTAAAAAGCTGATGATAGCTGGGCTTGCTTTCGCAGACTTTATGCGCGTTTTGGACAGATACGATATAGTTCACGTTAACTGCTCTTCAGATTCAAGTTTCATGCGCAAGTCTCTCTTTATTAAGTATGCAAAGCGCCATGGAAAGAAGGTCCTTTTGCACCAGCACGGCGGAGATTTCGTAAACTACTACAATAATGAGCTTAACGAAAAGAAAAAGCGCTACGTCAGGGATATTCTCGATATGGCGGATGAGATGCTGGTACTTACCGACAAGTGGAGAGAGTTCTTTGGCGCTCTTACTGATAAGAGTAAGATCCACGTGCTGCCTAATGGAGTGGTGACAGCTGGTATTGATCAGGCGAAGGCAGGCGTTGGGGATGCGAATAAGATTCTTTTCCTTGGAAGGATCTGCAAGGATAAGGGAGTAAAAGAACTTATTGACGCCACTATAGAGCTTCACAAGGAGAATGATAAGGTAATGCTTTATTTGGGCGGGATCTTTGAAGAGCCTGACTTTATCAAGGATGTGGAAGAAAACAGTACCTTTATAAAGCATATTGGATGGGTGTCTGGATTTGAGAAAAACAGGTACCTTGATGAGTGTGGGATCATGGCGCTTCCCTCTTATTTTGAGGGGTTTGGTCTTTCTGTTGTTGAGGGAATGCTGCATGGATGCTGTGTTGTGGCAAGTGATGTGGGTGGTATTCCTGATATTGTTGATGATGAGACTGATGGACTTTTGGTGCCGCCAAAGGATGCTGCGGCTCTGAAAAATGCCATTGAAAGAGTAATGAAAGATAAAAATCTTGCCGATAAATTATCTGGTAACGGCAAAAAGAAGGCTTTAGAAAAGTATTCTATAGAAAAGATAGTATCCCAGCTTTTAAGCCATTATCGCGAGATCCTTAGGTGAAATTTTGGAAATTACATGCACGGTAAAATAATTAATTAAAAAAGTTAAAAAACGTGCTTGACATGAGGCTCGCGCTTTGTTAATATAAATCTTGCGCTGCGCGAGATGCAGTTGCACAGAAAACTTATTTACATAGCGATAAGTTAACTCGGAGCGATATCGAAGCGGTCATAACGAGGCGGTCTTGAAAACCGTTTGGCGGCAACGCCACAAGGGTTCGAATCCCTTTCGCTCCGCTTAATTATGAACACGCTGTTATAACAACATACTTATTTAGTAGTCAACTATTTTGCAGAAGTACTCAAGTGGTTGAAGAGACACCCCTGGAAAGGGTGCAGGTCGTTAATAGCGGCGCGAGGGTTCAAATCCCTCCTTCTGCGTTGCCTTACGCAATCAGTAAGGATCATAATTACAGTACCTTGACAAATAAACAGTAATGCAACCCTGAAAAATTCCAAAAAGCAATGAGCGGGGCGAAATCAAAATAAGCAGGTCGTGCAAGCTTGCTTGCTAAGAACTGATTATTTTAGATTTCATTTTGCGAATGCAAAAGATTGGGAAAAGCGAAGCTTTTCGCAATACCAGCTCATGCGAAGAGAATTATTCAGAATTAACAAACCAAAGTAATAACGGACAGAACAAAAGCCAAGCTTTAGTTCTGAACAGAATCAAACTTTTAAACGTGAGAGTTCGAT
>NZ_JAGAYD010000050.1 GCF_017940685.1 Butyrivibrio sp. | reverse complement strand
TGCTTAACCCTTCTGATGTATTCCTCCTTACGCTTTGAAGGCTTCTTCCACTGCTTCCATAACAGCTGTCTTATCCTTCTGCGGATCCACTTGTCTGTTTCCACCATCCAACTCACAGGAATAGCTCCCTTGAAGTAATTGCACCAGCCTCTGAGTTTTAACAGCAAACGTCTTTGTACCGCCAGAATACCTCCTTTGGCTCGTCTATCAAGGATTTCCTTTAGGGTTTCAGCAAGCTTAAGTCTCTTCTTTTGGTGGACGACAGGAAAGAACTTCCACGTGGGACACTCCTTTCTTTTCTTCGCAGATACCTTAGTGGTAAAAGCAAAGCCCAAAAACTGAGTCTTTTCACAGGCATGCAGTATTTTGGTTTTCTCAGTGTTTACTTTAAGGAACAGCTTATTCTCAATAAACTTCGTGACATTCCCAAGTATCCGTTCTGCAGCTTTCTTACTGCCACAGAAGATAACCATGTCATCCGCATATCTGACAAACTTTATTCCCCTCGAATCAAGCAGTTGATCCAATTCATTTAACAGAACGTTGGCAAGTACGGGACTGATGACTCCTCCCTGGGGGGTGCCTATCGTGTTCTTCTTGCCGACTTTTCCATCTTCAGATATTGGAGCTCTCAGAAATCTGTGAATCAGCGAGATTACCCTTCCGTCTTTTATCCTGTCTGATAAAAGCTGAAGCAGTTTACTGTGATTTACCGTATCAAAGAACTTGCTCAGATCCAAGTCTATAACCCATTCCAACCCGCTGTTTACATACTCCGTGGCTCTATTGATCGCATCTCGACAACCCCGTTTTGGTCTGAAGCCAAAGCTGTTATCAGAAAATACCTTCTCGTACTCCTCCGATAATACCAAGGCTACAGCCTGTTGGATGAATCTGTCTATCACCGTCGGTATGCCCAACGGACGCTTATCTCCATTGTCTTTGGGAATATATACCCGCTTAATTGGTTTTGGTCTGTATGTACCGTTTCTTACCGATTCTGAGATTTGGTACGGGTGACTCTGGATGTATTCGGTAATCTCCCCCGTCTTCATCCCGTCTACTCCGGCTCCGCCCTTGTTGGCGATTACCCGCCCAATGGCTTCAGCCATCGTCCCGTGACTGAGTATTCTCTCTAAAGTTATCGGTTCGAATTCGTTCTTGCTAATCATATGTTTATATCGCCAGTCCCTCATCACACTCCCCTCAGGGTACCCTTGTGCACTCCACTACTATTCCCTTCGGTCGGCCTTCGCTTCTGTCTTATGCCTTATTTTCAGTGCTTGGGTTTGCGTTCCTCCTACTTTCACAATTGTTTTGTTCGGCCCTTCACGCATACTCATCGCTAGTATAGCCTCTGCTGACTTCCTACTATTAGTTGTTACTACCTCTCGGCTAGTAGGACCTCCTCGGGTAAGTACACTCTCTTTCGCTTCATCACTGCCATCTTTACGTTTATGACTCTGTCTAGCTGTTGGACTTCGTGTTTCTGTGCACACTTATCCGCCATACCCGCCTGAGATGATTTCTGTTCGTCAGTTCGAAGTTTTACTATCGCTTCTTTCAGCTGCCACATTACTGTGACCACCTTGCGATTC
>NZ_JAGAYD010000049.1 GCF_017940685.1 Butyrivibrio sp. | reverse complement strand
TGGTATGTGCAGAAGATAATCCAGTCTTTGCACAAATCCAAATCTCTCAGCAACCTCTAAAAGGTCTGGGTTATTTCTTTTCACAAGGTCAAGGGCCACATCTGAATTTCTTACGATATCCGTAAACACAGATGGGAAGTAGTCCTTGTCTTCTTTCTTCTTCCTGGAGTTACTACCGGTTCTGTAAAACACGTGATAGCACTGAGATGGAAGAATAACCAGTTTATTTACCTTCTGAAGCATGTGTATCATCAGATAGAAGTCCTCATTGAGCTCCCCTTCAGGAAATTTCATATCCTCTGAAAAAAGACTTCTCTTTGTGAGCTTGGTACAAAAGGATGCATCGCCTGTATGCATCAAAAGAGTCCTAAGGTGCTCATCTGGGGAAACAACCAGCTCTTTTTCAGGTGGGATTACCACATCAGGGAGCCTGTCTCCATCCTCAGAAATCTCGTCTCTGGAAATCTGCACCATATCAGCATCATTACGAAGGGCCGCTTCCATAAGCAGACTGTACATATTAGGAGAAATGTAATCATCGCTGTCTACAAATCCAACGTACTCCCCCGTTGCCACCAAAAGTCCTGCATTTCTTGCGCTGCTGGATCCGCCATTTTTCTTGTGGATGACCTCCACATTCTCATATGCAGCTGAGAGCTTATCAGCTACAGCTCCAGTTTTATCAGTTGATCCGTCGTCAACAACTATTATCTGCAAAAGAGCTTGTGGGTAATCCTGTGCAACTACCGAGGTGACGCACTTTTCCAAAAGATCATGGGTGTTAAAAGCCGGGATGATAACCGATATTGTCTTATTAAGATCAGCCACTTCACACCTCCGCTTTCTTCATTTGATCATAAAGGTCATATCCAATGGCCAGAATAACAGCCAGATTGATAAAGGCCAAAGGCCACAGGGCTGTCACTGTGGAACCAAAAAGGAATCTTGAATAGGTGATCACTGATATTGCCTGGACCACAGCGCATATTCCCATCCGCTTATAAGAGGTTATTCCATAGGCCACTAAAAGAAGCTCTGCAATATATCCATACCTCTCATGCATTACAGGAAGTGCGAATAGAGAAACCATCACTGTAAATACAGCCAGTGTCACCATGTATAAGAAGGTAATCTCAAAGGCCTTATCCCGCACATAGTAGGCCATAGTTCCCAAAAGAAGTATGCAGCAGACTGTTCCGCAGGAGATCAGCATAAGCCTTGACTCCTTGGATAAGCCTTCAGCCACAAAACAATATATGTTTGGATAGTTCATACTAAGCCTTGAATAGGTTGTTACCTGTTTTAAATATATGGATAAGAGTTCATTAAAATCTCTTCCAGCCACCAGCGCAGGTATCAGCGTAAGTAGGAAAGTTACGGGAAATAAAAAAATATATCGTATTTTAACTTTTCCTTTAAGCCACAGTATTATCGCAAATGGAATAATAAATATCGCTTGTTGTTTAAAACTGTAGGATATGGCCAGATAAATAAAAAACCTTGCGTTATTCCCCTTCATCAGATGATATATGGAAAGCAGGGCAAAGGCTGTATAAACAGAATCACACTGAGCCCAGGCGCCGCTGTTTAAAACGCAGGTAGGCAGAAACATCACAGCCCCAAGGGCCATCAGGGATTTTTTAACATTTCCATTTGTTACCAGGAAAGCGATCCTTAAGATAGTCACTGCACATATCATGTCAAAGATCACTGAAACTGTCTTTAGCAGGTGCAGGTCATTTCCACCGATATAGTGAAGAAGAACAATTATATACTGATACATGCAGCCATAGTTAATGGTGCTCTTATCTGAAACTCCCGGGGTTATCCCAAGATAAGGAAAGCCTCCAGCCTCGTGGCACTCCTTCATCCAGGTTGAGAGAAAAAAAGAATAATCCCCCGATTCAAAGTCAAAGAGAGAAAGCCGAACTGCAATACCAAGTCCCAGCATCACTGTGCCAAAAAACAGGTCAAGCATTCGTATCTTCACTCCAGATACCGATATTTCAGTGTCAAAAAAATCATCAATAGTCCGCATCTTACTCCAGGTGATTCTTCTCCCTTAGGGTCCTTAAAAATCCCGGGGCTTTTATCACCTCTGCCCTGCTGACAGGACCATCCAAAGAAGGAGATGGATTCCCATTTTTATAATATTCTTTGCAGAACCTGATCAGCTCAGTTGCTGCATTTTTAGCATTCCATGTGTTATTTATAGTTTCCCTGGCCTTATCGCCAAGACTTCTGATCTTCTGCCTGTCACAGGAAAGGTCAGTAACTTTTCTTTTGAACTCATCAAGGCTTCCACCGTCAAAAGTAAGTCCGTTTACACCGTCCTTAATGAGAAAAGGCACTGCTCCTGCCTCTCTGGAAGCCACCACAGCGCATCCACATTGCATAGCCTCATTAACAACAGCTCCCCATCCTTCCAGATAGTTGCTGGTAAACAAAAATACATGGCTTTCTGCCATAGCTTCGTGGACTTTATCAGGCTTCATTACTCCTTTAAGGCTGACAAAATCTTCCAGGCCTAAAGTCTTTACACTTCTCTCCAGCTCCTGTTTCATTGGACCATCCCCAATTATATCAAGGCTGAAGTTTACTGCTTTATCTTTTAGAGTTTTTGCTGCTTCTATGGCATATTCCGGATGCTTAAGGTTAATGAGTCTTCCAGCCCAAAGGATCCTTATCTTATCTGTATCCGAAAGCTCTTTTCCCTGAGTGTTGCAGCTTACATTGGGGAAATATCCCCATTTAAGGCGCTTATCCGGATAGCTCTTTATAAGTTCAAAGTCTGAGGCTACATAAGCTCCAGTACACAGAAGGTAAACCGGTTTATTTCTATAGACGAAATGCTGATGGTACTTGTTTACAAGGCCCTTGGGACTTATAAACTTCCATTGGCCTTCTCTGTAGATCCTTTCGCTTACTCTAAAGGACAGCTTTCCACTAGACAGCCTCTTTTTCTCAAGTTGCTCCGTCTCACCTTCCGTCCATCCAAAAAGTACCACGTCGCTATCAAGTATGAGCTGTTCTGCCCTTTCCTTTTCCTCATAGTAAAGCACCACAAAGTCAAGGGACTTCTCATCCACTGCCCAGCCCATCCTTACTCTCTTTTCTTCCATTGGCATAGTCTGGACAAAGTGAAAATCAATATCCTCCCCAGCTTCAAGCATTGCCCTGCAGAAAGGAAGCTGGTGGTGATTTATGTAGTTGGACACAAAGGTTATCTGCATGCCCAAGCCCCTTTACTCTTTGATCATCTCATTGTATATTTCCAAAAGCCTCTTGTAGTTGGCATCTGGATTGTGGGTCTGCCTTGCGTGACTGCTGGAATTATCTCCATAAACTGCAGCAATCACAGGTTCATCCCAGATCTGAAGGATCTTTCCAGCGAGATCTTCCGGATTTCCCTTTTCAAAGAGAAGTCCGTCCTTGTTTTCGTTAAGCATACTGGGGATTCCGCCAGCATTTGAAGCAACTATCGGAACTCCAAGAAGCATGGCTTCTCCAAGGGAATTTGGTGAGTTCTCAACAACTGAAGGGCATACAAATACGCTGCTCTTTAAGAACTGTTCCTTCATTGCCTGTTCATCTAAAATGCCAAGCATTGTCACTTTTTTCTTTAACTTATTTTTGCCAATAAGGCTCTTTATGTACTTGCCATAAGCACTGGCCCTGAGGAAATATGGGTATTTGCTCTTGCCCTTACCGATTATGTTATTGCCTGCCACATACAGATGTGCATCAGGATACTTTTCCAGAATAGCTGGCATAGCCTGGAGCACAAAATGAAATCCCTTAAGGGGATAATCTCCCTGAGACAAAAAGATGCTGTGGGGCTGAGCTTTTTTCTCACTCCACTTACCCATGTAAAAGCAGGGGCGCATGGTCTCATTCATGGCAAAATATCTTGCATCAGGATTTATGTCAGAAGTCTCTTTTTTATCAAAGGCTGTCCTTCCTGTGATATTTCCTGTGAGCATGATGGATTCTCTCTCATACTCTGCCCTGACCTTGAACTTCTCCTGCTGCTGTTTTAAGGAATCTTCCTTAAGTCTGTCCCTGAAGGTTGTGGATGCCTGAATCTCCTCTGGTATTTCAGCCATATACTCCCTGGCTATGGCGCTGCAGACTCCCTGAATGCCAAGAAGGACTCTCTCAGGTCTTCCAAAGGCTCTGATAACCGCCAGAGTGTGCGGAAACTCAGTGCCAAAAATATGCACGATATCAGGCTTAAAATCATCGAGGATCACGTGAAACCTGTTTTCCACTGTTCCATCATAGACCTCAGGGTGATTCAGGTCCTCCCTGAAGCCATAGTATGTGATACCATCTATCACTTCACTGGAGGTGGAGATAGCGCCATCCGAAGGAAAGCATATTCCAAGGTCGATCTTTTCATCGCCCTTTTTTCCTTCAGCTATTCTGTTAAGACATCCGGACAGCCACCCTTCCCTGCTTGAGTAATCCATATTGTGGGCTACGGCATAAGCCGGAAGCATGATATTACATACCCAAAGAACTCTCAATTTAAGCTACCCCTCATTTAGCGTTTTCTCTTTAAAAGATAGATAAGCTCTTTTACCGAATTATAAAGTCCCGCTGTCAGCTTGTTTGAAGAAAGAGCTGTGCGGAGTTTTGACAGTGTCAGCACCCGCAGAATGTCGTATTTGCGGATCTGGGAGCTTGTTAGATACATCTGGATGATCTCTCTTCGCTCCTTTTCAGATATCTTAAGATTCTGAGCAGAGTATCCGCCGCCCTCATAGTCTGCTATCAGAACCGGAATGTAAACTGTCTCAGCCTTTTCTCTGTAAAAGCATCTAAGGAACTGCTCATAGTCTGCTCTTACCTTGTACTTAAGATCAAAGGGATTTCTGTAAACAAGCCTCTCATCATAAAAGCAGGCCTGATGAGAAGGCACATTCCTGTAACACGCATAGTCATCAATCCTGGGGTTAGAAGCAACTCTTGCCCCTGCAGACCTGTCGTAAATGTCGCCGTAGAAAATTGCAGGAAGCGTCGTTCCCTCTCTAAGATTCCTGTCGAGGATCAGCTTGTGGACATCTCTTAAAACATTCTCATTCCCCAAATAGTCACCACAGTTTAAGAAGAACACGTATGATGGGTTTTCTCCTGCCTTGACCTTGCCCTCAAGATGTGATGTGGCAATATTCATAGCGTGGTAGATACCATTGTCGCAGCTCTCAAGGAGAGTTATCCTGCAGTCTTCCTCCGAGTCTATGCTTCCAACCTGATAAGCCTTTTTTAGCCTCTCAATAGACCCGTCTGTAGACATTCCATCCTTAACAATGATCTTATAATCTGTGTAGGTCTGCCTTACAACGCTTTCCACCGTCTTAAGGAGCTTGTCTCCTGCGTTATATGAAACTACTATGATCGTAAAAAATGTCTTTTTCATGAAATAGTACTCCCGTGCTTAACCCCGTCTATAAGGAGCTCCCAGCACTTAAGTAGTCCTTTTTCGCTGCACATCTCTTTCCTGTTCTTTAAAAGAAATCTAAATCCCAGTATTACAGCCATCCTGCCATATAAAAAGTGATACAAAACTCCTCTGTCAAAGAAGAACTTGTCCGTGTATCCCTTAAACCAGGTGGACTGGCCCTGTTTTTCTTTTCCTATGGCTACAGTAGTTCTGTAGATATTAAGCCCCGCTTTGAGGCAGTCATGTAAAAACAGTGAATCCTCTCCGTTCATGTAGGGAGCTCCACCGCCGAATAATAGCGAATACTTAACACCGCTACCTACGAGGGCTTCTCTTCTTGCACAGATGGCGTAGGCTGGATATCTTCCGTAGTTTCGCCAGTTAACTTTGGCAAAATCTTCATTCCAGTAGGTCTCTCTTCCCGCCTGGGCCTTGACATTAAAAAGTAGCATGTCTGCCTCAGGATGAGCATCAAACTCAGCTATAACCTTAGAAACATATCCATCATCATAGACGATATCGTCATCGCCAAACTGGATAAGCTCATGGTCAGAAGCTTCCAGGGCTGTATTTCTTGATAGTCCAACGCCCTTTTCTCTTCTGGTGATAACCCTGGCTTCGAAGCCTTCAAAAAGCTGTATGTAGTCCTGATCACCATCTTTTTTTATCTTCTCATCAAAGTCGCCTATGAGCTGATTGACGATGACAGCATCGCAGCCAAGGTTCATGCTGCCTATCAGTTCTTCAGGGTCCTTATTTACTGCTGATATCAGTATCTGTAGTCTCTTTTGCTCCATCGATCTTCCCATCTATCTTTTTCTGCGCTGTTACCTGGTTTTCCTCAACTCCCTCAGTACTGTCAGGAGTGAAAAGAATCTTCACAGTAAGCAGCATCAGCTTGATATCAAGCCAGAAAGAATAGTTCTCAATATATGTAAGATCCAGTTTTAGCTTGTCGTAAGGAGTGGTATTGTACTTGCCATAAACCTGAGCATATCCTGCAAGTCCAGCTTTAACCCTCATTCTGAAGGCAAACTCTGGCATCTCTTCAAGGTACTGCTCAATGATCTCAGGTCTTTCCGGTCTCGGGCCGATAAAGGACATATCACCTGCCAGAATGTTAAAGAGCTGAGGAAGCTCATCAATCCTGCAGGATCTTATGAACTTGCCGATTGGAGTGATCCTGTCATCGTTCTTGGCAGCAAGTCTTGCCACGCCGTCTTTTTCAGCGTCCTCTCTCATGCTTCTGAACTTCATTATCTTGAACTGCTTGCGGTCCCTTGTGCACCTTACCTGCTTGTACAAGACAGATCCGCCGTCGTAAGTCTTAATGGCTATAGCTGTTACCAGCATGATAGGTGATGTGATCACTATCAGTAAAAGAGATAACACTATATCAAGAAGTCTCTTTACTGCCCTTTGCTCGATCTTGATGGAATATCCTCTGAGCAAAAGAACCGGTGTATCAAAGAGATGGAGCTGTGATGAGCCTTTTAACAAAACATCTGTTATCTTTGGCATTACATAAACTCTGATGTTGTGGCCATAGCAGAACTTAACAAGTCCGTTCCTGAATTGGCTTGGCACATCCCACACTACTACTCCGTCATACTTGCCAAGACACTCCTTGTAGATCTCATCAATTCCTTCTGAGATGTTCATCTTCTTTGCGATGTGGTACTTGTCTTTTCTGGTGTTAAACTTGCGCTCTATATCGTCAACAGGATACCTTCCACTGATAAGAAGAAGCTCTCTTGGTGGAAAGATCTTCATATAAATACCATTTGTTATATATGCCCAGATAAAGGCTATCACCAGCTGGAATACAAAAATCATGATCATTGGAACCACTCTGACCAGCCAGTTGTTTAAAAGAGCGATCTGAAAATAACTGATGAAGTTAACCATGAAAAGGGCAAATATCTGCGAAAAGAATACATCCATAGGACGCAGATATCCGATCTTCAAACCACCATAGGTATTTGAAAAGAACAAAAGAAGAATAAAATAGATAGCCAGAATAAGCAGATGTCCGCGGAAATAGAGCTTAAGTCCATTTCCCAGGGCATAACCATCCTGACTGACACGGGGGCTTGATACCACCGGATAATATACATTAAACCAAAACCAGGCATAAACTGCAGTCTGCATGCAAAGGCCTAAAAAGCCTAAAAGCAGTACCATTACCCTCTTTTTTGATTCTCTTTGTTTCATACACTCCCTTGGGTATCAGAGTCTTCTTAGTGTTGCTCTGACAGCCCATCCTCCAAAATAAAATAATGATTCCAGAACAGATAAACCTGCTATGTTCCTGTAAAGGAACCATATCCTGTATATAGCCTCCATCTTGTTGGAAGAAAGAGACTTAGCAGGGCGCCTGTATATGGTCAGATTCTCATCAAGACCATGGGCCTCATATCCGCTCTTTAAAATCCGCCACCAGGTGGCTGTATCCTCACTTGGAACCTGAGGCATATGGATTATCTCCATATCAATCTTTTCTGTATCAAACATCACTGTAGATGTGAATATGACAGTTCTTGAAAGAGCCTGTCTGTACCTTAGCACTTTAGGTGCATGGACGATCTTGCCAGTAGGATTTGCCTTCTCATCTCCAAATTCATAGGAGTGGAAACCAAAGGCCGCGCCAGTTCTTTCCATGAACTCCACCTGCTTTTCAAGTTTATCCTCTTTCCACACATCATCAGCGTCAAGAAAGGCGATAAATCTTCCAGAGGAGGCATCTATACCGGCGTTTCTGGCTGCTGCAGCTCCGGCATTCACATCTTTTTTGATGAGCCGTATTCTCTTTTTCTGGCTGCTGATAACATCCTCTATAACCTGAACGCTGTTGTCTGAAGACGCGTCGTCAACAAGTATCAGCTCCCAGTCCTTGTAGGTCTGGGCACATACCATTCTGATGGTGTTCTCTATGTAGTTTGCGGCGTTGTACACCGGAACAACAATACTAACCATCACAGCTCCTCTTTAACTATGTATAATGGGCGTCTCTTTACTTCCAGGTAAGCCTTGGACAGGTACTGTCCAACGACACCTACGCAAAAGAGCTGCACACCGCTTACAAACAAAATGATGCAGGCCATGGATGCCCATCCAACCAGGTTGTGAGGATCTCCAACTGTCCACTGCCTGATGATGATAAGGATTATAAACAGGAACGCCATAACGCAAAAGAACACCCCGATAAAGGATGCAATTGCAAGAGGCGCAGTAGAAAAGGCCATTATACCATCAATTGCATATGCAAAGAGTTTCCAGAAAGACCACTTGGTCTCTCCCTTCTTTCTCTCTATGTTCTCAAACTCAAGCCACTTATTCTTAAAGCCTACCCAGCCAAAGATTCCCTTT
>NZ_JAGAYD010000048.1 GCF_017940685.1 Butyrivibrio sp. | reverse complement strand
TCCTTAAGAACTGTCTTCATTACATACTTGTTCATTCCAACAGCTGATGAAAGAACGTCACATCCAACTACAGGAAGCCCCATTGTTGCAAGGTAGCCCTGCAGGGTTCCATCCTCTACATTGGTTCCATGAACGATAGGGAAAGCAACATCAACCTGAGTTATAAGGTTGTTTCCAAACTTCTTCATGGGGTATCTGACAAGGCTTACTCTGTCACCATCCTTAACCCAGATAACCTGAGTGCTCTTTTTAAGAAGCTCTGGGATGTGGGTGTACTCCTCGATGGTTCCGATATATTCGCCAACGTAAAAATCATTGTTCTTGGTCATGTAGACAGGAATAACTTCGTACTTGTCCTTGTTAATACTGCCTATTGCCTGTATTGCAGAGATAATGGAAATCTCATGCTCTGTACTCTTTCCGCCAAATAAAACTGCTACTTTTAGCTTCATAATATGCCTTCTTTCATTCTCTATTACTTATAGTTATCAGGAAGATCATTCTCAAGCAGGATGACCTTTTCTTTTCCTGCATCAATCTCATACATCAGCTCTGAAGCCTCTTTAAAGCTTGACTTTGTAAATATCCTTTCCTTGTCAAAGCCTGCCCCTAAAGCTCCTCTTTCAATATCTGCGCTGTTCTTTTGTCCAACAAGGATGATGTAGTCGCAGACAGCTGCTGCCTGCTTTCCAAACTCTTCGTTGTACTCTGCTTCCTTCTCCCCAAGCTCTACCATACCTGGAGTAACCAGGATTTTGACGCTGCCTTCAAAAAGAGAAAGTGTCTCAAGGGCCACCTTGGCACCATTGGGGTTGGAGTTATAGGCGTCATCCAAAATAGATACATTTCCGTGCTTGGTAAGCTCAAGCCTGTGAGGTACGCTTACAAGGCGCCTTACCGCCATAACAAGCTTTTTCATTGGAACACCAAGGCTGTTTGCTGCAGCAATGGCTCCCACTATGTTTTCTACATTATGCCTTCCTACAAGCCTTGTTGTAAACTCTGCGGTTTCACCGCTTGGCGCTGTAACAGTAAAGCTGGTTCCTGCTCCTGAAACCTGAACGTCCTTTGCCTGATAATCATTGCCATCAGACAGTCCATAGGTAATCGCATCAGGATACTTCATGTTTGCACGGATTATCTCGTTGTCTCCGTTTACAAACTTAAGGTGCTTTCCCTCCTGCTTGCCTTCCGCCTTTTCTTTCTCATCTACAGCATCAAGCAGTTCATACTTGGTGCTGATGATGTTCTCAAGACTGTGGAAGGTCTCAAGGTGCTGATAGCCAATAGATGTCACTATTCCATCATCAGGGTGAACAATGTCTGTTATCTCTTTTATATCATGAAGATGTCTTGCCCCCATCTCGCAGACAAAGATTTCATGAGTGGGTTTAAGGTGCTCTCTTATGGTCCTGACAATTCCCATTGGTGTGTTGTAGCTCTCAGGAGTCATCAAAACGCTAAAGCTCTCAGATAAAAGCGTTGTGAGATAGTACTTGACGCTGGTCTTTCCAAAGCTTCCTGTGATACCGATGATACGAAGGTTCCCATGCTCTTTTATCATACGAACAGCATCATCGATGTACCATCTGCTTATCCTGTTCTCGATGGGCTTATTGATGAGGTTTGCAAGGGCTGGCAGAAGTGGCAGAAGTCCAATGTACAAAACCATCATGATAACGGTGATCATCATGGAGATAAAAGCACCAGCAAGTCCTGCTTCCGGTGAAAGATCCTGGTATGACCTTCTAAAGGCCCCAAAAATGATATAGGGCAGAACCAGGATCAAAAATGACAAAATGACATATGTTACAAAGAGTCTCTTAACTCTGTCGGTTACCACAAACTTTTTCTTGGCCTGCTTGGGTACATAGGATATCAAAAGACCTACATACACCCCAAGGAGCGCCACCAGAGCCAGGATCTGAATCCCGGTATTTATCAGCTCCCCAGACATGGTGATGACAAACAGCAGGATAAAAGCTATATGTGCTATCATTCTTGCCTTGTCAGTTTTAAGATGTCTGAAGTACCCCTGAAACTGATAGCTTGAAAGCTGAAGCATATGTGTGTGGTACCTAAGTCCCAAAATGGCAAAGCATACAATTGGCAGATAAATTAAAATCGTAAAGATCATCTACTGATCACCTCAAAAGCTGATCCCAAGAAAACTTCCAAGGATCTTATTAAACAAATATGTGTTATCAAGAAAGCTGTAGTGACCTGCACCTTCTATCACTGCAAGACCTGCCTGGGGCATGAGTTTTTCCATCTTCTGGCCATCAGAAAGAGGAGTCGCTGTGTCCTTGTCTCCCCAAATAAGAAGAGCTGGCATAGTAACGGATGGCATGTAAGGCTCAAGGTCCTCATTTACCACCTTCACAAGGCTCTGCCTCATTACTGGAGAAGCTGCTGCATAGTCTGCGCTTCCAAATTTCTTTTGAAGAGCATCCAGTGTCCCTGGGAAAGCCTTTGCAATTCCTGTCTTTGTGATGAGGTTTTTATAGAACTTATACCTTGCAGTTCTCTTTTTCTGGGCAGCAGTCCTTACAGGAATGATACCTGCTGAGTCCGTAAGTATCACCTTTGGTATGGTAAAAGAGCTGTCTATCCTTCCGTCCTTTATCCCTGAGGCCAGCTTAATTATGATTCTTCCCCCCATGGAGTGTCCAAGGAAAATGATCTCTTTTTCCTCTGGGAAAAGAGTCTTTATAAAATCCAGAACGAAGTTCACATAATCATCTACGTTCATGGGCTCTTTTGGCTCATCACTCTTACCAAAGCCGGGCATATCCATAGCTACAACGTGATACTTCTTTTTTGCAAAGCCTATCACCGGTGCGAAGAGATCTATATTGGATCCCCATCCGTGAAGCATAAGGAGCATTGGCCCCTGGCCTTCATCTATGTAATTGATATTTAAATCACCTATTATCGCTTTCATGACCCATCCATATTAACACTACCCTTAGGCAGTTGCAAACCAAAAAGAGACTATCACTTTGGAAAAAGTGCTACCAGGAACTCTCACTGTTCAAGGACACTTAACATGAATATCAAAAGAGATACCGCCTCAGGATCATTCAACACACCGCTTTCCCCTGAATCCACGTAGGTCCTTTCAGTATCGTCAGTGAGATAGTTTACAGCTCCCGGATTCATTCCCGAAAGGAAGTGCACATGATTCTCAATGATGGTGGTGTATTCATGGTTGTAAATGATATGGTCTGTGATGGTAAGGCATCTCATATCCTTAAGAATATTTTCAAAACCATGCTCTGTATCTTCATCTGTCACCAAAAAGCTTGATCCCGAAGCCTTAGCTGCGATTTTCTCAGAAGCTTTCATGAGAAGCTTCATAAGATATGTACATCTCTCAACATCAACCTTCTGATTGATGGAAAGATATGTCACAGCTCCAAGAAAAATATTCTCGTCACTGTTAAAAAGTTCCTCAAAGTCTGGCCTTGTAAAATACCCATCCATTATGTCTGTATACACTAAAGAGCCTGTAGCTCTGTACAGCTGGACTGCTGCCTTAAATGCAGCTGAGTCATCTTCTGCCCTCTTATTATTTAAGAAGCAGGAAAACGCTCTGTCTGCAGCCTTCAGGGCTGTAGTTGCAAACTCGGGATCATACTGCTGGTAGAAGTAGCTAAACCTCGCCATAGCTGACGCAAAAGAGATAGTAGCTTCCATGGACACTGGTGTCACAAGGACAGGTGCAGCAAACACATCTCCTCCCTTTTGAACATCTGTCACTGCAGCTGCATACTCTCCTCCAGTTCTAGTGTCCTGCATCTTTAAAAGCCACTCAGCTTCAAATCTGACCTCATCTAAAATATCAGGAATCTGGTTTCCGCTTTCTGGAATGCCTGCATCATCGGTAAACGCAGAAGGATTCATCTCATATGCAACAAGGAGGTTCTCAGCGATCCTGCTGCCAAGGGCAGCATCCCTTCTTGCCAGCTCGTCCATGTGCCAGCCCCCTGATACATCGATCTGGACTGAAGGATCTTCCTGTAGCCTTGCCATAGTTGTATGGCATGCGCTGTGAGCGTTGTCTCCTGCATAGTTCTCGGAAAGACCTATTCCGCAGCGGTTAATGTAGTATTTTTTACAGGCTTCATTAAACAGTTCCTTAAAGGCATCCTCTTTTACAGAAAAAGAATATGACTCTCCGGTAGCATCTGTATATACGCAGTACTGCCCCTCTTCTTCAAGGTCATTAAAATATCCCAGGCTTACATACTCATTAAGATTCTCGTCGTATACAGGTTTTACGATCTCTCCGGTATAGACATTTTTTCCGGTTTCCACATCGTAGATACCAAAATTCCCGGAAACATCCTCTCCCTTAAAAACAACTACCTTCTCCGAGTCTTTGCTATAGCCAAGCTGATCAACAAGACCTCTTGGAACCTGCACAGGTACCTGATAGTCCACCAAAGCCGGAGCCTTTGTGGTAATCTCAGAAACCTCTGCCTCCAATTCAGCAGAAGAAGCGCCGCAACCTGCGACGCTTCCAATCATGGTCATAGACAGACCAGCAATTATTATTTTTTTGAATCCATTACACTCATAAGACATACTAATTATTTTACGCGGTTGAAGTTTATAAGACAACCATCAAGGATGATCTGTCTCTCGTCATCTGTAAGATCACCCATCTTAAGAGTAAACTCCTTCATTGATGAACCAGAGACTGCTACCGCCTTTATGGTGCTGTCCTTGTTCTCAACAGCCTTCCTGATCTCTGGAAGGAAGATATAATCAAGCCTCTTAAATGGAAGCTCGCCCTCATCAATGATAAATGGCAGCATACCCCAGTTGATAAGGTTTGAACGATATCTCTTTGTAGCATACTCATTGGCTACGTTAGCCCATCCGCCAAGAACCTTCTGACAGGAAGCAGCCTGCTCTCTTGCAGATCCGTCACCAGGCTTAACTGCAAATATTGTAGAACCAAAGCCCACATTGCTGTTATCAACGTCTGCATAAGTATTCTTAATAACATCCATAACACCCTTAAGCTCTGGGAATGCAGCAATCGGATCCTTGCCCTCTATAAGTGCATCCTGGGCTGCCCTTACTTCTTTTGCAAGGCCAACATACTCAGGGTCCTTTCTTGAAAGAGTGAACTCTGCAAGGCCAAGAGGATTTGATCTGTAGGATGAAGTCTCACCTGATGGGATGAGCTCATCTGTTGTTGTTACAGGGTCATGGATCTCTGATACAACCTTAAGAACCAGGTTCTTTGGAAGCTCAGACATCTTTGGCCAGTCTTTGATGTTTGGTCCAAGCTGAAGCTCTACACTTGGATCTGCCTTGCCCTTTGAATCAAATACTCTGTTCTTGTAAATAGCACTGTCAAAGTGATACTTGTATTTTTTGATCTCTCCGTCAAATTCAGTAGCAGGTGTAAGAACGCCCTTGTTAGCTGCAGTTGCTGCAATAGAGCGGGCATCCATAAGTGCAACTGATGCAACTTGTCCATTCTGAACCTTGGAACCTTCTCTGTTAGGGAAGTTCCTTGTTGAATGTCTGATACTGAAGGCGTTGTTGGCAGGAGTATCTCCAGCGCCAAAGCATGGTCCACAGAAAGCGGTCTTAAGAATCGCGCCTGTTTCAAGGATTGTAGCTGCTGCTCCGTTCTTAACGATCTCCATGTAAATTGGAGTAGAAGCAGGATATACGCTTAAGGTGAACCTGTCGTTTCCAATAAAGTTTCCCTTTAAGATATCAGCTGCTGCGCAGATATTTTCAAATCCGCCGCCTGCACATCCTGCGATGATTCCCTGATCAACAACAAACTTGCCGTTAACAATCTTATCCTTAAGTGAGTAGGAAACCTTGTCACCAAAGCTTACCTTAGCTCTCTTTGTAACTTCCTCAAGGATATCGTCAAGGTTCTGATTAACCTCGCTAATTTCATATACGTTGCTTGGATGGAAAGGCATTGCGATCATTGGATTAAGGCTGCTTAAGTCTACCTTAACAAGGCCATCATAGTAGGCAACCTTTCCAGGCTTGAGCTCCTTGTAATCTTCTGATCTACCATGGATCTCATAGTACTCTTTTATCTCGTCATCTGTTTCCCAGATAGATGAAAGGCAGGTTGTCTCTGTTGTCATAACATCGACGCCAATCCTGAAGTCGGCGCTAAGATTCTTAACACCAGGACCTACAAACTCCATTACCTTATTCTTTACATAGCCATTTCCAAATACCTTACCGATGATGGCAAGAGCAACGTCCTGAGGACCAACACCCTTCTTGGGTTCTCCCTCAAGGTATACTGCAACTACCTCCGGTCTGTCTACGTCGTAGGTCTGACCAAGAAGCTGCTTAACAAGCTCAGGGCCGCCTTCTCCAATAGCCATGGTTCCAAGGGCTCCATATCTGGTGTGTGAGTCAGAGCCAAGGATCATTCCGCCGCCTACAGAGAGCATCTCTCTTGCGTACTGATGGATTACAGCCTGGTGAGGTGGAACATATACTCCGCCGTACTTCTGAGCTGCTGTAAGTCCAAACATGTGGTCATCTTCATTTATAGTGCCGCCTACTGCGCACAGTGAATTGTGACAATTGGTAAGGACATATGGGATAGGGAACTTCTCAAGACCTGAAGCTCTCGCTGTCTGGATGATTCCAACATAAGTAATATCGTGTGATGTAAGCTTGTCGAACTTAACACAGAGCTTGTCCATGTTGCCTGAGGTGTTGTGGTTTTTCAAAATACCATAGGCGATAGTGTTCTCTTTTGCCAAATTTTTCTGCTCATCTGTAATACCAAGACCTGAAAGCTTAGCCGCTGCCTCAGCGTCATCTGGGATCAGTGTCTGTCCATTTACAAGGTAGCATCCCTTGTCCAAAGTCGTTACCATTTTGTTCCTCCTACTTCATACTCTTTTCATAAATAACATTGGCGCTATTTTAGCACAAATCTTATCCCTATAGTATGATCTTTTTTACTGTTCATTATAAATTCTCTGGAGCTGTCCGGTTATTCTTTCAAATCCAGCCTGCTTTAGCCTTGCCCTGAACTCTGCAACCTTTTCTTCTGGAGGCCCAACGTATGCTCCCATGGAGATCTGTGGAATGTATTCGTCGCAGATGGCTGTGATAGCTTTCAGTTCGTCATTGACATAAGGAGTTGCAAATGGGACTCCCTCCCATGGATAGGCCTCAGCCACGTGTTCATAGCTATTTACCAAAGTATAGTAATCATCAAGGGCATATGAAACATCAGGAACCTCATATTCATCTCTCCTGCCCCACCAGAAGTTGGTCACAAAGCTGTCCTTGCTCTCATTATACCCACTTGGCTTTTCGATCATATGGCTGCCGGTAAACTCATACTGGATGCCCTCTATACCGTATCTCATCAGGTTATAGCATTCCTGATCGTTTCTTAGCATATCGTAGACCATAAGAGCTCTTTCCGGATTTTCCGAATATGCTGAAACTGCCATAGCGCCGTGAAGATTAGACACCTTAAGGAGATTACCATTTTCTTTTCCAAACCAGTAAAACTTTACATTGGTATCGGGCATATCAAGGTCTGCTTTTGGTTTGATAACAGTGTAAAAGTTCTGGGTGTGATGCTGGATAACTGATGATTCACCCATATAGAACTCATCCTCATTATCACCCACCATGGCAGTATCACTTCTAAAGACGCCCTTAAGTCGCCATTCCTTCATGAGTTTGGCATACTCAATAAGTTCATCTCCCTTGTAGAACGGAGAAATGATCTTGCCCTTATTATCAAGGTCCTCTCCCCACAGGCCATAGGTGGTAAGCTCGTATATAGGAGCGTAGTTTCTCTTACTCATTATATATCCCAGAGGCACAATGCTTGTTTTTCCATCAGTGTCCCAGGGGATCATATCCGGATGCTTTTCCCTTACACTGTAAAAATATGTGCACAGGTCATCCCAGGAATTGATCTCATAAAGTCCAGCTTCTTTCGCAAGATCTTCTCTGTAAATAAAGCCATGGTTAGTCCACTGGGTATATTCATTCTCAGGAATAAAATAGATGTTTCCCTCGTAGGAGCAGCTTCTCCAGATAGACTTGGGAACATTAGTATACGTTATGCCACAATACTTGCGGAGCATATCCTCAGAAAGAGGAAGGAAGTTGCCCTCTATTACATTGGGCCATGCATCCAGCCAGTCTGAACCTGTTCCAATAAGGTCCACACCAAGCTCTTTTGTCTTTACTGCGTTGTTATAGTTAAGAAGATAGTCTGACCATCCCACATAATAGATGTCAAGCTTGGCATTAAGGCGCTTTACCAGGATCTTGTTTAGTTTTTCAATAACCTCTTCGGTTCTCCCGTTGGTAGGTTTATCTCCAATAGTAAGATATGTGATCGTCACAGGGTCTTCACTAAAGTCTATTTCATCCATGGCTGCAGGGTTTCTGTAACCCTTCTTACTAGCCGCTCCACAGCCTGCTGTTCCCAACAGCATAGTAATAACAAGTAGAATCGAAATAATCCTCTTACTCACAAGCTTTACCTCTCTGCTCTTTTTCAGCCTTATTTCTTACTCTAAGTTCAACGAAAAAGTTCTTTAGCATCTCGCTGCATTCTTCCTTAAGTACACCCTTTTTTACCAGTACCTGGTGATTAAACTCAGGGTTATTGAGGATATCCATCACCGATCCCGCGCATCCTGCCTTGGGATTTTCTGCAGCCATGATCACCTCAGGTATCCTGGCCTGGACAATTGCCCCAGAGCACATCTGACATGGTTCCAATGTGACGTATAACTTACAGCCCTCAAGTCTCCAGTCTTTCATGTACTTTCCTGCTTTTTTTATGGCAGTTATCTCTGCATGGGCCAGAGGCGTTTTATCTGTGTTTCTCCTGTTGTATCCCCTGCCAATTATCTTGTCCTCATAGACTATAACGCAGCCAATTGGAACTTCACCAAGTTTATATGCTTTTTTTGCCTGGGCAATTGCTGCCCTCATGTATTTTATGTCCTTTTTCTCTTCTTCGGACAGTTCTCTATTTTTCATAATTCATACCAATATGGTAGTAATTGCTTTTCGTTTTTGCTATTATGTTTTTACAACTCATTTCTATTATAAGTTTTTTATTCGAGGTACACAATGAAGATATCAACAAAAGGCAGATACGCACTGAAGGTCATGCTGGATCTTGCCCTTCACAACAACGGAGAATATATAGCAGCAAAAGACATTTCCAGCAGACAGGGTATAACCCCCAAGTACATGGAACAGATCATCTCTGCCCTCAGCAAAGCCGGCTACCTTGACAGCATGCGCGGAAGCAACGGAGGTCACAGACTCTCCAAGGCTCCTTCTGATATTAACGTTGGGGATATCCTAAGAACAACGGAAGGATCACTGGCGTCTGTTGAATGCACAGCAGACTCAGAAGGGCTCTCCTGCCCTCTGGCCAGCGAGTGTTCCACTGCCATTTTCTGGCAGGGACTTGATAAGGTCATCAATGAGTATATAGACAGCTTCACTTTGCAGGACCTCTTAGGTCAGCAGTGAAGAGTTTGACATAAATCAAAAAAGTAAGTATAGTAATAGAGCGGTTTTGTAAAGGGTGCATGTAGCAGCACTTCTGTGAGGGAGTGGGTCTTATGCAATGGAAATCCGCGAACCGTGTCAGGTCGGGAACGAAGCAGCACTAAGTGGAACCTTTCATGTGTTGTAAGGTAGCCTATTCTTTTCCGAAGAGACGTGCATGCATCCTTTAGAGAATCTCATCAGCTTTTCTTTTCCAGATATTTCATGTAGCTGATAACCATCATTGCAATCTTAAAGGTCAGGGCATCATCAAATTTCCTAACATCAAGCCCACAGCTCTTTTCCAACTTTTCAATTCTATAAACAAGAGTATTCCTGTGAACAAATAGCTGTCTTGAAGTCTCTGATACATTCAGATTGTTTTCAAAAAACTTGTTGATAGTGTTAAGAGTCTCTTCGTCAAGGTCGTCAGGAACCTCATTATCACCAAATATCTCGTCTATAAACAGCCTGCAAAGGCTCTCTGGAAGCTGATATATAAGTCTTCCGATTCCCAGTGTATTGTAGGCGTTAACTCTTTTCTCAGCATAAAAGATCTTACCCACTTCAAGAGCCATCTTGGCTTCCTTGTAGGATTTGCTAAGGTCTTTGAGTTCATCAACTATGGCGCCATAGGCTACTCGAACATTGAGCATGGCCTCAGTATTCATCATGTCTACAATGGTAGTAGCGATCCTATGAACCTCGTCATAGGACTGTCCCTTTGACAATGTCTTGATAAGGATCACACTGTTCTCATCAACTGCAGTGACAAAATCTCCCATGTGGTTTCCAAACATTCCACCAAGAAGCTCAGAAGCCATGTTGTCTGCGGTGTCTCCTGTCTCAACAAGAACTATTACCCTGGGTGCATTTACTTCTATCTTAAGCTTCCTTGCTCTGTTATAAACGTCAATGAGCAGCATGTTGTCCAGAAGAAGATTCTGGAAAAAGTTATTGCGGTCAAACTTTTCCTTGTATGCCTGGATAAGTCCCTGAAGCTGACTTACACCAATCTTACCAACCATATAAGCGTGCTCCGAATCGCCCTTAGCTAAAAGAATATACGCAGGGTCCTGGTCATCCAAAACCTTAAAAAGATGGACATCACCAATAACCTGTGAATCCACAGGGGAATTGGCAAAGCTCACAATTATTGAAATATCCAAAAAGTCTTTTTCGCTGGTTGAAGCAACTACATCTCCGCTTAAGTCCATCACAGAAAGCTCAACCTTAGTAATGGCGCTCAGTTCCTCTATACTGGTCTTGATCGTGTGTGCTGTTATCATGGTTTAACCCCCTTAGACGCTCATAACCTACCTACTTCTGAGTATAACACTTTATCTGCACAATAGAAAAGAGCTGCGCCCAAAAGCGCAGCTCTCAATATTCAATGAATTAGTTTGTGATTGTCTGCTCTGTCTCTTTGTCGAAGATGTGGATCTTCTCAACATCGAAAGCGAACTTAACCTTATCGCCAGGTCTAGCTGTTGTACGAGAATCAACTCTAGCTGTGATAGGGAACTCAGCAAGATCAAAGTACAGATAAACTTCTGCACCAAGAAGCTCGTAAACGTTGATTGTTGACTCGAATACTGCCTTAGATGTGTTAACAACCATTTCTGAATCGTCAACATCCTCAGGACGGATACCGAATGTAACAGTCTTTCCAGCATAGCCACCATCGATAAGCTTCTTAGCCTTTGCAGGTGGAAGCTCGATTGACTGACCAGCGATCTTAAGGCTAGCGCTGTCGCCCTGAACCTCAACTTCTGCATCAAGGAAGTTCATCTGAGGTGATCCCATGAATCCAGCAACGAAGAGATTGCCTGGCTTGTCATAGAGGTTCTGAGGTGTGTCAACCTGCTGAACAACACCATCCTTCATAACAACGATTCTTGTACCAAGTGTCATAGCCTCAGTCTGATCGTGTGTTACGTAGATGATTGTTGTGCCAAGTCTCTGGTGAAGCTTAGCGATCTCAGTTCTCATCTGTACACGGAGCTTAGCATCAAGGTTTGAAAGAGGCTCGTCCATAAGGAATACCTTAGGGTTACGAACGATAGCACGTCCCATAGCAACACGCTGTCTCTGTCCACCTGAAAGAGCCTTAGGCTTACGATCAAGGAGCTTCTCAAGGTCAAGGATCTTAGCAGCATCTCTAACCATCTTGTCGATTTCAGCCTTAGGAACTTTTCTAAGCTTAAGTCCGAAAGCCATGTTATCATATACAGTCATGTGTGGATACAGAGCGTAGTTCTGGAATACCATGGCGATATCTCTGTCCTTAGGCTCTACATCGTTAACAACTCTGTCACCAATCTTAAGTGTTCCTGAAGAGATATCCTCAAGTCCAGCGATCATACGAAGAGTTGTAGACTTTCCACATCCTGAAGGTCCTACGAAAATGATAAACTCTTTATCCTCGATGTTAAGGTTGAAATCTTTAACAGCCTCAAAACCGTTAGGATAAACTTTAGTTACATGCTCAAGTGATAAACTTGCCATACCAATTAATCCTCCTATTTTGTACAAAGCTTTCTGCTAGGTTAAAGTATAAAGAATCAGCAGTTCATTGGCTATTCACCATTTTCACAAAGATTTTATTTTTCATTAGCCAATCTGCCTAGTTTTTTGAACAATTTCCCCAATCAACAAAATTATGACGAATAAACGAAAATATCACTGTGCAATTTGCCTATTGTCTTTTTCATCAAAAAGATAACATGCCAATGCCATCCTTGCGGGATCTTATCAGAGCACTCTCAGCAGCATTCAAAATATCTGCAGCATTTTTACCGCTGTCCGGGAAAAGAGCTGCTCCTGCATTTGCTGATAATTCCATCTCTCCATCTGTCACCTTGACGTCGTGGAGAAACATCTGCATATGATCAGTCTGCTTTCTTACATCCTTTTCCTCGTGGATGTCCTTAAGAAAAACCAAAAATTCATTATCTGAAATTCTTCCAAGTATATCAGTAACTCTGAATCCCGCCTCAAGGGAACGTGAAAACTCTTTTAATCTTTCGCTGGTAAAAATGTCTTCCTTTTCACCAGTGTCACTGCTGTTTAATCCAATAACAAATAAAAGACCTCTTTTTTCACCAGTTTCATTTATATAATTGTCAATTGCCCTTGTTGCTGAAACCCTGGTCATAAGCCCTGTCGCCACATCTCTTTCAGCTTCAGAAAAGCTCTTTTCAAATTTCTTTCTCTCAGCATAATTGCTGATAACATTAGCAACATATATCATTAGAACAAGTAAAAGAGATGATGCGATGGACCATGTAAAAGCATATCGAAGAGGCTGAAGACTTCCGTCAACCATCTGACGCATCTCATCTTCTGTGATGAAAGTGACAACTGCTCCTGCCATGTTTCTAAATGGTACGACTATTACATATCCATAATCTGGTACATCAGACATGTAAAGATTTTTTTGAGATATGCTAAGTTTGATGGTGTCCTTTGAAATACCTGCAGGAAGATCGTTCCACAGCTTCTGCCTAGTCACCCCTGAGTTTCCTTCGTACTTCTTACTGTGACCAACCGTTACAATATCGCCATCTATAGTCACTATATCTGACCTGTTGGCAATGTACTTGTCTTTAAAGAGCTGATCAGAAACATGTATTACAGGAAATTTGGAGATCAGATACCCTTTTTCCTTATTGCTGTAGGTAATACCATTGACAATAAGGATCTCTGAATCCATATCAGCCTGTCCATCAGGAAGGATCATGCCAACTCCGCCTCTTGAGTATTCAGCTGTGACATCCTCAAAATATGCTGTCTCACCTACATTTATATCCCGACCATCCATGTCATATCCGACGCCATCAAGATCGCAGACAAAAGAATTGGAAAGCTCTGTCTCCTCCACCATATTCTTAAGCAAAAGCGTTATCTGATTCTTGTTATAGGTGGGCGTATATAGAGAAAGAGACTCTCCTAGCTGAGTAATTCTGGACATAGCATTCTCAACAGAAAAGTCGATGTTATCCAGAGACATCTCCACATCAAATGCTATCTCGTTCTCCTTAGCCTCAACTGCTCTGCTGTAAGAATATGTCCAATATTGTCTTAGTGTGATGGCCATGATCACATAATAGATTATAAGTGGTATAAGCCATCTTAAATGCTTTCTGTTACTCTTGTTCATCATCCTCAATTTTCTTTATAGCGTTTTCCAGTTCCTGCTCTTCAGAAATATCTTCTTCCTTGGGCTCGAACTTCTTGAAGGTCTCATTGTAGAGAGCAGCACAGGCATATCCAGGTCCTGCTATTCCTATGAGGATCAGAAGTGGTACAAGCTTAAGTCCAAAGAAATAGTAAAGAAGCAGTGGAAACAGTGAAACAACTAACATGGCTGCCGTCTTTGGAAGCGCCATGATCGCAACCAGAAATGAGTTCTTTAACGTTCCAAGGATCTTGTTCTGGAACTTGGACTGAAGCGGGAAAATATACATCGCAGCCATAAGCAGGATAATGCTAGCTGCAGTGATGATATATTTGTAAACAACACCGGCATTTCTCATAAGAAGAAAATCCATTACAAGAATACCGCCAGCAATAAACTGGATTATCATAAGGATACTGCTCTGTTTGAAATTCTCCTTAAATGACTTAAAGAAAGTCTTGGTGATATAGCTCTCCTCATCTCTTACTATCTTAAGGAGCACAAAATGCATCGCTGTAAGTGCTGGTCCAAGTGGTATTGAAGCGATAATACCAACGATCCATGCCCAAAATACATAATTAAGAACAAGGGCCTGGTCATCATATACAAGTGCACCAAGCATAAGATACTGCTGGATAATAAGTGGCAGTGCAAAAATAAGCACCAGTATATTGAGCCACATTACATCAGCCATTTTACTAAGTCCTCTCATGAGAGGACTGTCAAGATCAAAAATCTTCCCCATTTAAAACTATTTCCTTCCTAATTCTCTTTTCTCATAATAAAAGTTCCATCGGCGTAAATCTGATGCCGTCTGCAACTGTCTCCCCCTGAAGGTTCTTAAAGCCCTTCTTGTGATAAAACTCCACAGCATAAGGCGATGAATTGACAGTGAGCCTGTCAACGCCTTCCTCCTCGATGGCATATCTCTTTACAAATGTAAGGAGCGCACTGGCTACTCCATGTCTGTGATACTGTTCATCCACAAATAAAAGAGAGATATGCTTCTTTTCACGCAAAGACAGCATACCCACATATCTGGAACCATCCGTAGCCACAAAAAGCTGATAATGACCTGCCACAAACATCTTTCTGAGCATATCATCATTTACAAATCTGTGGAAATTTTCTATTCCCTCCTGAGAATAATCAGGGGCGTCGAATCTCACAAAGGTATCCCATGCGAGCTTCATCGCCCCATCCCAGTCAGAATGGTAAGCGCATCTTACCATTATTTTCGACGTGTCAATTTGCTGCTCCACCATCAATCACTTTCTTGAGCCAGTTGTACTGATCTTCAAATACAGTCTCTCTGCCTATCTCCTGCTGAAGTTCGTGGCGCATACCGTCGTAGAGCTTCAGTTCTACATTCTCAATGTGAAGTTCATTTGTATAAATTGTGTAGAGTCTCTTAAGGGCATCTCCGTAGCTGCCTACAGGATCTTCCTTACCGCCAGTGATGAGTATTGGAAGGTTCTTAGGAATATCTTCCATCTTCTCAACATCCTGAACTCTCTTAAGAAGCTCAGCCATTGTTTTAAATCCATTTAAAGTAAATACAAAGTTGCAGAATGGATCAGCAATGTATTTATCAATGCTCTCCTCATTGTGAGAAAGCCAGTCAAACTTGGTCCTTGGATTTGGGATCCTCTTAAGATATCCCTTAAATGCCATGTTGTTGACCATGGTGCTGCGGGTCTTCTCGCCAAGTATGAACTGCAAAAAGCTTACAAGACCTGAAAGACTCTTAACTGTACCCGTTGGCATAAAGGCTGTTCCCTGAATGATGGCGCCCTTGATACCTGTTCCGTATCTGGTGATATATTCCCTTGCCACAAAAGAGCCAAAGCTGTGGCCAAGGATAAAGCATGGAATTCCAGGATAATCTTCCTGAGTCATCTTTTTAAGTCTGTGAGCATCCCTTACAAGAACTGTTGCTGGATCCTCCTTACAGAAAAATCCCTTTGTTCCATTTTCACCTACAGATCCGCCATGTCCAAGATGGTCATTACCTATTACGAGTATTCCTCTCTCAGCCAGGTAGTTGGCAAACTCATCATAGCGATCAACATACTCCTGCATTCCGTGGATGATCTGAAGTATTGCAACAGGCTCACCCTCCGGAATCCATCTGATAGCGTGGAGCATTGTCTGTCTGTCTCGTGATTTGTAAGTCAGTTCCTCTTTGCGTACCATTTGGAATTCCTCCCCAAAGTTATTCTTATATATCTATACATATATAATACTACAGATTGCGTCGTTTCGGTTGTTTAAAAACGCATTATCAGCAAATCTCTGCTCCACTTGGCATCTCTTTTTCAGGTGTCATAAGTGAAAGGTTTCCGTCTGCATCCTCTGCGCAAAGGAGCATTCCCTCTGAAAGAACGCCAGCAAGCTTGGCAGGCTTAAGATTAACAAGTACCATTACCTTCTTGCCAACCATCTCTTCAGGTGAATAGTACTTCCTTATTCCTGACACGATCTGCTTTACAGAGCTTCCGATCTTAACCTGGGAGCAAAGGAGCTTTTTAGAGTTTTCTACTGCCTCGCACTTAATGATCTCGCCAACCTGGAACTGCATTGCTCCAAACTGGTCAAAAGAAATCTCTTCCTTTGCGGGAATATCTATAGCAGCTTTCTCCTCTCCAGAATCCTCTTTCTTTTCTACAGGTGCAGGAGCAAGTCCAGCCTTAGCAAGGTTTATCGCTGCCTTTTTCTGGGCCTCCTCAAATTCTGCCTTCTGCTTCTTGGTGATCTCAGCTGCCTTTTCAAGGACATCTTTAAGGTCCTTTCTTGCAAAGAGCATCTCTGGTGCCTCAGCTACCTTTGTGTCATTTGGAAGAACTCCAAATGTATTAAGGGTATCAAAATCCCTCTCTGGTGCTGAAAGCTGTTCCTTGATCTTCTGAGCTGTCTCAGGCATAAATGGATCAAGGAGTGCTGCTCCAATACTGATAGACTCTACCAGGTTGTAAAGAACTGTAGAAAGTCTGTCCTTCTTGGCCTCGTCCTTACCAAGGATCCATGGCTCAGTTTCATCAATGTATTTATTGCATCTCTTAAAGAGTGAGAATATCTCGGTAAGTGCATCAGCCACACGAAGTTCATCCATCTTGGCTTCTACCTTGTCGTAGCAGGATGTGACTACAGCCTTAAGGTCATCGTCAACAGCCTCTGTTACTCCCTTGTCTGCAACAACGCCGCCAAGGTACTTGTTGCTCATGGCAATAGTACGATTTACAAGGTTTCCAAGTGTGTTGGCAAGATCAGAATTGAAACGCTCAACAAGAAGTTCCCAGGTGATAACACCATCGTTGTCAAATGGCATCTCGTGAAGAACGAAGTATCTTACAGGGTCAACGCCAAAGATGCTTACAAGGTCATCCGCGTAAATAACGTTGCCCTTTGACTTACTCATCTTTTCTCCGCCCTGAAGAAGCCATGGGTGACCAAATACCTGCTTTGGAAGTGGCTCGCCAAGAGCAAAGAGGAAGATTGGCCAGTAGATCGTATGGAATCTGATGATATCTTTTCCAATAAGATGAAGATCTGCAGGCCAGTACTTCTTGTAGAGGTCTGAGCTGTTTCCATCTGCATCATAGCCGATACCTGTGATGTAGTTGGTAAGGGCATCAAGCCATACATAAACGACGTGTTTGTCATCAAAGTCTACCGGGATTCCCCACTTAAATGAGGTTCTTGATACACACAGATCCTGAAGTCCTGGAAGAAGGAAGTTGTTCATCATCTCGTTCTTCCTTGCTACAGGCTGAATAAATTCAGGATGTGTATTGATGTGCTCAATAAGTCTGTCAGCATACTTGCTCATCTTAAAGAAGTAAGCTTCCTCCTCGGCCGGGTGAACCGGTCCTCCGCACTCAGGGCATTTGCCATCAACAAGCTGAGACTCTGTGTAGAAAGCCTCACACTCTGTACAGTACATTCCCTTGTAGGAACCCTTGTAGATATCACCCTGGTCATAGAACTTCTTGAAGATCTTCTGAACCTGCTTAACGTGATCCTCGTCTGTTGTTCTGATGAACTTATCATAGGAAGTGTCCATCAGGTTCCAAAGACCTTTGATGGTATCTGATACCTGATCTACAAATTCCTTGGGGCTGCTGCAGCCTGCTTCGATAGCTCTTGTCTCAATCTTCTGGCCGTGTTCATCAGAGCCCGTCTGGAAGAATACATCAAATCCGTCTCTTCTCTTATATCTTGCAATTGCATCTGCCAGGACTATCTCATAGCTGTTTCCGATGTGAGGTTTTCCTGAAGTATATGCAATAGCTGTTGTAATATAGTACTTACCCTTATTCTGCATCACTTTCATCCTTTCAATATATTATTACCAGCATAAAAGCTCATATCCTGTCTCTGTGACCAAAAGCTCTACCTCCCACTGGGCAGATGGCTTAAGATCTGCTGTATATACAGTCCAGTCATTCTCTTCGTCTATGAAGATCTCATTGCCGCCCATGTTGACCATAGGCTCAATTGTAAATACCATTCCCGGAACCATGAGCATTCCTGTTCCAGGCTCACTTACAAAGCTTACAAATGGCTCTTCGTGGAACTCGTTGCCACAGCCGTGACCACCGATCTCTCTTACTACTGTATATCCATTTTTTAAGGCGTGCTGATGTACAGCATTGCCCATGTCTCCAATTGGAGTCCATGGAATAACTGCCTTAAGGCCTTCCTCAAGGCACTCTTTTGTAACATCAACAAGTCTCTTTTTCTCAGGTGAAACCTCTCCAATGCAAAACATTCGTGAGGAGTCTGAAAAATACCCGTTCAGGATAGTAGAGCAGTCAACGTTGATGATATCGCCTTCCTGAAGAATTATGTCATCTGATGGTATTCCGTGGCACACCTCTTCATTAATAGAAGTGCATACACTTTTTGGGAATCCTTCATATCCTAAGTCCGCTGGGGTGCCCCCCATCTTGGTGGTGGTGTTATAAACAATGTCATCTATTTCCTGAGTGGACATGCCCGCATGGATCTTTTCACCGATCTCATCCAGGACCGCCATATTTATGACCGCACTCTTTTTGATCCCTTCAATGTCTCTTTCTGATTTAAAAAGCTTTCTTGAAGGAACTATCATTCCCTGATGTTCATATTTAATTATCTTGTCGTCAAATGCTGCATGGCAGCTCTTGTACTTTTTGCCACTGCCGCACCAGCACGGATCGTTTCTGTCTAATCTTTTATACATAAAAACCTTCTTTTTACTGTAAGCGGCCCCATCGCAAAGATACGTGGGGCTACTTCAACAAATATAGTATGCCTTCTTGACTGTCAAAAGTCAAATAATTCACTGTTCTTGCGGCTTGCAAGAAAACCTGCTGTTTACTATCTCAGGAACAGGAGTGTTTTTCCTGATGTAGTCTATAAGAAGATCTGGCATCTCCTCTGAATAACTTCTGACCACAGGACTTTTTCCTATGCACTCATAGCCGCCTGTTCCCGTTGCTCTGTAGTTACTTGTAGCAAGGGTGTACTCTTTATCATCAGAAATCTCTGATCCATCAAGCTTTTTTAAAGTCACAACCCTGTCTCCCACAGGCCTTGTAAGATCAAACTCATACCAGAGTCCTGCGTAAAAGTCGTAGTTATAGTGCTCAACCTTTGGCTGAAGGAACACTTTGGAAATACTGATTTTCCCTGTTTCTTTGTCGTAGTCAAAGTATTCTGCACATCTCTCAAGGGCTGTCTTTAATACCTTTTTGGTAACTGACTTAACCTCTATTGTGTTGGCAAACTGGTATATTCCAAGAACATCTCTTACAGTGATGCTCTTTTTAAGGCCAAGAGGGTCATTGGAAAGGCTGGTGCAGGCAAAATCTGCCCCTGTAAAATCAAGTTGCACCTGGTTAAATATAGAAGCAACCTTACTTCCATGAAGGGCAACAGAAAGTTTTTCTTCAGGCTGTATCTCTTTTTCCAAAAAACCAATGGGCTCATCCAGCCATTTATCTACAGTTGTTGTAAGGTCATTCATAAAGTCATGAGCCTTTTCGATCTGCTCATACTCTTTACCGGGCTCTTTTACGGAAACCAGTTTTGAAGTGATAGAAAAGTCCCCCTTTGTGCCAGATACTGAAAGTTCACAGTATCTTCTTGCCTTGTCAGGTGGCTGAACACCGTAGGTTCCGTTTATAGTAACACCCTCAACAGCCATGTGCTGATGACCTGTAAGCAGAATGTCGAAATCCATCTCTCTTGCTATCCTGCAGGCTTCATTTTCTTTTGTATCAGAAAGGAGCCTTCCTGATGAAAGGTCCTCTTCAAATCCGCCGTGGTAGATGCAGACTGTAAGATCGCACTTATCTTTTATGGCTTCAAACTCTTTTTTAAGTTCTGTTATGGGGTCAAGGACTTCAAGCTCAGACAGGTTTTCTTTTTGCTCCCACACGTTTACATAACCTGTAACAGCAGCAGTAATGCCCACCTTAAGGCCATCTGCCATGGTGTGTATGACGCTTTTCTTAATGCCAAGAGCTCCCTTTTTATCCACAACATTGCAGGATATCAGCTGAGCCTTCATTGCTGTTACATAGTCAAGGATCGCTTCATATCCGAAGTTGAAGTCATGATTTCCCAAAGTGTAGTAGTCAAGCCCCATGGCATTGAAGCCTTCAGCCATTGGGTTAAACTCATATTCGTTTTTATGGGCCAGATAGTAGGACAAAAGAGGTGTTCCCTGAAGGGAATCTCCCCCATCAAGAACCAGCGTGTTATCATCCTTATCAATCTGAGCGGCAACACAAAAAAGCCCCGTGTTCTCGGGGCAATTCTGTGCGTAATTTACAGGATATAAACTTCCGTGTGTATCTGATGTAAATACGATTCTCATATTTCTTCCTCTTATTGCAATTATCCTCTTGTGAGCTTAACTCT
>NZ_JAGAYD010000047.1 GCF_017940685.1 Butyrivibrio sp. | reverse complement strand
TTCACAGTTTGATGTGGTACTTACTGAGAACATGTTTGGTGATATTCTTTCTGATGAAGCCAGCATGATAACAGGTTCCATTGGAATGCTTCCCAGTGCTTCACTTAATGACACAAGCTTTGGACTTTATGAGCCAAGCCATGGAAGCGCTCCTGATATTGCTGGCAAGGACATTGCCAATCCTATTGCAACAGTTCTTTCAGCGGCAATGATGCTAAGGTACACCTTTAATCTTGATAAAGAGGCTGATGCAATAGAAAGAGCTGTATCAAAGGTTTTGGAAGATGGATACAGAACAGTCGACCTTCTTGGAAACTCAGCCGGAGATTCCTATAAACAGGTAGGTTGTAAAGAAATGGGAGATCTTCTCGTTGAACGAATCACTGACCTATAAAACTGAAAAGAAAATATATGATATATTGCCTCATGAACCAGAGACCATGGCGGCCACTTTGTTCGTTATAGGTATGGCTGCTTACTATTTCTGGAGGATGTTTGCAATAACGCCGAGTTACGATGAGCTTTATACCTATTACACATTTATAAGTAAGGGACCTGTTTACGCAGCTATTCACTGGCCCCTACCAAATAATCATGTAGGATATTCGGTATTATCAGCAATATTTAACTATACTGGCAATTCTTATATAGGTCTTAGGGGAGTATCTTTTGTCTGTGCGGTTTCAAACCTGATCCTTGTTTACAGGATATGCAAAAAATACTATGCTCACGGACTTGCTTTTTCAGCGATGCTTTTGTACTCATCCATGCAGATCGTCAACGAGTATTCAATACAGGGAAGAGGATATACTCTTGGAATAACCTGCTTTTTGATATCGATTTATTGCGCATCCTATATCTGCAGTGCTGACGAGACCAAGAATAAGTACTTTTGGGCACTTGGAATTTCTTTTGTTCTTTCGCTTTATACAGTTCCAAGCAATGTGTATTATGTGATCCCTGTAAGTATTGCAATAGGAGCATATCTTCTTATCAATGCTTACCGCAGCAGGGATATGCATGGGAATATTACCGAGACATCCTATTTTAAGAAGTTTAGAAAATTCTTTATTACCGGGATACTGGCAGCTCTTATTACTTTTTTCCTGTATGCTCTTATCTGGCTTGCAATTGGATCAAATCTGCTTGTAAAGACAGAGGGCAGTGGATACTTTGGGCTTAGCCATGCCACGGTACTTCTCAGGAGTCCTGTTACATCACTTCTGACAGGAGCCAGATATATGCTGGACCAGCCCTATATCCAGAGCTTGCCTCATGGGGAATTTGCGAAAAGAGTTCTTGGCTGGAGCAACAGCCTGTACGAATATATGCTCCCTGGCCTTGCTCTTACAGTACACATTGTAGTCCTGGTGTCCTTGGGAGTTGCAGTATATGAATGCATAAGGCACTTTGCTTATTCAAGGACCATTATAAATTTCATGGTGCTGAGCAATATGCTGGTTACAGGCGCTATGCTGCTGATCCAGCAAAAACTTCCGTATCTGAGAGTCTTTACTTACTCTGCAGTTGTTGTGACTTTGTGCTTTTGTGCATGCATTGAGAGACTTATAAATGTAACCATAAGGATTTACAACAGGGAGATAAAGGGGGCAGACGAAAAGACAGTTCACAAGGAAACAGAAACTACCATAAAGGGAGATAAGTGGTACTCCGGAATTGGTGTGTATATTCCTGTTCTGGCTGCCATAGTTCTTTTCACACTAAGGTTTCTGACACCATCATTTACCTGTCAGCTTGATGAAAGGGAAAATGATCTTCTTGAAACCTTGTATGTGGCATCTGTTGATAAAAGGCAGAACATGGCAGTCCTTGACTGTGATCAGCAGTATCTTCTTAAGTTTGCCTGGGATATAGACTGTGATAAAACTGATGTAAATGGCGCAGATTGTGTTATCATAGACAAAAACATGATGACGCCTATGTACAGCGGAGAGGATTTTTGGAAGTTCTATCAGACATATGAGACCATTGACTGGGATTATGTGAAAACTCTTCGGGCTATCTATGAAAATGAGAGATTCATTCTATATGTAAAATAAGGAGGAGATGAAATGGCTATGAATAGCGACAGAGTAATGAAGGGGCTTCAGCAGGCTCCACACAGAAGTTTGTTTAATGCACTTGGTTTTACAGAAGAAGAGAGAAACAAGCCGCTTATTGGTATTGTAAGCTCTTATAACGAGATTGTTCCAGGTCATATGAACCTCGATAAGATTACAGAAGCTGTTAAACTGGCTGTTGCTGAGGCTGGCGGAATGCCTGTAGTTGTTCCTGCGATTGCTGTTTGCGACGGTATTGCAATGGGACACATTGGAATGAAGTATTCACTTGTTACAAGAGACCTTATTGCTGATTCTACAGAATGCCTTGCAATTGCCCATGCCTTTGATGGAATGGTATGCATTCCTAACTGCGACAAGAATGTACCAGGTCTTTTGATGGCTGCTGCAAGAGTTAATATTCCTACTGTTTTTGTTTCAGGCGGTCCTATGCTTGCTGGAAGGATCGACGGACACAAGACATCTCTTTCATCACTTTTTGAGGCTGTTGGATCGGTTTCAGCTGGAAAGATGACTAATGAGAAGCTCTGCGAATATGAAGAGAAGGGCTGTCCTACCTGCGGATCATGTTCAGGTATGTACACAGCCAATTCCATGAACTGCCTTACTGAGACAATTGGTATGGGACTTCCTGGAAACGGAACAATTCCGGCTGTTTATTCTGCAAGAATCCGTCTTGCTAAGAAAGCGGGCTATGCAGTAATGGACCTTGTAGAAAAGAACATAAGACCAAGAGATATCATGACAAAGGACGCATTCATGAACGCTCTTACTCTTGATATGGCTCTTGGATGCTCAACAAATACAATGCTTCATCTTCCTGCTATTGCACATGAGGCTGGAGTAGAGCTCAACATGGAGATCGCTAACGAAGTATCTTCAAGGACACCTAATCTTTGCCACCTTGCACCTGCAGGTCCTACATACATGGAGGATCTTAACGAGGCTGGTGGTGTTCCTGCAGTTATGTCTGAGCTTGTTAAAAAAGATCTCTTAAACCTTGATTGCCTTACAGTTACAGGAAAAACTGTAAAAGAAAATATAGAAGGCGCTGCAAACAGAAACCCTGAAGTAATTAGACCAATTGACAATCCATACATGCAGTCAGGCGGAATTGCTGTTCTTAAGGGCAATCTTGCACCTGATACAGGTATTGTTAAGAAGTCAGCCGTTGTTCCTGAGATGATGGTTCACGAGGGACCTGCAAGAGTATTTGACTGCGAGGAGGATGCTATTGAGGCAATCCTTGGCGGCAAGATCGTTTCAGGAGATGTTGTTGTTATCAGATATGAAGGACCTAAAGGCGGCCCTGGAATGAGAGAGATGCTCAATCCTACCTCAGCAATTGCTGGTATGGGACTTGGATCAACTGTTGCCCTTATCACAGATGGAAGATTTTCTGGAGCAAGCAGAGGAGCATCTATCGGACATGTTTCTCCTGAGGCTGCTGTAGGCGGACCTATTGCTCTTGTTGAAGAGGGAGATATCATCAGTATAGATATTCCAAATAACTCTCTTAATCTCAAGGTATCTGACGAGGAGCTTGAGGCAAGAAGAGCTAAGTGGCAGCCAAGAGAGCCTAAGGTTACAACCGGATATCTTTCAAGATATCGTGAGCTTGTAACTTCTGGTAACAGAGGAGCTATCTTGGAAATCCCAAGAGCATAAATGGAGATAATATATTTGTGAGGAGTATGGAAAAATGGTATTAACAGGATCTCAGATTGTTCTTGAATGCCTTAAGGAGCAGGGGGTAGATACAGTATTTGGCTATCCTGGAGGAACAATCCTTAATGTCTACGATGAACTGTATAAACAGCAGGATAACTTTCTTCATATACTGACATCCCATGAACAGGGAGCGGCTCACGCTGCCGACGGTTATGCAAGATCAACAGGTAAGGTGGGCGTATGCCTTGCAACCAGTGGACCTGGTTCAACCAACCTTGTAACAGGAATAGCTACAGCTTATATGGACTCAGTTCCAATGGTGGCTATTACTGCCAATGTTAACCTGCCTCTTCTTGGAAAAGATACTTTTCAGGAGGTAGATATTGCAGGAATAACAATGCCTATCACCAAGCATGGTTATATTGTTAAAGACATAAAGGTTCTTGCTGATACCATTAGAAAAGCCTTTAAGATTGCAAGAACTGGTCGCCCTGGCCCGGTTATTGTGGATATTACCAAGGATGTTACAGCTGCAAGCTGCGAGTACAGACCTGTGATCATTACAGATGAAGAGCCTGAAAAGGACTTTAATGAGGACGATGTAAAGGCAGCTCTTAAGCTTATTAAGGCTTCAAAGAGGCCATATATCTATGTTGGCGGCGGAGCTGTAATATCCGGAGCATCAAAAGAACTCAAGGAATTTGCAGAGCTTATTGACGCTCCTGTGTGCGATACACTTATGGGTAAAGGCGCCTTTGATGCTGAAAACAAGCTCTACACAGGCATGATCGGAATGCATGGCACAAAGACCTCAAACTTTGGAGTAAGTGAGTGTGACCTTTTGATCACTCTTGGCGCAAGATTTTCCGACAGAGTAATTGGAAATGCCAAGACCTTTGCTGGAAAAGCCAAGATACTTCAGGTGGATGTGGATGCAGCGGAGATAAACAAGAACATTAGGACCAATGTTTCAGTTATTGGAGACCTTAAGGAAGTTCTTAAAGTGTTTAATTCAAAGCTTGAGCAGATGGATCACTCTGACTGGATAAAAAAGATCCAGGATTATAAAAAGAAATATCCGCTCAGCTATGAGACAAATAAGCTCACATGTCCTTATATAATTGAAGAACTATACAATCTCACCAAGGGAGATGCCATTATTTCCACAGATGTTGGACAGCATCAGATGTGGACTGCTCAGTATTACAAGTTTAACAGGCCAAGAACTCTTTTGACATCCGGAGGACTTGGTACTATGGGATATGGCCTTGGGGCTTGTATCGGAGCGCAGGTGGGTAATCCTGACAAGCTATGCGTCAATATCGCTGGTGATGGCTGCTTTAGAATGAACATGAATGAGCTGGCAACAGCTTCAAGATACAATCTCCCTATCATTGAGATCGTTATCAACAACCATGTTCTTGGAATGGTAAGGCAGTGGCAGACTCTTTTCTACAACAAACACTACTCACAGACAGTGTTTGAGGATAAGGTAGACTATTGCAAGGTTGCAGAAGGACTTGGATGTGAGGCCATAAGGATAACCAAAAAGTCTGAAGTTGTACCAGCCTTAAAGAAAGCTATTAAATCCAAGAAACCTGTTCTTATTGATTGTATAATAGAAGAGGATGACAAGGTATTTCCTATGGTGCCTGCTGGGGCGTCCATAAGTGAAGCCTTTGATGCATCTGATCTTGAGGCTAAAAAGAAATGATCTGAAGATAGACTTGTGAGGGGTTTATAGGAGATTATGAAAAAAGCACTGCGGGGCTCAGTGATAGGACTGGTGGCAATACTTCTTGTACTTGCCATTGTCTATGTCCTTCTGGGGTTTTATTACATGGAAGGTTTTCCATGTTTTACCTGGATCAATGGTGTCTATTGCACCGGAAAAACAGTAAATGAAGTCAATGAGGAACTTATCCAGAGTAGCGCCTATGATGGGGTTGCTATTCTGGATAAAAGTGGTGCAAGGCTTTTTGTCAGCGCAGAGGATGCTGAGATGAGCCTTGACTATACTGCCTCTCTAAGTGAAGCATTCTCTAGTAGAAACCCGTTTGCATGGGGCTTCTATGTCTTTAAAAATTTATACTACGATTACAATCCAACTATTTATATAAATAAGCAGAAGGTTATCGACAGGGTTTCCAACTGGGAGATCTTTGTCGAACCCAATGACCTTGAATGCAAAATTGAAAAAACAGCAAATGGGTACGACCTTGTAAATGCTTATGTTCAGGTTCCTGTAAAAGAAATAATATCCGAAAAAGCCTATGAGGCTATGGTAAACAGAAACAGTGTCCTTGACCTTACTGAAATGGAAGACTGTTATAAGATTTTGGATCTGACCAGGGATCAGAAGCAAAAGGTTGATTTCTTTTCAAAACTTGAAAAGATACAGAATATGGACATTACCTATATTGCTTCAGGAGAGCCTGTTAGCTTAAACAGCGGAAAAGCAAGCGACTTTATCCTTACAAAGAAAGACCTTGAAGGTGCATTAAGCGAACAGGTAAATGCGAAAAAGCCAGGAAGCGGACTGTTTTTGATTGACGGTAAAGAATGTAAGCTATCTGAAGATGATGAGATAACCATCTATGAAGGGGTGGCTGTTGATAAAGACGGTAATCCTATAGTCAGTGAAAGTAAAATCTATGCTTTTTTGAAAAGCGTTGCTGATAGTCACAGTACTTCCTGGATGATGAAAAGATACAGGGATGGTGAAAGCGCTGAAGTTATTATTAACAACAATAGTAAAGGACTTGGATCGATATATGATATTTCGTCCGAGTTTGAATATTTAAAGAGTCAGATATCATTGGGGGATCCCGTTTTAGAAACAAGGCAGCTGCAGCTTTCTAAGGATGCCACAACATACAATGCAGATGAACAGCTTGGAAGTACATACATAGAAGTTAACATGGGAGATCAGATTCTTCGTTACTACGTAGATGGCAAGCTTAACATGGAGATGCCTGTTGTAACTGGCAATATAAACCGTGGAAGAGGAACTCCTACTGGAATATATCCTGTTTACAATAAGAGGTATCATACCTACCTTAGGGGTGTCGACTATGTATCCTATGTCAATTACTGGCTGGGTGTACATAAAGGAGTCGGTATCCATGATGCCAACTGGCGCAGTAAATTTGGCGAAGAAATATATAAATCAGACGGCTCACATGGATGCATAAATTGCCCTGAGGAATCTGTTTCTATTTTGTGGGAAGTGGTAGAAGTTGGCACTCCGGTGATACTGTATTACTAAAAATACTTTATAAAAAATTTACTATATATTCTACCGTAAATAAACGATAATATATTTATGAACTTTTTGCTTATGATTGTGCAATGAATATTAATAAAAAGGAGAAGTGGCACATGAAGGTTGTATATGGGAAAAGCGGAACGGGAAATGTAGAAGAAGCAGTCAGGGGAATTTCCGGACCTAAACTGCTTATCATGACGAGTGGG
>NZ_JAGAYD010000003.1 GCF_017940685.1 Butyrivibrio sp. | reverse complement strand
GCAAGATTTCCTACAACTCCCTTTAAAGCATGTGCATCTTCAAACGCACCATCAAGATTGCCCTCTTCCAAAGCCTTTCCCAAAGCCTCAAAACGTTCATCTGAAAGTCCAAGTTCTATCATTTCCAGATAAAAGTCTTCCATGCCCATACATCTTTCCAGACCTTCATCAACATTTGCTCCCAATTCTCTTAATTTCTCAATATTCATATTCCTGCATCCTCGATAAAAAGAATATTTATTATTTGACAAATCAAGATAATTATACACAATTTAGACGACAAAATGCGTTATTTTAGTTAAATTATATACTTTTTATAGATAGTTTTTATTTTGTTCTGATAAAATTTTCATATGGAGGTCGAGGATATTTATGGCAAAACACAAAATTCTCATAGTCGATGATGAAAAGATATCTCTTCGCATGACACAGCATATTTTGTCCAGTGAATATGACACAGTCTGTGCTTCAAATGGAAGGGATGCGATTGAAATATATAAAACAGAAAGACCGAATTTGGTTCTTTCTGATCTTAGAATGCCTGAAATTGACGGATTTGAGCTTCAGAAAAAACTTCAGGATATATATGGAAAACAAATCCCGTTTATGTTTATGACAGCTGATAAGGACGATGAGGCTGAAAGCAAAGGATTTGCCATCGGTGCGCTTGACTTTATCAGAAAGCCCTTCAGAGCTGATGTTTTGCTAAAGCGTGTATTTAATATTCTTCAAAATGTTGAGCAGATACAGGGACTTCAGAAGGCTGCCACCACAGACCCAATGACCGGCCTTCTCAATAAGGCATCATCTCAGGAAGAAATAGACCTCTTGGTCAAAACTACTCCCGGAGCTTTGATGATGATTGATCTTGACAGCTTTAAACCTGTCAACGATATATATGGCCATGCTATGGGAGATAAAGTACTTATCCGATTTGCGGAAATAATCCGCTCATCCATAAGAACAACGGATATTGCGGGACGAATTGGCGGGGATGAATTTGTGGTTTTTTGTAAATCAATCCTTGATGAGGACGTTATAGCCGATAAGGCTGCATACATAAATGAACAGGTTCTTCTTTCCGCAAAAGAACTGATGGGACAAAGCATGAATATTCCTCTTGGGGTGTCAATCGGCTGTGCATTTGCGCCTGATGAAGGAGCTGATTTTGTAAATCTTTATAAAAAAGCAGATAAAGCATTATATTTTGTTAAGCAAAACGGTAAACATGGCTATAAGGTCTACAGGGAGGAAAAAGCGTCATCAGGCGATGAGGCAGATGAGGCGGCTGCGCTTAAACATGCAATGACTCTTATGGCTGAAAGATCCCCGGGAAAAGGAGCATTTAATCTTCCTACATCGGATTTTAAAAAGATATATCAATTTCTGTCGAGAGTAGTGGGCAACTATCACAATACTATTCATGTAATACTCTACTCTGTTATTCCGACAAAAAAGGATGTGGATCAGGAGGAAGCAGCAAATGCTTTCGCCAAAGTTGTTCAGATGTCGTTAAGACAAAGTGATGTTATAACAAGATATGGAAGCAATCAGGTGATGATCCTTCTACTAAAAGCAGTTTCATCTGATTTGGAAATTGTCACGGAGAGGATTGCCATGAACTGGGAATCCAAAGACATCAGTGCTCTTTGCAAGATCACATATGAAACGAGTGAGTTAAAATAAAGTGCCAATTCATCACGAATTGGCACTTTCTACACATCTTTTTATGGCTTCAAGAACGGCAGTCTTGGTATAGGGTTTAGTAACATATTCATCAGCTCCGTGCTGGGCTGCTTCCCTGACTTTTTCGCTCTCGGAATTTGAGGAGAGCATTACAACTTTTGCCAAAGGGTTCCGGCTTTTGATAAGCCTTAGCAAATCTATGCCGTTAAGCTGAGGCATGGAAATGTCCAAAATGATTATTGATGGTGATAAAGCAAGGAATTTGTCATATCCTTCTTTGCCGTTTTCTGCTTCACCGACAACTTCGTAGCCTTCTATTTCGAGCATGTTTCTCAATAAATTCCTGTTAACAGGCGCGTCATCCACAATAAGTATTCCTGCCATTTGATCCCTCCAGCCGCTAAGACCTCAACAGAATTAGAATTCTCTATTTATTGTACCAAATCGCTAGCAAATGTAAATAAATTTGGCCCCTGCTCAATTGAGCAGGGGCCTTAGGTTTATGACCTGTTATCAGTCGATTTTGTTTTTATTCTTCTCTTCTTCTTTTCTCATGTGCTCTTCGTACATCTTCTTACCAGTTACTCCAAGAAGTGCTACGATGAGGATCCACCACCAGTTCATCTTTCTTGCCTCATCATTTACAGTGGTTCCAGAAGCAAGAGCAACAGCTGGATCTTCGATGTCTGCCTTATTTGCAAAAGTTTCATCAGTCTCTTCTACTACAGGAGCTGCATCTGGTGTCTCTGCAAGAGCTACATCGCCATCAGCGATCTCTACATTTCCTGCGCCGCCCTGATCTGCCTGGCCTGCTGCAAAATCAGCTATAGCCTGTGCTGCTGGGTTAGCCTGTCCTGCGCCTGCATCTGCTGCCATTGCTGCTTCTACTGCTGCAAGAACTGGCGCTGCTGAAGGTGAAGGATTAGTAGTAGCTGCGATTACTCCACCAGCTGCTGGTGTTGCAGGTGTTGCAGGTGTTGTATCGCCGCCAGCATCAGGTGTGTCATCTCCGTCACCGCCGGAAGGATTAACCTGGCTCGCGTTCTGAGCATCTGCAACTATCTTTTCAACCACTTCTGCAAAAGTAAGTTTAGCATTTGCTACCTTTTCATCCGCTTTCTTCTTGTGATTGTTAAGCTCGCTTATAAGCTGAACAAGTGTCATGTCGTTGAGAGCTGCTGCCTCCTCTTCAGTCAGGCCGCCCTCACCAACGGTAAGTCCAAAGTATCCTGCAATATCAGTTGTCTTAAGAGCCTCGGTAGCCTTCATGGTCTTTGACTTTCTAGCACTCTTTTCTCTGATATTATCAATTGCCTGTGAAAGGTCATCTACCTGCTTGTTAGCATTCTGAACTGCGATCTGTGCTTCTACAACTTCCTTAGCGTATGCATCATACTTTTCAGTCATCTTCTGCTTATTTTTTGAGTTATTGGCATCAATGAAGGTATTGAGCCTTGCGTTGTCTGCAATCAGTTTCTTTACATACTCGCCATCCATATGGTATCTGTCTACAACATTCTGCTTAACATAGCTGTCTTCTCCAGTAAGAGCATTAGCAACTGCTGTGCTATCACCTATTATCAGGCAGTTACCACCATTTAAAAGGCTGTTGGAATTTCTCTCAACCGTAAGAGATTTAAGGTTTTTAAAGCTCTGTCCTGTTCTGGGACTGGTATAAGTTATGTTGCCATCAGCGTCAACAGTTTTAGTAAATTCATGTAAAAGATTACCTGCATCCTCTACTGGATTCTTACCGGTAGGATATCCACCCATAAGCTGGAACTGTGTAATGTACTGAATATTGCCGTCGCCATCCATGTAGGAGTAGAGTCTTAAGCCACCCTGCTCTTGTAAGCGCTTTAAATTATCTTTATGCGTAATGAATTTTTGATTTCTTATGTATTTACTCTTTTCGCTTGCAGGCATATTATCAAGTAATTCTTTAGCCATTGCTTCATATGGAGCATTCAGGGCATCGGCCTCCATATCTTCCTGTGTCTTTTCATACATTACAATGCCTGTCTTAGCCGCTTCAGTATCTGATGCCTTATAGTTTTCATGATCTTTGTTTGTCTTAGCTATTGAATCCCAGTTAAAATACTTTGTTCCCTGCTGAAGTACATTATTCTCATCAAGATACCAGAAATCTACCTGTGTATTATTATTTTCGTAATTATACTTATCAGAAGTATTGTTAAGCTTATTGAAAGTGAACTTAACCTCATGATCCTTATCCTTAACAAGATTAAACCCAAGCACTTCAGGAAGGTAGTAATTTTCAATGACATCCTTCATTACATTTCTGCTGGATTCAGGAGTCTTGCCAAATACATTGCTCCAATCATTTTCTCCATACTTGTTATTAAGATTATCTGCGCCTTCGCTATTGCCATCTGCGATAGCATCCTGAACCTTCTTCATTGCATTTGCCAGAGCATCAACCTTCTCCTGCGCTGCTTCAACTTCTGCCTTAGCTTCTGCTGTATTGCCCTTAGCAGAACCAAGCTCATTATTAAATATGCCATCCTGCTCTTTAAGACTTTCCTGAGCCTTTGAAAGCTCAGTTACCGCATCCTCATACTGCTTGCTAAGGGTACCGTAAAGAGTGATCTGACCATTCAAGGATTCAGTGTTCTCTTCTACAAACTTATCAAACGCTGCCTTTGCAGCCTGTTTATCTATATCTGTTTCAGCGTCAACAATCTTCTGAACAAGTTCTTGGCCCGTTTTATTTGTTTCTTCAACGATATTTTCTACATTATCAGCGACCTTAAGGATACCCTGATTTCCCTTAAGTCTATCAGCTGCCGTTTCAGCTGCTTCTATCACAGCTTTATCAGCCTTCTCAGCCTCTTTATTTGCAGTCTCTGCTTCAGTAAGATCTGTCTGAACTTCCTTTATATCTCCTGCAGCTTTTTCGATGTTGTCATCTGCTTTCACATCAGTTGCAGCACCCTTAAGCTCGCCAATAGCCCCAGCAACTTCCTCAGTTGCAATTTCTTTTTCACCAGCTGGAGGAATATTGTTCTTAACATCGCCTGTAAGAATGATATTTGCTGCCTCATTAGCTTCAACCTCAGCGCCTGCAATTGTAGGAGCTGGCTGTGCCTGTTCTGCATTCTGCTCTGTAGAAGGTGTCTGCGCTGTCTGCTCTGGTGCAGGTGTCTCCTGTGGTGGTGCTGTCACTGGCTGTTCGCTCACGCATGCATCATAAGCCTGAGTAGCTTCTGTCTGAGCCTCGTTTGTTACAGGCTCATAGCTGCTTTCAGACTGTGATTCGTTGGATTCAGTCTGTGGTTTGGAAGGAGTAGTATCGTCCAACTCACCATTACCTTCAGCAAACGCCGTAACTGGAGTCTGCAAAAACATCATTGCAGATATACCTATTGTGAGTGCTGAGAGAAGGTTTTTATTCTTAATGTTATTCTTTTTCATCTATATCTCCTTTCAATCCGCTTACAGCATCCTACGCTCTTATCTTCTAGATATATTATCGGCTAAAGTTAATCATATCTTTCATCATAAAAGAGGTTATTTTTGTAATTTAATAAAAGGTTTATGAGATTTTAGATTTTGTAAATATTTATCAAAAGATATTTATTATTTCAGAACGCATTTATAAACAAAAAATCCCAGAGCATGTCACGCTCCGGGATTCTTGTTCTTTCAAGAATTCTCATCTTATTTTTCGTGAATCTCGTCTTTTCCGGTGAATAGGTAGTCAGTTCTGAGGTAGCACTTACTTTTCACCAAATTTACTGTTCTCATTTTAATATTATTAACTCTATTTTTAATCTTAGCTTTTTCTTTTAAATACTTCATTTGAGTCATTTCATTCTTTTTATCGTTTTTTCTTATGTCCAAATCATCCATTAGTCTTTTTTCTTCATCATTCGCATCCTTAACGTCCTTACGCATGCGCTCCCCAACGACTTTGCTAAACTCCATCATACGAGTGGTCCATTGGGCTTTATCAGTTCTTCCGATAATTTTATCCTGATGCTTCTTTTTCAAGATTTTAATAACTTTCTGCACTTCGCTTAATCTGTCAATGAGAGCTCTTCGCTCATCTTTATCGAAAATATCGCAAAACTGAAAATGTATGATCTCAGGTGTCAGCTTCATTATGTTGTCCGCAAGTTCTTTCTCGATAGCAGGAGGCTGAAAAGAATTATCCACAACGATATTTCTGATCCGATTGTAACCACTCTTTCCCTCAATAAAAATATCAGAATATCTCAAAACTCCTCCGCACATATCGTTGTCTATGCCCGTAATATTAAGTACTTCACAACTTCCTGTCATCTTATCTTCTTTAATTGCTCCCAGGTAATTACTGGCATTTCTGTCTACCTGCCCCATGATGATGTCATAGATCTGAAGATTTAACAAACTCCTAAAAGCGTCTGCTGAATATCTGGTTTTAAAGACACTATGTTTACTATAATTGGACAGTACTACTCCAGAAGCTTCATCCATGAGGATTCCATGCATAGTCTTACCATTTATGATAACATCAGCAAGCTTGCTATCAGCTATCAGATTATGTCCTTCGCCGTTAAGCCCGAGAAGTTTTGCCATTCTGGCAGAAGCAACATTTCTTCTGGAAAGGTCAGCATTCTCCTTTATCATAGCACTACTAACAGCAATGTCATGACATCTGGCCTTTTTACTGATCTCATGAAGTGTCTCGGAGACATACCCATAAACGCTGCCTATTTCATCTTTTTTTTCGATTATATTTCTTAAAGTAATGATATGATTTTCAAGAACAGTATCTTTTTTCTTAAGTTCTTTTTCCTTATCATCAAGCACTTTTACTATGCCATCCATGATCTTATCAGGATCTCTGTGATCATCAAAGAAGTCTCCAATAGAGTCAAAATCCTCAAACAAATATTTTAAGCAATCCATGACTGCCTTTAGCGCATTACTTCTTTGTGTGATTTTTGAGCTAAAATCTTCCTTATCCTTTTTTGTATGTCTGTTATCAGCTTCATATGCTCTAAGCTCATCTTGAGCTAAAGAAATGGCTTCACTAGTAAGTACGTCATAATCATCGCTTGGAATTTTTTCAGTCTCCTTAAAGTATTGCTTCTTGCCGTTTTTTTCTACGATATATACCTTGGAAGTGCCAGCTCCGCCTATGGTTACTGTGGCTCCGTCGACTCCATCCTCAAATTTCTCAGTTCTGACATCCCTTAAGACATCAAGCCATGTTTTAAGTCCATTTTCCTCAGGTTTTGTACTTAGTTGTTCAACCCTTACAGAAAAACGAAGTGACTCTGTCTTTACCTGCTCAAAAATATCCTGTACCATCTGCTTTCTGGCTTTGCCTTCATCTGTCCAGGGATTGCGGTGCCTTAAATATTTCTCGCAAGAAAGACATATCTGCCTGAATTCATTTTGGATCTCTTCTACCTTTTTAAGATCAACAACCTTGTCAAGCAAAGCATCAAGCGCGTTCAGATGATCAAGGATCGGCTTCATACGCCATCTGGAAGGCGTTCTGCTCCCCTTCTTTTCAACCTTTCTATCCCCCTCAGTGGTTACATATGTGTATTTAGCGCTTCTTATCAGCTTTTCTTTACCACTAAAGACAGAAATTGTCCCGGGCATGTTGGCATCTACGATTTCTCTTTTCTCTGCCAATTCCTCATCGATGCCAATGTTAATGCCGTTTTCAGCCTCTTTATCTTTGTTTTCACGCTTCTGCGCATCCTTCCGGTTCTGATCAAAGGCCATATGATCAGCATATTGCTGATCTTTCTGCTTAAAGCTTTTATCAACTGTTATGTTTTTAAAAACGTCCTGTTCTTCAGGTTTCCATGAATAGAGTTTCTCATCAGCCATGCCGCCACCTCAGTATGTTTTCTAAGCAAATTATTGTTTACCATATAGTTTATACGAACGATATCGTATAATGTAAATATATCACAATTAAAGAGGCAGTAAGACATGGTAACATTTACCGTTACGCTTAAGGAAGCTGAGGCCCTTTCAGATTTCTTTTCAGAAAAGAGCCGCAGTAATATTGAAAAAGAAGGATTCTACACAATTGGCGCATGCGATGACGAGGGCTTTGTGACAGGAGTCCTTCAGTTTTATGTTGATTTCAGCCAGGAGCATGGCTGCTTTGGCCTCCTTAGCCATATGTATATACAGGATGAGTTTAAAGATACCGAAACGGCTAAGACTCTCATTGACGAGTTCGAAAGTATCATGTCCGCCAGCGGTATTAAGGACAAGCTTATTCATCTTCCAACCATAGCTCCTAAGGACAGTTTCGATTTTTACAACAGCCTGGGCTTTGAGTTTGATGACAATGTCTTTTTTGTCTTTTCTTCAAGCGCAAAAGAGTTTGTCAAACACAAGGTCATTGAAAAAGCCTCCACATCAGACATTAAGAGCATCGCAGATCTAGGGGATGACGGCTTTATTTTGCTTCAAAAAGCTGTAGGCTGCGAGAAGATTACCAAGTCCAAAAACATTTATGACCAGCAGCTTTCCTCTTTTTTTGTTAACAAAAAAGGCTGTGGTCTTTTCCTCATTAAGAGGCTGGACAACGGGCTCCTGGTTACCTCTTTTCTTGGATGCAACACAAAAGAGGTCAACTCCGACATACTCTCCCTTATCGCCTACAGCTCAAAAAAGGCGCAGGACCTTTGCGGCCCTGACGCCCCTATCTATATCATCTGCAAAAAAGATTATTCCAAAGAGCTGATCACCCAGCTCTTTCCCGATGTACCTGCCATGGAATATATGGAAGGTGTCATGATTCATTGATCAACTTTTCCAACGCAACAAAAAAAGCTCAAAACACATATGTGCTTTAAGCTTCCGGGTTGGGCTGTTATTTAACAGTCAGTACCTCGTAGCGGAATCGAACCGCTGATTCTGCCGTGAGAGGGCAGCGTCTTAACCGCTTGACCAACGAGGCTTATCAAGCCGCTTGTTTCGTGCGACTTGATTATAATATTACAAACGAAAAGAAAATGCAAGCACTTTTTTAAAAAATTTTTATCTTTGCTTTTTATCTGTCTCTGCGTCTTGTTATAAGCTCGGCAGAAGCACCTGCTACGCCAGCTGCAGCTATACCAAGAAGCATTAACATAAGAGGTGTCTTTTTGTCTGATGTCTCTGCATCTACTAATGAAGGTGTAGATGCAAGAGCAACATCGTTATCTCCAATCTGTACAGCGCTCTTATTAAGTGTTGTATTGAATGCGGAAGCAACTGCGCTTTGTGCAGTAGTGCCTGCTGCCTGAGCCAGCTCTTTTGCCTTATCAGTATTGCTTGCTGCAGCAATATCGGTTACGCTTCCAGAATTATCCCCAAGGATCTCATTAGTAAGAGACTGGGCAAGGCTGCTCATCTGCGCTCTTCTGCTTCTGTATTGTGTTGCAGGATTACCAGCAGGATTTGTAACAAGGGAAATAACCTCTGCGCCAGATGCTGGATTGATTGTGGTATTACCACCGCCAGTTATCTGATGACCAGCACCAGGAATCACATCACCATTGCCGCCATTATCACCATTTCCATTATCTGAACCATTGCTGCCTGAGCCGCCATTACCAGAGCCATTATCATCTGAGCCGCCATTTGTGCCTTCATCAGATCCGCCATCAGCGCCCTCTTCATTAGAAGCCTGCTGTGCCTGCTCAGCTGCGATCCTGTCTCTTTCCTTAATATCATTTATCTTCTGCTGTGCTGTCTCAAGCGCCTGTCTTGCTTCTTTAAGCTTCTCCTGGGATGCTCTCTTAGCAGACTGGGCTGTTTCAAGGTTTGCAAGAGCTGCTGTGTGGGCATTTGCAGCCTGCTCGATCTTTTCCTGAGAAACAGGCGCTCCGGCATTTTTAAGAGCCTCTACCTTTTCTCTTGCAGCTGAGACCTTTGAAAGAGCATCTTCATAAGCTGTTGTAGCTGCCTGTGCCTTAGAAACCGCATCTTCTGCGATAGCTTTTTTCTCTACGTAGTCATTCTCATAGGCCCTTGGTGCACCTGTGTCTGAGAAAGCAACAAACTCACTCTTTGTGTCAGTCACTTTCTCAGTGGTATATTGTGGTTCCACTTCAGCCCTATAAGCAAACATTTTTGCCTCATAGGTTTCTTCCAGAACAGCAATTTCCTTGACGTCAGGCTCTTTGGACTTAAGTGTAACTATAATTTTGCAACCCCATTTGATCATCCCTCCAGCTTCAGTGGGTGGAATTTCGTAATCTACAAACTCACGACTAGCTTCTATAAAACCACTATTGTCCTTTAGAAGATTTTCAATAATGTTATCGGCTTCTGTTTCAGCCTGTCCGCGAGCTGCATCAACAATTTCAACTGCCTGATCATACGCAACAACTTTCTTATAAGTCGTGACATTATAGCATTTCTTAGTTGTCTCTTTTACATAATACTGATCATGGCCATCCACAGTACGAAGCTCAGATGTTCCTCTGATCAGCGTTGTTCCCGGTATCTCCTCGTAGACATCCCAAGGTTCACCGTCATCGGTAGCTGAACCGCTGACAGGATTATTATCCTGAGTATAAGCAGGTTCACTTGAATTAGCAGCATATACCTCGTTTTCATTGTATACGTAATAACTATAATGATTTTCTTTAAAAAGCTCCCCATCCTCAGAATAAAATCCTTCTGGAGAACCAGGAATAACCTTTTCTACCTCAACCTCAAATTTTGTGACCTTTCTGATTATTACATCCTTGTCTTCATTAACTGAGTATTCAAAGGTAAACTCGCCCTTTTCATAAGCTTCCTTTTCATCTTCATCAAGGAAAAGATTCTCAGCTATAAGCTTTCCAAGCTCATTAACCTTATTCTGGAAGTCAGGGTCGTCCTCGTTCATTGAAATAACTTCTTCCCTAAGCTCCTTAATCTGTTTTCCAATATGATCATCAAGCTTTGCAAGTGCTTGCTCCTGCGCCGACTGGTTATTCTTTACGTCGTCCTCAGCAGCAGAAAGAGCTGTCTCTGCCCTCTCAAGTTCCTGCTCCGCATAACCAAGCTCAGTTTCGTACGTATTGTTCTGCTTGGTAATATTATCCAAAGCAGTTTTTGCATTAGCGCTTGCTGTTTCAGCATCTGACAGTACTTTGCCAGCATCGAAATCCTTCTTTTCAGCCTCAGTAACCTTGTCCTCAGCATCTGAAAGCTTAGTTTCCGCTTCTGAAAACGAATCATTCTGGACATCAATTCCATCTACCAGGCTTATTGCTGCTTTTGAATCATTCTGTGATGCGCCATATGCTATTACAGCCTCTACAGACTTACTGTCTACAGTAGAATCCATCTGTCCAGCCACCCTAGCATTGTTAACAGCTGCTTCGGCAGCGTTTTCTGCATCTGCGATATCTTCCTTGGCTCCTGCAACTTCGCCTTCAGCCACATTAAGGGCATTATTTGCACTTGAATAGCTGTCCTGCTTATCAGCTCCAGTATCAGCTATTGCAGTCTGTGCTGTGTCTATAGCAGTTCCCGCATCACTTGCAGCCTGGGAAGTTTCAGATGTTTCCTGTGTTCCTGATGTTTCAGTGTTCTGGCTTTCGCCGCTATTCTGAGTCACATCACCGCCATCATCCTTACCCTGTTCAGGCTCACCCTCATCAGCATAAGCTGTTACAGGACACATCATAAGTCCTGCTCCAATTCCAATTGCAAGTGCACTAACCAGCTGTTTCTCTAACTTTTTCATTATTCTTCCCTCATAGAAATTAATTTTCAGCAAACGATTCAAATTTTTAATACGAATAAGATACACCACCTGTAATCATAGAATCCATCATATTTGTGCGATTTATTTTTATTTCAGCCGCTGTTCATGCGGCTTTCAGAGACTGTTAACTGAAATTTTAGAAAGGCCGCAGTTAGTAGATGCTAACTCCTTTTTAGGGGGACTTTTCTTCATAAAATCTTAAGAATTATTAAGAAAGTCTTAAAGACTTATCGGAGAAAATTGGGTATGATATCACTTGTCGTGCTCAGTCAGAGCCAAGAGCCACATTCGTGGCGCCAGCGATTCGCTGAATTTACCATATGTATTAAGCAAAAGAAAGGAAACAAATGACTTACAAAGAAACAAATCTATCTCAGTTCTTTCCGTGCATCAGAACGAAAGAACTAATTTTCGATGACATTAAGAAGCATCCAAATCTTGAAAACATTTATGAATCATGGACCAGCGATCAGCAGGAGGAATTTCTTAATATCTGTACCGGTAATAAAGGCATCAAGATACTGTATGACAGCTTTTTCAAGGAGGTTCTTAATCCAGAATATGCCCCTGACAGACTTTCAAATCTGCTAAGTATACTACTGGAAAGGAAGGTCAAAGTTAAGGATGTTCTGCCAAATGATAGCACCCGTCTTGGAGACGAAATGTCCCTTGTTATTACAGACATCGTTGTTGAATTGGAGGACAAATCCCTTGCCAACATTGAAGTCCAGAAGCTTGGTTACCTATTTACCGGTGAAAGAGCATCCTGCTACTCAGCAGATTTGCTCCTTAGACAATACAAACGTCTAAGAGATAATGCCAAGTCCAAGCTTAGTTATAAGGACATCGCTCCCGTCTATACTATCGTCTTTCTAGAAAGCAGTCCCGCTTGCTTTGGGGAATTCAAAAACGAATATATTCATAGATTCTCAACCACTTCAAACACGGGACTAAGCCTAAACATGCTTCAAAACTTTATCTTTATCCCGATTGATATTTTCCTCGAGAAACTTCATAATATAGGTATAGAAAGTGAACTTGATGCATGGCTTACGTTCCTTGGGTGTGACGAGCCCAAATACATCATTGAACTGATTACCAAATATCCAGGTTTTAAGTACATGTATTCTGATTTATATGACCTATGTCAGAACATAGAAAGGGTGATGGAGATGTGGTCAAAAGAACTTCAGATTCTCGATAGAAACACAGTCAAATACATGATTGATGAACTTCAAGAGAAGCTCGATGATGCGATTGCGTCCCTGGCTGAAACCAAAGACGCCTTAGCTGATAAAGATGCTACTATTGCTGATATGGGGTCGTCTCTTGCCGACAAAGATGCTACCATTGCTAACAAGGATGCTACCATCACCAATTTGCAATCCACCATTGCAGAACTTCAGGAAAAACTCAGTAAGTATGAATCTCAGTAAAATGAAAAAACGCGCAGTCTCAAGACTGCGCTATTTTTATGCATACAAGAAGAGCGGATCATATGATCCGCCCTTCTCTTTATAAAAAATGTGTTTGATTAGAGAATTACTTATTGATCTTAGTAGAGTTCTTAGCCTCTGCCTTAGCCTTGTTTCTCTTTCTTCTTGTGTACTCTTCTACAGATACACCTGCGATAGCTGCAAGAATGAGGAGCCACCACCATGCAAAGCCCTTCTCCTCAAGTTCAGGAGTTGCTGCAAGAGCTGTCTTTGTCTCTTCAATTGTGGTCTCATTCTTAGGAGACTCTGGAGTCTTGGTATCCTCCTTCTGTGCACCAACAACTGCTGCGTCACTGCCGTTACCGTTGCCGTCCTCATTGCTGGCAGACACAGATCTTGCGTTAGCTGCAGCCGCTCTTTCTGCTGGTGTTCTTGCTTCTCCAAGAACTGCTGCCTGATCTGCTGCTACAGGAATAACAGCCGGAGTTGTTGGAATTACTACGATTGCAGGAGTTGTGTTGCCCCCCGTTGTACCATCGCTGCTACTTCCGGATTCTCCATCATTTGATCCATCATCTGAGCTTCCTCTGTCTGAACTATCAGACTCTTTATTTCTGATCTCCTGTGCTTTCCTGGTGGCATCGTCGAGGGCTTCCTTGGCATCATCCATGACTTCCTTGGCTTTGTCTTTAATCTCCTCTGCAGTCTCTAGCTCTGCAAGCGCTATCTTAAGTTCATATTGTGCTGCCACAAGGTCTTTTTTCGAAACGCTTGTGCTTTCAAGCTCATCAACCTTTTTCTGAGCCTCTTCAACCTTTTTAAGAGCATCAAGGTATGCTGTCTTTGCTTTATCTGCTGCCTTCTTGGCATTATCAGCATTTTCAAGTGCTTCGTTCTGCTCAGCTACAGCCTGCTCAAACTCTTCATCATCAGTTGAACCGATCTGTGTGCTTGATGTATAGATGTTGTGGATGTCAGCTGTTACCGCATCCTGATGTGCTGTGTATTTTGTATAATCGGTAGCATCATAAAGGGTTTTCTTTACAACAAAGTCCTTGAACTCGTATGTCTTTTTACCTTTTTTCTTGGTCTCAACAAGATATGTTTTTGTAACAGTCTCGTAAATTCCGGCCTCCTCATGAGTCTCATCCGGAACCTGCTCTGTGGTATAAGCCTGAACCGAGAAGGAATTGATACCCACAAGGCTCTTAAAGAATGCCTTTATAGCTTTCCAGGTTCCAAGACTGTTGATATCTACAACCTCTTCCTCACCTGTCCAGAAATGCTTGTAAGTAACAGTTACATCATAGCCTTCGTTATAATAGTTTTTTACCTTTCTGGAAAGATCGACTATGTTTCCTGCCGTCTTGGAATCCTCAACAGGAACTGTCTCATCTTTGTAAGTATCAACAACTGTATGTGTAACCACTTCGTCATAAGACTTGATCTCAGATCCCTCTACTTCGTAGTATTTTACTTTTTTAGTATTCTTCGGAGCCGTATCCTCTACGCTTACAATTGAATCCTCATCCTCTGTGTCGATGGCATAGAAGCCTTTTGTAGCATCCTCTGTGTCAATATAAACCACATGGCTTGTCTCTGTCTCTTTGTAAACAGATGCTCCATCCTCTGTTGAATAGCTCTCAGGGACCTCTTCTTTAAGAGTAATTTCCTCTGTATCAAGAGTTATCTCTTTTTCAGAAACTGCAATTACTCCTTCTGTTTGCGAATACTCATACTTTCTGGTAACTTCCTCGCCGTTTACCGTATATGTTACGTATCTTACATCAACCGGAGTTGAAATCGGCTTGTAATTGCCATTTTCGTCAACTACATAATTGCCATCATCATCCTTCTCATAGTCTGTAATAAAGGAAAAAGAATCTTCTCCAAAGTCAATAACTGTTCCCTCGTCAATTTCAGTATTCTCAAGAATGTAATACTTGATGATGAGCTTTGAAAGAGCATCAAGCTTATCCTGATAATCATCCTCATCACCTGTCATCTCGGAAATCTCTTTCTGTGCGTCGATGATCTGCTGATAACCTGAATTCTTGATGTTTTCATACTCATCATTTACATTTTCAGCAGCATCTGCCACCTGATCCTTGGCATCATCAAGAGCCTTTCTTGCAATTTCAAGATCATCCTTTGCATCTGCGATAGAAAGCTCTGTTGCTTCTACATCTCTCTTAAGTTCCTCATAGGCCTCAAGGGCTGCATCATAAGCACTCTGAGCTTCATCAAGCTTGCCGTTTGCCTCAGCAAGCTTATCCTCTGCTGTCTTTACATTCTCCTCTACAGTCTTAACTATTTTTTCTGCCTGCTCTGAAGTTGTTGTATTAACATCGATGCTATCGCTGGCCTTCTCTGCAACTTCAGCAGCTTCTACTGCCTCTTTATATGTATCCTCAGCTTCCTGAGTTTTGTCATCTATTATAGTAATATCTACGCCGATCTCATTAAGTGCTTCCTGACCTTCATTGTTGGTAATCTCAGCTGCACCAACCTGGATCTCTGCATCCTCCACTGCGCGGTTTGCATCTTCAAGGGCCTCTTTGGCCTCCTCATAATTCTCTGATGTAACCTCATCTGCTGTATCAACTGCCTCAGCAGCTGTATCTATGGCATCATCTGCATCCCCAACTGCTTCCTTTGCCTCCTCATAAGTCTTTTCTGAAGACTCTGCGTTATCTTCCTGAGCATCTGTTACCTCAAGAACGTTTTCATCTGTATCTGTAATGTTCTCACCTTCATTGGCAAGAGCTGTAAGTGGCTGCATTGCCATGCTGGCTGAAAGTCCAATTGAAAGTGCTTTAATGATCTGGTTGTTTAAAAAATTCATTTTCATTGTTTTCTACCTCTTCTTCAATAATCAAATATGTTTTTTCGTTTTTCCTGAGCTCGGAGGTAAGAATAACACCATGAAAATCATATAAACCATCATATTTGGCTGAAATTTTGTTGTTTAATCAAGGCTTAAGCCAGTGTTTATGGGGAGTTTATAATCGAAACTGTTTTGGTAATATTCGTTTCCATTTGGTTTATGGATTTTAGATTCTGTTTAGATTGTGTAACCGTTTACATTAGCACGATTATGCAATCTTAATCGTTTTAGAAATAGTTTCAAAAATAAAGCTATTACACTTCAAATGAAGCTTCACAACTACTTCGAACACGGGAATAATCCTGAACATGCTCCAGAACTTTATCTTTATTCCGATTGATATTATCCTTGAGAAACTTCATAATAGAGGTATAGAAAGGGTGATGGAGATGTGGTCAAAAGAACTTCAGATTCTCGATAGAAACACAGTCAAGTACATGATTGATGAACTTCAGGAGCAGCTCGATGATGCAAATGCTACCATCGCTGATAAAGACGCTACCATCGCTGATAAAGATGCTACCATCGCTGAGCTCCAGAAAAAACTTAGTAAATATGAGTCATAGTAATGTGAAAAACGCGCAGTCTCAAGACTGCGCGTTTTTTATGCATACAAGAAGAGCGGATCATATGATCCGCCCTTCTCTTTATAAAAAATGTGTTTGATTAAAGAAAATTACTTATTGATCTTAGTAGAGTCCTTAGCCTCTGCCTTAGCCTTGTTGCTCTTTCTTCTTGCATACTCTTCTACAGATACGCCTGCGATAGCTGCAAGGATGAGGAGCCACCACCATGCAAAGCCCTTCTCCTCAAGTTCAGGAGTTGCTGCAAGAGCTGTCTCGTTATCTTCGATCTTAGTCTCTTCCTTAGGAACTTCTGGAGTCTTGGTCTCTTCCTTCTGTGCGCCTGCTACTTCAGCGTTGTCGCTGTTACCATTGCTGTTATCTGTTGCTACAGTCTCAGTATCAGCTGCCTTCTTAGCTGCTGATCTTCTTGTTGTTCTAGCGCCAAGAACTGCTGGAGCCTCTGGATTTTCAACTGCTGGAGCAACTACTGTGGTTGCTGGTGTAACTACTGTAGGGATGAAGATTGTGTCATCTCCGCCACCAGTTGGTGTATCATCTGATGATCCACTTGACTGAACTCTTGACACTGCAGCAACAAGTTTCTGTGCTCTATTTGCCGCGTCCTGAGCCTTTAATGCATTATCTTGAGCAGTCTTATAATCTGCTAAAACTGCTTCATATTTTGCATATGCTATGTTATATGCTTCCTGAAGAGCTGTAAGTGCTGCGCCATTAGCATCAGCATTAGCCTTAAGATTTTTAAGTGCATTTGCAGCATCTAATACTGCAGAATAAGCATCAATTACTTTGGTGTGCTTAGCAAGTGCTGCATTCTTAGCATTCTCAGCGTCAGTAGCAGCTTTAGCAGCATCACTGGCTGCATTTTCTAAGCCGCTAAGGTCTCTATCCTTATCATCGCTGAGCTTATTAAAGATACCTAATTTCTCATCAGCTGCCTTCTGAGCATCAGCTTTTGAAGTAGCATTCAGAACGCTCAGGAAGTAATCACGCTCTTTATAGATAGGTGCGGACTTTTCGACAATCTTTGTACCTTGCTGCACCTTCTTTGTTCCCTTAGTTACATAATGAGTTCTTGTTACAGTCTCTTCATAGCTCTGTTCATAATATGTGTATTCACCCCAGTAATAATCGTAGCCAGTTTTCTCTGTTACATTATTAGCTGCTTCGCTTTCAGATAAGAATACTTTGCCGTAATCTTGCCAATAGTAGTAACCCTGCTTCTGAGTTACATAAACCTTTACCTTGTTATGGCCATTCCATGAATTATAATAGTATCCCTTTCCATCACGCTTGATTTCTACGTTAGTAACTATTTCATTCCCTTTTACATAGTATGTACCAGGATATACTTCCCTTGTTCTAGTCTCTGACTCTTGGGTGGTATAAGAGTACCAATTTCCATTAACATGCTGGAAGTTCTTACCTGTCTCATCCACTTCTTTTCCGTAAGCGTCACGATAAACAGGCTGATCAACAATGTTCGGTACTGTATCTTTTGTAATCTCATCTACGATGAGCCAGTGAACAGATTCTTTCCAATAATAACCAAACCATGCTTCTTCCCAGTCACCATAGTCTGCGGAGTCCAGCTCATATGCGAACTCTCTTGTAACTTCCTTCGCATTTTCACCTTCTCCAACATTATATTTAGCGATAATTCTGCCAGATGCATCTACAGTAATAGTAGGATTCTTGAATCCCTCTTCATAAAGCTTATAAGTAACAAGGGCCTTAGCCAGATCTTTATCAGCTTTATTTACTGCATCTTTATCATCTTGTTGATTATTAAAAGTATTAACTTCAACTTTCCTTATCTGGTTAACCTGCTCGATAAGTGTTGCTTTCTCAAGAGCTTCATTTGCAGCTTTGAGTTCCCTCTCTGCCTGATCAATATTTTTCTCCGCATAATCCTTAGCATCCTGTGCTGCTTTAAGGTCATTATCTGCTTTGGTTTTTGCTTTAGTAGCATCATCAAGATCATTCTCAGCATCTGTGAGGTTAGAAAGAGCCTTATTAAGAGCATTAAGTGCAGATGAAACAGCTTCGTTTACATCACTCTTACCATAATTTTTCTTCTCAATATCAAGATACTCAAGATCTACTGTACCGTCTTCATTATGAATTCCATACTGTTTAAGTATCTTTTCAAGATTTTCCTGAGCTTTGTCTACTGCATCCTGCGCTAATGTATATGCAGTTGAAGCAGCTTTCAAATCGTCAGATGCGTTAGTCTGAGCGGTTGTAGCGGCTTCAAGCTGTGTCTGAGCCTTTGAACTCTCTTTTTTTGCATTATTTGCTGCAGTCTGAGCCGCATCAGCAAGCTTCTGAGCTTCTTCTCTTGCAGCTGTTGCAGCTGCTGCATCAGCATAAACCTTGTCAGCAAGAGCCTGTACTGCATTAGCATCTGCTTCTGCTGCTTTTGCCTCTTTATCAGTCTCTGTTTTTGCAGTAGCAATAGGTGTTTCTGCATTTGTAAGAGCTCCTTCAAAAGCAGTTTCACTTATTGAAGCCTCATTTAATGCATCGTTATAAGTATTAGTCTTAGATGTTGCATCACTAGTGAGCTTATCATGTTCTTTAACTGAATTATCGATTGCTTCAAGAGCACCCTTAGTCTCTTTTAATTCATCGTTTACACTCTTCTCAACTTGAGCTCCAGGCTGTGTTTCGCCCTGTGCAGATGCTTCTGAAACTGGTTCTTCAACTTCTGGTGTCTCTGATGTTGATGATGTTTCAACAGTAGCACCTTCTTTGATAGCAAGATCAACTTTTTCCTCAGCAGTATCTATAGAATTAGATACCTGCTCGTTCATAGCCGGAGCTGTCTGGGTATTCTCAGGAGCAGATGTAGATGACTGAGAATCTGAAGTTGCAGGAACTGCAGTACCAGTGGGCTGTCCGCCTTCAGTTCCGTCTGTAGCAAATGCTGTTACTGGCTGAAGTGCCATGCTTGCTGCAAGACCTACTGAAAGAGCTTTGATGATCTGTTTGTTTACTCTGTTTTTCATAACTATTGGTTCCCTCCTAAAAAAATAATCAAACACACAATGTTCACAATTCGTTTCCCAAATAACGACTGTAAATGCATTGTAGCAAACCACCTATCATACAAACCATCATATAAAACATAAATTTTGTACTTTTTTAATTTTTTTGTGATAAAAATATAAAAAGTGCAGAACCATGCGGGTTCTGCACTTTAAAAAATTTAATTATTTTGTTTTTGATGATCAGATCACCTCATCATCTTCGCCCTTATAGGCTTTTATCCTGACATACTCTTCAATAGTAATGCCAAGAGCAGCTGCAAGAAGGATCATCCACCACCAGTTGTCCTGGCCTTTTCTCTCCTGCGGAGTAGCAACAAGAGGTGTCTCCTCTTCTTCGATGGTAACTTCCGACGCCGTAGCTGTATTCCCCTCTGAAGCTAAGGCCGTTGCCGGACTAAACATCACCCCAAGGCATACAAACAAAGCCGTAAGTGGTGCCAGCCCCCTTTTCAATATTCTCTTCCTCATAACATCTCACCCTCATAATAAGCGTTATTACACACTATACAGCTACATATTATAATACTGATAATCATATAAATTATCATATTTATAAAAATTTTTGTGTGTTTATAAATAATTTATAAATTGAGGGTAGGAAAGCGGTTCTTTCGTGACAGAGGGGACGGTTCTCCTTGACTCCCAGAGGGAGTCAGAGAGAACCGTCCCCCTGTCACAAAAGAACCGCTATTTGATTATTAAAGTACTTTGATTGCTTTCTTAGGGCACTTCTCTGCGCAGGTTCCGCAGTGTGTGCATTTCTCCTGGTCGATAACGGCCACGTTGTTTTCTACAGTAATGGCGCCGGCTGGACAGTTCTTTTCACAGATGTGACAAGCGATACAGCCGATGGTGCAGTACTGGTTAACGAG
>NZ_JAGAYD010000046.1 GCF_017940685.1 Butyrivibrio sp. | reverse complement strand
GGCAAGACAGCTAAAAGTATTTTGGTGAGCTGCGGTGCCAGACTGGCACCATTTGATATTCCGCAGGTCAGGGACATCATGTCATATGATGAACTGGAGCTTGATAAGCTGGGAGACAGGAAGACAATTCTTTTCCTCATCATGTCAGATACAGACTCTACGTTCAATTTCCTGCTGGCAATGATTTATTCACAGATGTTCAACATTTTGTGTGAAAAAGCAGATGATGTCTATGGCGGAAGGCTTCCTGTACATGTGAGGTGCCTTATTGATGAGGCAGCCAATGTCGGACAGATTCCTAACCTTGAAAAGCTCATGGCAACCATACGAAGTCGTGAAATATCTGCAGCACTTGTGCTTCAGGCAAAGTCACAGCTTAAGGCTATTTACAAGGATAATGCAGAGACCATCTGTGCAAACTGTGATTCACAGATTTTCCTTGGTGGTACAGAGCAGTCTACTCTTAAGGACTTAAATGCCACTTTGGGCAAAGAAACCATTGATATGTACAATACCGGAGAATCAAGAGGATCACAGCAGAGCTACAACATGAATTATCAGAAGCTCGGTCATGAGCTTATGAGTGTTGACGAGCTTGCAGTCATGGATGGCAGCAAGTGTATAGTGCAGGTAAGGGGCGTAAGACCTTTCCTGTCAGATAAATACGACCTTACGCAGCATCCCAACTATAAGTACACAGCGGATGCGGATAAAAAGAACTGGTTTGATGCTGAGAAGTTCTTAAATCATGAACTGAAGCTCAGGCCTGATGATGAATATGAAGTCATCGAAGTAGCAGAAGAATAAGATAAGAGGCCCTCCTTCATGTCAATAAAAGGCATGGATGTAAGGGCTTTTTATATTGCCTGGTAACAGGCAGGCATGGCCATGTACCGAAAGTCAGTCGACGGGCTTTCGGAAAGTAACTATCAACCGGCATCCAAAAGAGGATGTCGCTAACCAACAAAAATTATTGGAAGGAGAGAAAAAACCACCACAAATGCATCGTGCGACAAAAAAGCGACAAAACCCATCTTGGGTTTACCATAAAACGCTGAAAACTGCATGAATACTGCATTTGTGATGGTTTTTTGGTTTTAACTATTATGGCATTTTTTAACTCAGCAGTAGGAACATTACAGACAGTAGTAATCGCCCTTGGCGCAGGCCTTGGAGTATGGGGAATCATCAACCTTCTTGAAGGTTATGGCAATGACAACCCAGGTGCAAAGAGCCAGGGAATGAAGCAGCTGATGGCGGGAGGTGGTGTTGCCTTAATCGGAACAACACTCATTCCTCTTCTTTCAGGTCTTTTCTGATCTGTCAGAAGAAAAATAAAAACTGAATATGGAACAATATAGAGTCAGGTGGAGATTTCAAGAAAACAGGAGCAGAGCTTGCTCGCGCGGAAGTTTTCTTGAATATCTCCATTTGGCGGATATCCGCCAACGAGGAAATGGTATCATTTCCGAGTCTGGCTCTGTAATTAATAACAACGAAACAAGAACAGGAGACACAGATTGGACAGATTATTTGAACAGATTGAGGAGCATTTAAAAGAGCTGATAATCCCTTATCTCATGAGCTGTCTGAGCTCGATGTTTAACTGCGTGAATGATGAGGTGGGAGCAATTGCATCTGATGTGGCAACGACTCCATCAGCTTTTTCTCCATCAGTCTTTAACATGATCAGAAATATATCCGATACTGTCATAATGCCGATTGCAGGCATAATCCTGACCTTTGTGGCCTGTTATGAATTGATACAGCTTATAATCAGCTACAACAACCTGGCTAATTTCGAGACATGGTTCATATGGAAGTGGGTGTTCAAGACAGCCATTGCTGTGGAACTTATCACACATACCTTTGATTTCACAATGGCTGTGTTTGATGTGGCACAGCATGTGATCACAAATGCCGGGGGAATCATCAGTGCATCTACAGCTGTTGATGCATCAGCACTTGCGTCTATGCAGTCAACAATTGAGGCTATGGACATATGGAGCATCTTTGCACTGTTTTTTCAGGTTTCAATCATAATGATCCTGACGCAGCTTTCATCGAAGCTTATTTTTGTAATCATCATGGTTCGTATGATTGAGATCTATATGTATGTTTCCATGGCTCCAATTCCATTTGCTACATGGGGAAATAAAGAGCACAGCGCCATGGGCATGCATTTTGTAAAGAGCCTGTTCGCTCTAGGATTCCAGGGATTTCTCATCATGATATGTGTAGGTATTTATGCAATGCTGATCGCATCAATTTCATTTTCATCAGATATAGTCGGATCGCTCTGGAGCGTTCTTGGATATACATTCCTTCTTGGATTGTCCCTTTTCAAGACAAGCACAGTGAGCAAGGCTATCCTGAATGCAATGTAACAGGAGGATTATTATGGCAGCTTCATACACCAGTGTCCCCAGAGACTTAACTAAGGTAAAGAGCAAGGTCATATTCAATTTAACAAAACGGCAGATCATATGCTTTATTGTGGCGGCGCTTATAGGAGTGCCGTCATTTTTTCTTATAAAGAATGTGGCTACAGTAAACGTGGCAGTTATGGGAATGATGGTGATCATGATGCCAATTTTCTTTTTTGCCATGTATGAAAAGAATGGAAGACCTTTGGAAGTCTACCTGGGACATTTTATAGAGGCCATTTTCATAAGGCCTAAGAAACGTCCGTATAAGACGGATAACTATTATGCAGCCCTTATGAGACAGGCAGCTGCAGAGAGGGAGGTGGAAAAGATTGTTCGTGCTTCCACTAAAGAATAAGAACACAAGAGAGTTTGATATGCCGGAAGGGCTGTCAAAACGTGAACAGAAAGAAATAAAAAAGATCATAAAGGATGCGCAGAAAAATGATGGGACTCCAAGAACTGCGCAGCAGACACTGCCTTTTGAGAGGATATTTCCGGATGGAATATGCAGAGTCGGAATGGATTACTATACCAAAACAATCCAGTTCCAGGATATAAACTACCAGCTTGCACAGCAGGAGGATAAGAAAGAGATATTTGAGGAGTGGTGCAGTTTCCTCAATTTCTTTGACAGCTCTGTGCATTTCCAGCTTTCTTTCATGAACTTTGCAACAGAAGTGGGCGACTTTGAGAAGAAGATAAAGATCCAGCATCAGGATGACAGATTTAATGATGTTCGCGATGAATACTCCGGAGTACTTCTTAAGAACATGGAGGCAGGCAATAACGGTCTTACCAAGACCAAGTATATCACATTTGGCATCCATGCCGATTCCATGAAATCAGCAAAACCAAGACTTGTGCATATCGAGATGGATATCCTTAATAATTTCAAGACTCTTGGCGTTTTGGCCCGAACATTAAATGGATATGAGAGGCTGGAGCTGATGCATAAACAGATGCATATAGGCGATATGTCCAAGTTTCATTTTGACTGGAAATATCTTGTAAAAACCGGGCTTTCACCAAAAGATTTTGTAGCTCCAAGCTCTTTTGAGTTTCCGACCGGAAGGTATTTCAAGATGGGAGATACATGGTGTGCAATGAGTTTTCTTTCCATCGATGCATCAGACATCAGTGACAGGATGCTTGCAGAAATCCTTGGAATGGAATCAAGTCAGATTGTTACAATGCATCTACAGTCTGTAGACCAGAATGAGGCTATAAAGACAGTAAAGCACACCATAACTGAGCTCGACAGAAGTAAGATAGAGGAGCAGAAGAAGGCAGTCCGTTCCGGGTATGATATGGACATCATTCCTTCAGATCTGGCTACTTATGGCAAGGATGCCAAAGACCTTCTGAAGGAATTACAGCAGCAGAATGAGAGAATGTTTCTTCTAACTTTCATGATTATGAATACAGGAAAGACTAAAGAAGAGCTTGAAAACAATATCTTCCAGGCATCTTCAATAGTGCAGAAGCATTCATGTAACCTTGTACGTCTCGACTTCCAGCAGGAGCAGGGATTAGTAAGTTCTCTGCCACTTGCTTACAACGAAGTGGACATACAGCGCGGAATGACAACCTCAAGCACTGCTATATTTGTTCCATTTACTACACAGGAACTGTTCCAGGATCACAGGGGAGCACTTTATTATGGACTTAATGCTCTTTCAAACAACCTTATCATGGTTGACAGAAAGCTGCTTAAGAACCCTAATGGACTAATTCTCGGTACACCGGGTTCCGGTAAATCTTTTGCAGCAAAAAGGGAAATAGCCAATGCGTTCATGGTCACGGATGATGATATCATCATCTGCGATCCTGAAAATGAGTATCGTGCAATGGTCGAGTACCTCGGAGGCCAGGTAATCCGTATCAGTCCTACATCAGACCAGTACGTGAATCCAATGGATATCAACATGAACTATTCCGATGATGATAACCCTGTAATGCTCAAGGTGGATTTTATTTTGTCTCTATGTGAACTTATCCTTGGTTCAAGAGACGGACTAAAGCCAGCGGAAAGAACTGTCATCGACAGATGTACAAGGATGATCTATAGAAAGTATCTTGAGGATCCAAGACCGGAAAACATCCCGATCCTTGAAGACCTTTATAATGAACTTTTAAAGCAGGAAGAGCCTGAGGCAAAGTTTGTGGCAACAGCACTTGAAATCTATGTTTCGGGTTCACTTAATGTTTTCAATCACAGGACCAATGTCGATATCAATAACAGAATAGTCTGCTTTGATATTAAGGATCTGGGTAAGCAGCTCAAAAAGATTGGAATGCTTATCGTAGAAGATGCTGTCTGGGGCAGGGTTTCAGCTAACCGTGAACTTGGAAAGAGCACAAGATACTATATAGATGAGATGCACCTTCTTTTGAGGGAAGATCAGACTGCTGCGTATACAGTAGAAATCTGGAAACGTTTCAGAAAATGGGGAGGTATGCCGACTGGTATCACCCAGAACATCAAGGATCTGCTGGCTTCCCGCGAAATTGAGAATATATTTGAGAACTCTGACTTCATTCTCATGCTCAATCAGGCGGTAGGAGACAGATCTATTCTTGCAAAACAGTTAAACATAAGTCCACACCAGCTTTCGTATGTTACTCATTCGGGAGAAGGTGAAGGGCTTATTTTTTATGGCAACGTTATCCTGCCATTTGTAGACAGGTTCCCGAAAGAGACCATGCTTTATCAGGTTATCAATACCAAATTTATTGAAAAGAATGGTAATAAGGCTGATGCAGATAAAGCGTCAGCCTGAGCCTTTAAGGAGATGAATGATGGATGAAAGCTTATACACAAGGGATAATTCCAAGAATAAGGGGCCAACCCAAAGAGAGATGACTCATGCTGACAAACTTATGAATAAAGAGTCTGCGAAAAAGTATTATGGAGAGAAGTTCAGACAGGAACGCTCAAAGAAAGATACTTCAGAGAAGACTCCTGAAGATATACGCCATGAGAAAGTAAAAAAGCAGACTGTAAATGCTGAAAAGACCCGAAGACAGAAGGATTCCGCAAAGAAAGCTGAGCAGAAGGCCGCAAGGGAGAGAACAAAAGCAGGGATTACTGAAGCTGCAAGCCGTGTAGGAGCTGCTGCTTCTATTGTAAGTGATATTTTTGGTGCGAACAGTGAAGACCAGAACAAGGATGAGAGCAGTGTGGCCGAGGAAGCTTTTGATACCGGCGGATATATTGCAAGTGGTGCGGTCAGTCATGTTACCAGCAAGATAAAGCACAGTAAGTACAGCAATAAGCTCCATCAGGGAAAAGATACTGAAGCTGCTGCAGAAAAGGCTGCCAAGGAGCGTATGAAAAAAGAAATGCAGAGAAAAGCTGCTGCTAAAAATGCCAAGGCCGCTGAGAATACCGGAAAGATTGGACGGAAGATAACGGATAAAGCAGAAGACCTGCTGGCACTTCTGGCTGAGAAGGTCCAGGAATTTGTCATGGACAATCCTGTTATCTCTATAATCATTGTGGCAATTCTGATTCTTATCCTGGCGTTTTCTGGACTCATGAATTCATGCTCGGCTCTTGGTGCAGGTGGCGGCGATATAACAGTTGCAACCTCTTTTACCGCAAAGGACGAGGATATACTTGAGACAGAAAGTGATTACAAGGAGCTTGAAGAAGGTCTCATGGATGAGGTTGATGAAATAGCCGAAGATCATGCTGATTATGATGAGGTTAATTACCACCTTGATGAGGTGGGGCACAATCCATATCAGCTTGCAGCAATTCTCACAGTAATCTTTGAGTCATATACAAGAGACGAAGTACAGGATAAGCTTCAGGAAATCTTTGAACTCCAGTATGAGATTACATACGAGGAAACAGTAGAGACAAGGGAAAGAGAAGTTGAAGACACGAGATGGGTTGAAGATGATTCTTATGCTGAAGGTGGCTATTGGGAAGATTATACCTATACCGAAGAGTATGAGTATTACATCTGCGACATCTATCTTGTAAATCATGGCCTTGATCATGTGGTTGAGGAGCTTGGGTTTACTGATGATGAGATTGCCAGATACGAGATACTGCTTGAGACCTTTGGAAATAAAAAGTATCTCTTTGGTGAGGATGACATCTACAGTATTCCGGGAGCGGGACCGGGTGATTATGATGATTATCATGTACCCGGAGAGTACCTGAGTGATGAAGAATTTGCACGTATGCTTCATGAAGCAGAGAAATATCTTGGCGTTTCTTATGTATGGGGAGGATATTCACCGGATGGCTTTGACTGCTCCGGATTTGTAAGCTATGTGATAAATCACTGCGGTAATGGCTGGAACGTGGGAAGGCAGACTGCTAATGGTCTACGTGCTATCACTGGAAATGTACCTGCTTCAGAAGCAAAGCCTGGAGATCTTATCTTTTTCCAGGGAACATATGATACTCCCGGAGCAAGTCATGTCGGGATATATGTGGGTAATGGAATGATGCTCCATGCTGGCAATCCAATCCATTATTCATCAATCAATACACCTTACTGGCAGAGCCATTATCTGGGATTTGGCCGCTTGCCATAAGAGACGGAGGGAATATGTTTGAAAAACTAAGAAAGTACAGAGCAGACAGGGAACGTTATATGAATAAGATAGAAGAATTCCAGAAGAAAGTGGATGCACTGGACGCTAATATCAGATCAGAAGAAGCTACTGCTATTGTCGGCGTTATAAATCTTTTGCAGATAACGCCTGAAAAAGCCGCGGAGAGGCTTGGATATATTGAAGAAGAGAGGAAGCCTGCTCCAAAGAAATCTGCTGCATCGGATAAGAATTCCGGAAAAGATTCTGCAAAGAGCTCTGACGGAAAAGAGCCTGTTGGCAGTACAGATGCTGCCGAAAATAACGATAACAAGTTTGAGGGGGATGTATTAAATGAAGTTTTTTAATTCTATAGCAGCCAGGGCAAAGGTTCTTGGCATGTCAGTGGCTCTTTGCGGGTCACTTTTTTATTTGAATCCTGTTACAGCTGCAGCTGGTGGTCCTGACTGCATCTGTGAAACAAAATGCACAGAGGAACATGTCGATCCAGACTGCCCTATATGCAGAGAAGATTACAAAAACTGTGAGGGCAAGGATCCTGAGATTGAGGAAAAGTGGGGACCACTTACACCTGATGGAAACATGGAGCTTGTAGATGACTATGGGAGTCTTGAAGCAGGAGGCAAGCAGTTCATCACTGTCATGACTAAGAATGGCAATTATTTCTATATCATCATTGACAGAGACGATGATGGCAATGAGAAGGTTCATTTCCTTAACATGGTAGATGAGTCAGATCTTCTGTCACTTATGGATGAGGACCAGGTCAGTGAATATATTGCAGTAACAGGAAAAGGCAAGACTGAGGAAAAAGTAGAAGAAAAGCCTGTTGTTCCTACCCCTGAGCCTACACCTGAACCGGAGCCTGAGCCCGAACCAGAGCCCGAACCAAAGAAAGAAGTTAATGTGAATGGAATCATGGCTATCCTTCTGATCCTTGGACTTGGAGGTGCCGGCGGATTTATGTACTATACAACGACCAAGAATTCTAAAAAGAAGAATACCTTGCCGGATCCTGATGAAGACTATGAAGATGATGATTATCTGAAGAGCATCAGTGAGGAGGAAGAATCTTCTTATGATGACACCGGGGAGGAGAAATCCTATGACGAGGAGGATGACTGATGGCACGTAAATCAAGATATATTTCATATGCACAGGCAGCAAGGAAGGCTGCCAGGAAGGAGTCTGCTGGGCAGGCTCCTTCTTCAGTTAAGGCACCAAAGAAAACAAAGTGAGGTGATCTGAATGGCTGATACAGAAAATATGAATTTCAAAAGCCGGGAAGACAGGCTTAAGGAACTTACTGACCAGCTTGAGGTTGGTGTTAAGTCTGTAAGGAGCAGCGCAGAGTTTAAGACTCTTCTTGCAACAATGGCAAAGTTTCCACATTACTCTTTGAACAACTGCATCCTGATTTCCATGCAGAAGCCTGATGCGACTTTATGTCAGAGTTATGGTGCCTGGAAAAAGATGGGGCGTTATGTGAAGAAAGGTGAAAAAGGAATCAAGGTCATAGCTCCTGCGCCATATACCATCGAAAAGGAAGTAGACAAGCTTGATGCTAATGGGAAAGTAGTCCTTGATAAAGATGGTGAGCCTGTGAAGGTGAAACAGGAACTAAATCTCATGGGCTTTAAGGCTGAAAGTACATTTGACGTTTCGCAGACCGAAGGCAAGGAGCTTCCAAAGCTTGGCATTGATGAACTTAAGGGGGATGTTAATAAGTTTTCCCTTCTCATGAGTGTCATAAGAGAAGTAAGTCCTGTTCCAATTGGTTATGAAGACATTAAATCCGGTGCCAAGGGATATTACCATGTGGCTGAAAAGAGAATTGCTATCCAGAAGGATATGAGCGAATTACAGACTCTTAAGACATGCCTTCATGAAGTGGTCCATGCAAAACTCCATGCTGATGCGTCAAAAGAAATCAGCAAGAACAGAAAAGAGATTGAGGCTGAGGGAACTGCAGCAGTAGTCCTGAATTTCTTTGGCTATGATACCGGGGCTTATTCTTTTCCTTATCTAGCGTCATACACAACTGATGAGTCCATGAAGGAGCTGAAAGCTGCTCTTAATACCATAAGGTCCACATCGGCAATGATCATCAGATCAGTGGAAGACATGATGATTGACAAGGAAAAGTCCCAGGAGATGAGTCCGGAACAGGAAGCAGAGCTTGAAAAAATAGCTAAGGAGCAGAGAGCAGAAGAGAAACAGGCTGGTGAAAATTCCAAAGAAGCTACTGAAAAGAATAAGTCAGATGATGACTGTCCGCTTAGGGATACAGATGAAGTTGTCGCTGATAAGCCTACGACAGTCGCAGACGTTGGCAGAAAGATTCTTGGTACAGTAAGGATCCTTCCTGATGGATCTGGTGGAAAGAGACCATCTCTTTTGGACAAGCTCAAGATTGAGAAGGAAAAGCTAAGCAGGGATAAGGCTGCAGTGGGTGCAGCGAATGAGAAGGGGGTAGCTATTTAATGGCAAAGAAACAGGACATAATGGAAATCAATATAGAACTTCATGAGGAAAATAGGAAGCTCTTAAAGGCAATAAAGAGTGGTGCGGACATTGCACATCTTATCAAAGATATGGCACAGACGATGAAGAGGTCTCTTGATCTCGCTGAAAAAGAAGTAAGTATTTTTGGCGAGACAAGAGATCTTTTTGAAACATCAAAGGATCTGACAGAGTCCATGAAGAACATGGCAGATATTCTTATCGATGAGTACAGATACGAGTATAAGGACGAGTATGAATTGATTCCCGGTGCTTATGAAGATTCATTTGATGATGAAGAGGAGGGCTGAGCATTATGGAAAATGTAAATGATGATGGTTGGATGGATGCAGCAGCTTATGATGATGAACTTCCATTCGGGAATTTTAATGACAATGAAAAGATTGAAGCTCCTGTAAACGATGATGTTGTCGGAGTATGTCCGTGCTGTGGAACCAATGTGGTTGAAAGAGACATGGCATATTTCTGTGACAACATGGACTGCAGTTTTGCAATCTGGAAGGATAACAAGTTTTTCCAGGCAATCGGTAAGGAGATGACCAGAGAAATTGCTGAGGATCTTCTAACAGGTGGAACAGTGAAGCTTATGGGATGTAAGTCCCGCAAGACCGGCAAGACTTTCAACTGTTATGTTGATATTACTTACGATGATGAGGGCAGGGTGCAGTATGAGATCCGATTTCCTGAAAGGAAGCACAGAGGGGAGTGATGCTGTTATGGAAAGAAGAACAGGAACACCTATTGAAAAATGGGACGATGTTAATGGAGTAGTTCCAGCAGCACCTCAGCACATGGAACAGTCTGCAGATACTAATGACATGACTCAGGGAGAAAGATTTATCCAGCTCCGTGAGTCCACTGGTATGAGCAGAAAAGAATTTGCGGATTACCTAGACATTCCCTACAGGACAATGCAGGACTGGGAGCGTGATGTACGTATCATGCCGGCATATGTCTTTTCTCTTATCGAGTACAAGGTCCGAGCTGAGTTTGGAATGAAACTTCCACAGGAGCTTGATCCAAACACTCTTGGAAATGTCAGAAGAGGATTGGAAGATCAGATTGAGCAGAACGACAACAGCCTTGATGGAATCATTAACAACATTAAGGCCAACGAGTCTGCTGATAAGTTCAGGGATGATAACTGTAACGGTATTCCTGATGAAGAAGAAATAAGAGAACGGCATGAGAAAGTCGCAGAGAAAGCAGAGAAGACTTCTCTTTTGAAGCAGCTTCGTGATTGTAAACCTGCATCTGAAGACTTGCCTCGTCGCCGCTTTGCTCCCGAGCTGGTGCTGTGATATGAAGAAGGAAAGAAAGGAAATCCATGTCAGGGTAACACCTGAAGAAAGACAGCAGATCAGAGACTGTATGGAAGCAGCAGGTGTAAAAAATCTTAATGCATACATGAAGAAGATGGCTATTGATGGTTACATTATCAAGCTGGATTTATCAGATGTTAAGGAAGTAGTGAGGCTGATGCGTATCAACAGTAACAATCTGAATCAGTATGCCAAGAAAGCAAATGAGACCGGGAACATTTATCTGAGTGACATTGAGCAGCTACGGATTCAGCAGGAAGGAATCTGGATTTCTATAAAAGAAATATTGGAGCGATTGGCAAATATAAAATGATGAGTGCGGCTATGGGAAGAATCCTGTAGCCGCAGTTTTTTGATTCTGAAGGAGTGTTATGGCGGCGACAAGACTAATCGCATTACATGAAAATAAAGGAAGGACTCTTGCTAAATGTATCGGTGAAAGAACCGATTATGCAATGAACCCTGATAAAACTGAGAATGGAACTTATGTGACATCTTATGCATGTGATCCTAAGACTGTCTGTGAAGAATTTACTTTGTCCAAGAGAGAGTATGAACAGATAACAGGTCTTAAGAGAACAGATAATGTAATTGCGTATCAGATCAGACAGTCATTTAAGCCCGGGGAGATCACTCCGGAGGAAGCAAACCGAATCGGCTATGAGACGGCCATGAGATTTACAAAGGGCAACCATGCTTTTATTGTCGCTACTCATACTGATAAGAAGCATATTCATAATCATGCGATTTTCAATTCCACAACACTGGACTGCAGCAGGAAGTTCAGAAATTTCTGGGGGTCCGGAATTGCTCTTGGAAAACTTTCCAACATCATCTGCATGAAAAATGGTTACTCTGTGATTGCTCCGGCTCCATATCACAGTAAGACAACTTACATCCATGAGGATAATGGTCCGAGCTTTCGTGATAAACTGCGTGAGTCGATAGACATAGCTCTTTCTAAAAAGCCAAAGACATTTGATGATTTTTTGAAGGAGCTGTCTGCACAGGGCTATGATATTAAAAGTGGAAAGCATGTCTCTGTAAGAGGAAATGGCCAGCAGCGTTTTATAAGATTCAGATCTCTTGGGAAAGGGTACACTCAGGATGAATTGATAAAAAAGATTGAAGGTGTAGCCAAAGGTGCTGACATAAAAAAGGACAGTGTTCCATTCTACAGGGATGACAACTTTGATCTGCTCTTAAATCTTCAGGACATCATTGCGAAAGGAAAAGGTCCTGGCTATGAGATGTGGGCTAAGAAGTTCAATGTAAAAAATGTCATGAAGGCAATTCTCTTTTTCCAGGAGCAGGGGCTTCGGAGTTACAACGAACTGGAGAAAAGAGCAGGAGATACTTCAGAGAGATTCAGTAAACTTAGTGCTGATATAAAGGCTTATGAAAAAAGGCTCAAAGAAATCTCAGAGCTTCGCAGTAACATCATCACATATGGCAGGACCAAAGATATATATGCCGATTACCGTAAGTCAGGCTATGGCAAAAAGTTTTTTGCAGAGCATAAGGATGACATCATGGCACATAAAGCTGCCAAAGATTCTTTTAACAAACATAAAGGTAAACTTCCATCTGTGAAAGAACTTAGCGCAGAGTATGATGAAGTTCTTTCCAAAAAGAAGGCTGCCTATGCAGAGTACAAAGAAGTAAAGAAAAATATGCAGACTTATCAGACTGCGAAGTATGATATCGACCAGATACTTGGTATCAGCGGTCAGCAGAAAGAAAACAAGGAACGTGAACACACACGATAATAATCAGGGCACTGTCATCTAAGGCAGTGCCCAAATCTATGCCATCATCTTGGCGACTTTCAGTTTATAGCTCCGAAGGAGCGTGGTCAGATTTTAATCTGATGCTAAGGGGATTGGGGATGTGCCTCAACAAGTGAGCATCATGGGCGCATGATGCACCACTTGCAACGTTAGTGCGCCAGGTTACTGGAGATGGGGTAGGTGAATCTTTTGAAGGGGGATTTGTAAGAATGAAAAACAAAAATAAAAATGGAGACCAGAAAAAATATAACGTAATTTATTGTGACCCGCCATGGAGATATGCAGTATGGTCAGGCAAGGGGAAAGGACGGAGTGCAGAGAACCATTATCCCACCATGAGCGTGGAGGACATCTGCAGACTTCCTGTTGCAGATATTGCTGCTGAGGATTGTGTTCTTTTCATGTGGGCAACATTTCCGAACCTCATGGAAGCTTTTGATGTCATAAAAGCATGGGGCTTTGATTACAAAACTGTTGCGTTTGTCTGGGTGAAGCAGAACAAAAAATGTGATTCTCTTTTCTGGGGCATGGGCTATTGGACAAGATCCAATGCAGAGATCTGCCTGCTTGCCACCAAAGGACATCCAAAACGAATTGGCAGAGCGGTCCATCAGGTAATCATAAGTCACATCGAACAGCATAGCAAAAAGCCGGCAGAGACTCGTAATCGGATTGTTGAGCTTGTGGGGGATGTTCCTCGTGTGGAACTATTTGCGAGGCAGAAGACACCAGGCTGGGATACCTGGGGAAATGAATTGGAAAATGATTTGGAGCTTGCGGCATGATTGCAGATAATTCACATTGACGGATTGTGTTCTGAACAATAAAAACCAAGGGTGATGTTTCTGCAGCATCACCCTTGTCACTTATTCATCATCTTCTGCTAGTTCACGCTCAATATCTTCATCTACTTCGCGTTCTGTTTGTGCATGTGATTCAATGAGATTACCAATTATTTCCCGGGAACATAGCATACCCAGCTCATAGATTTCAACTGTGGCACCGGCAGCAGTGAGTTCGTCATAGCATTTAGCCAGTTTTTTTACACCGGGATGGCTGATATGTTCGCTTGAGTATACGAAGTCGTTTGATTCAATCGCTTTCTTTATCTCTCCCATTGAAGCGGAGGTGTATTTTCTTAGAATGCTAATACACTTTGAAAGGGAGTCATAAGCTACAATCTTTAAAAAAATATAATCATCTAAGTCTTTTTGATTCATTTTGTTTTCCTCTGTTTGTGTAATAGGTTTGCGTTGATTGGTTTGCCTGGTATTGAGTTTTTGAAGTTGCCTCCATGCCATCCATAAAAATGTTCTCTGAAAGTAGCAGGGAATATCACACCACCTTGATTTGCAAGATGTGGATAATGAGAGACACTGTATGTGTGATGGCTATGAAGAGTTCTGCCATTATGTTTAGGACGTCTTCCGTGCAGGATATCATTGGCTTGTTCAGGAGTCCATTGCCTGGTGGTGGGAAGCTTGCTAATTAGGCGCTTCTTTTCTTCCTTCCAAAATTTATCAATGCCAGAATTTCGTCTTTTGTTAAGTCTGATGTTGCTCTGATAAGTATGATATTCAGTTTTTGTAATAGTCCTGTTGGCAACTTTTTTGCGAAGGCTGCTTCGCTGCTTGGGGGATAATTCTTTGTATTTAAGAGGATGATCCCTTAAGTCCAAGCCTCTGGTTCTACTAGATATGATATCACTTTCTGATGGGATTGTGATATTGGAACTGCCGTCTGAGGTAAAAGCACGAGAGAGCTTGGAGCCGATAGTACCAGTAAAGTGATTACTGTTTGCTTTGCTCATGGTGCACCTCCTTATAAGCTTTACATGTCTTGCTGTCAAAGGAGATTATCTCGATACCGCATTGCCGAAGAAAGTCAAAAATCGAATAGTTGGCTGAACCATACACCAGAATCTTTGAGGGTTTGATAACAGTAGCTAATTTTTTAAGCCCGTCTTCAAACAGAGGACGATTATTGAGCTTACGTATTCCGCTGGCTACTGTTCCAATACAAAGATTACTTCCAACAGGGATTCCGTCGAAACAGTAGCTCCAAGTCTCATATGTTCCCCAACGTACACAATTTATGACAGGTATATCCAGTGAGTTCATCCAACAACCAAATGCTCTCATGCGATAGGTGTTGAATCTTTTCCATGGATCCGGAAAGTCTGCATTGGTAGAAAAATCCGGAGAAATGATACCTGCAAAATGGCAGATTATTTCTAAGGCCTTTTCAGGATATGTCCAGATGCTACTTCTTTTTCCATCAAACTTTTGATCATCGATAAAGAAGTGTATAAATGCATTAACATGAAAGTCTTTGTTGCCGGAACGAGCTTGCTTTTTATACAGAGCTTTAGCGTCTTCATATGAGATTAGTTCTTGCGGAATGGTTTCTGTAGAAACGCAATAAGGGATATCACTTCCAGGAGCAAAGGTGGCGTTCTTAACCATAAATGCATTCCACATGTCATGGCAACCTGATCTGGGTTGCATTTGTTTAGCATTATTCATGTGCTTCTCCTTTCTGAATTTAATAGCAGATGTTGAAACACATGGGCCCAAGTGCTTTTCTGTTTATAATTGTGACAGGTGAAATTAAGTTTAAAAATTCCCACTTCTGTCAATCCTGCTAAGGTTTTCCTTGTACTACGATTGAGTAATGCATTAGTGAGAAAGATGAAATAAATTATACTTATCGGTGTACAAATATATCGAACGGTGGAATAATATATAGTAAAAGATATAGGAAGGGAGAAGGATGTAATGAGCTATGAAGAACATATTGGCGAGAATATAAAAAATGTCAGAAAAGATCAAAGTCTTTCTCAACAGCAGCTTGCGGATAGATGTGGCATGTCTAATACTATGATTAGCGAGTACGAAAGAGGCAATAAAATACCTAATTTGGTTACGACTGCGAAGATAGCTTCAGCACTCAAAGTAAGTATTGATCGTCTGTACTATGGTGATGAAAATAATGCTTTTATAACCACAGTAGATGACGATGGAAGAAAGATAGTTAATGCTGTATATCTTTTATGGGATAAAGGCGTGGTTTGGTACCATGAGAATCTGCGTTATTCAGTTCCTCCAACAATGGATGAGAATAATGGATACTTTTTGTTTGTAAGACAATTTCCTGAGCAGATAAAACGCCTTATAGTGAGCCTAAATGATTATAAGGCAAAAAAAGATACTTTTCCGGATCCGGAGGCATATCTGGAGATGATACTTTCGTCTGTCGCTAGCGATATTAATAAAGAGATAGAGAAGCAGGAATCTGAAAAAGAAATTAAACACAAAAAATGATAGGGGTGCCATAGGTTATTCTATGGTGCTGGGATATATCACTAATTTGGAAAAAATAAATATCAAGGGAGCGTTTTTATATGAATAAACAGCAACTTGCGGCTAAAATATGGGAATCAGCTAATCAGATGAGATCCAAGATTGAAGCTAATGAATACAAGGATTACATACTGGGCTTTATTTTCTATAAGTTTCTATCTGAAAAAGAGGAAAGATATCTGCTTGGACTTGGTTATACAAGAGAAGATATGGATACAGTAACAGAAGATGATACTGAGGTCATGGAAGATGTTCAGAAGAATATTGGATATTTTATTTCTTATCCAAATCTCTTTTCGACATGGCTTAAGAAAGGTGTGGATTTCAATGTTGCTGATGTAAGGGATGCTCTTTCTGCATTTGAAAGGTGTATTAATCCAATCCAGAAAAAGGTATTTGAGAATATTTTTGAAACTCTAAGTGTTGGCCTTTCAAAGTTGGGAGACACTGCGGCAAATCAGACTAAGGCTATCAGTGAACTTATAAGACTTATTGCAGATATTCCTATGGATGGTAAGCAGGATTATGATGTCCTCGGGTTTATTTATGAGTATCTAATTTCAAATTTTGCGGCAAATGCCGGTAAGAAGGCAGGAGAGTTCTATACTCCTCATGAAGTATCCATTCTTATGAGTGAAATTGTTGCAAATCATTTGAAGGACAGGAGCGAAATTGAGATATTTGATCCTACGTCCGGATCCGGCAGTTTGTTGATCAACATTGGTAAGAGCATAGCTAAGTATCTTGGAGATAGTGACAAGATTAAGTACTATGCACAGGAACTAAAGCAGAATACCTATAACCTGACACGAATGAATCTAGTCATGCGTGGCATTCTTCCGAGTAATATTTTTACTCGTAACGGAGATACATTAGAGGAAGACTGGCCTTACTTCGATGAAAATGATCGAATTGGAACCTACAAGCCGCTTTATGTTGATGCAGTTGTATCTAATCCTCCGTATTCACAAAAGTGGGATCCGTCGGACAAAGAGTCTGACCCAAGATATAAAGAGTATGGACTTGCTCCAAAGGGTAAGGCTGATTATGCTTTCCTTTTGCATGATCTTTATCATATTAAGCCCGACGGAATTATGACAATTGTATTGCCTCACGGCGTTTTGTTCCGTGGAGGAGAAGAAGGAACTATAAGGAAAAATCTTATTGAAAACAACAAAATTGATGCAATAATAGGCCTGCCTGCGAATATCTTTTTTGGAACCGGTATTCCTACAATCATAATGGTTCTGAAGCAGAAGAGAGAAAACACAGACGTTTTGATTATTGATGCATCGAAAGGATTTGAGAAAGTAGGGAAAAATAACAAACTGCGAGCTTGTGATATAAAGAAGATAGTTGATGCTGTTACTGGAAGGTTAACTATTGATGGTTTCTCAAGATTGGTAGAGCGAAGCACAATAAGAGAGAACGATTACAATTTAAATATTCCACGTTATGTTGATTCTTCAGAACAGCCGGAGAAATGGGATATATATGCTTCAATGTTTGGTGGAATTCCAAAGACAGAAGTCGATGAACTAGCGGGGTATTGGGATGCCTTTCCTGGTTTAAGAAATGATCTGTTTGTTAGCGCTTCTGATCAGTATCTGGCTTTTATAAATGCTAATATTAAGAACATTATAAATGACCATGAGGATATCAGAAATTTTGTATCATCATACAAAGATGCATTTGATGGGCTCGATACATTTTTAGTCCAAGAGTTAATTGACGGACAGGATTCTCTTACAATTGCTGCTGAGGAAGAGGTTATTTCTACAGAGATATTCAAGAGGTTCGAAGGACTTAAACTTGGAGATCCATATGAGGCTTACCAGATTGTTGATGATATGTGGTCTCAAATTTCAATAGATCTGGAAATAATCCAGACAGAGGGACGCGATGCTATAAGAAAAGTTGATCCCAACATGGTTACAAAAAAGAAAAATGGTAAAGAGGTAGAAGTACAGGAAGGATATATTGGACATATATTCCCGTTTGAGCTTGTTCAAAAATCCTTGTTGAAGGATCGTAAAGAAGAGATTGGGTCTCTTGATGGAAGATTATCTGAAATATCTTCTGAGTATGAGGAACTTTTGGAGAGCCTGTCAGAAGAGGATAAGGAAGCGGCTTTTGTAAATGAAGACAAAACAGAATTTGTATTCAAGGAAGTTACGAAGGCCATAAAAGATAAAGATGTTGAAGGTGAAACGCTGACAATTCTAAAAAAGGCAGATGCGCTTAATAAGGAAGAGAAGAGCCTGAAGAAGCAAATTAAAGACAAGACTGTAGAGCTTGAGCTTGCAACAAAGGACAAAATTGAAAGCTTGAGTGATGCTGAAGTAAGAATGCTATTTGAAAAGAAATGGATTGATCCTATTACTGAAGGAATAGCGGATATTCCTGCACAGATTGTTAAGAGTCTTATATCCAGATTGGAAGCGATAGCTGAAAAATATGAGACAACCTACGAAGAAGTGGATAAAGAAATCAGAGACACATCTTCAGATTTAGTTGAGATGTTAGGACTACTTACGGGTAATGAGTTTGATATGCAAGGTGTTGCTGAACTTCAAAAACTGTTAGGGGGTGAGTGATATGGCGGATAAGAAACCCCGGATTAGATTTAAAGGATTCGATGACGATTGGGAACAGCGTAAGTT
>NZ_JAGAYD010000045.1 GCF_017940685.1 Butyrivibrio sp. | reverse complement strand
GTCTGCAATATAATGCTGTTATTCTGTTATCATGAAGCTGCTCAAACATAATACCTCTCCTTTCCGCAGCTTCATACGGAACTCATTTATGTCATTATACCAAAGAATGCAATTTATGCGTCACAATCCATATAAAACTGCTCACACAAATCTCCATTGGTTGCATAGATGAAAAACCGGATACCATGGATGTTTTAGGTCCATTGATATCCGGAAATTCTTAACTACTATATATTTTGAATCTATGATTCATGAGGTAAAAATACTGTGACTCCGATAGCTGCTGCTCCTATGGCAAAGATGATCCAGTCCCACATACAGCTTCCAATTATGGCCAGAGCAAGCATTATAACTATATCCACACACTCTGTGCCGATAAGGAGCTTTTTCTTGTCCTCATGTCTGCGAAGCAGCAGTGCAAGTATCTCTCCTATCAGCGCTGCGGCCAGGATAAACCAGTGCATGAAGCAGTTATGTTTTTCGCTTACCGGCTCTGCCATATCTGGAGAGTCTGTATAAACAAGTGCATATGTAGAGAAGTATCTGGAGCTGATGGTTATGGTATCGGGCTCTTCATCCAGGTCAAAGAGCATCGTAACTGCTCCCTCATGACTCCTTAGGATATAGAATATCCTTCCGTCTGCCTGCAGACCCTTATCAATATCCAGTGTGATCTCTATGTCATCGTAAAGCGTTGTCAGGTATTCCCAGTCCCCGTTGCCTACGCTCTTCATTACACTAAGGTCATAATAGGTCCCGGGGATAAGCTCTTTATCTGCTATAGTGGTAAGAGCAGCCTCTATCTGCTCTCTGTCTGCCTCAGGAACATCCTCTGATATCAGCGTTACCACGAGCCTGATCCATACAGTTTCACCACTGGATACTGCATTTATATCATCCTGTGTAAGGACTGCCCTCATGATGGACTCCGTATCACCCACGATACTTCCGGAGTAGTTGGTCCTTGTCCCATCCTTGTCCTCCACATCGACACTAATGATCACTGTACCGTTGCCGTAATCAGTTTTGCGCTCCTCATTAAAGTAAATGCGCTCACCATCAAAAGTTTGGGTAGGAACTGTCACGCCGGTTCCGCCATCAGGCTTTCTGTCCGTATCCTGAGTGTCTAAAATATCATCATCCGGGGCATTTGCAGAATCCGCATCATAAGAGGAGGTAATATCATCAGACTTTTTGTCTGTATTCCTGCCACTGTTGCCCGGTTCCCCAGCCTTGGGGTTATTGTTTTTTGTATCATCAGCAGCTTTCTTATTATCGGTGCTTCCTTTATCAGACGGTTTATTGCCGCTGCCGGAAGGATTACCACCGTTATCATCGGACGAACCGCCTCCGGAACCACCAGAGCCGCCCGAACCACCTGAGCCTCCAGAATCGCCACCGCTCTTGATGGTAAAGCTTAAGGTGCTTGTATTACCTGCTGTGTCCGTTGCCGTGATGTTATAGGTACCGGCTCCGGATATGGTCTGGGTATAGGTATTTCCAGAAACAGGCTTTGACTCTCCGTTTACAGTGACAGAGGCAAGGCCGCTGATGTCGGATACGGAAAGATTGATGGTAGTGCCTCCTCCATAGCTTGCACCATTAGTTGCTCCTGAAATAACCGGTGGCTCATCGGGGACTATGATTATATCAAGTGTACTTACCGCACTGTTATTATGATTGCTGTCTCCTTCTATATAGTAGCTCACTCTATATGTACCAACTTCTTTAGCATATGGCAGGGTGTCTGAAAAGTCTGTCTCACCAAAGCCGCTCTGCGGTACTGCTGCGCCGGGTTCTGATCCTATAGCCTCTACCTTGTATTTAATAGTACCGTCATTTGTCGTACCTCTATTTATAAGGGTCCATGTATTGTCGTTATAGTAGAGATCACTTTTGGCAGAGGGATTTACAGTATAAACCGGGTCTGCCTTATCTATTCTGAGAACACCCGTTTCGTATGTAATGGTGTAATTATCCGTCACATTATTTCCGCTGGCATCCTTAATAACTGCCATGGATGGTGTCACGGTACCGTTTGTTGTGACATTGGTGCTGCTAGCAGTATATTTGATACTGGTTATGGTATGGCCACTATTAAGGGCTCCAGATGTAACAGATACCTTGGACACATCACTTGGGATTGTCTCTCCATAAGTAATAGTCCTGTCAGCCGCCTTGATTGTGATAGGGATTCCATTAATAGTAAAGGTCCCAGTTTCATATTTAAAGCTGTAATTGCCGGAAGTTTCGGTTGCGTTTGATGGTGTAATGATATATGTTCCGGAACCGTCTCCGCGTTCTCTGCCTAAAGAATAAGATAGTCCTGTACTTACTGCATCATCACCATCCGCAAAGCCCGTGACTGTGGCAGTAAGCTCGGGCTCAGCCGCTCCGTAGCTTATTGATTTATCATCAGCTTTAATCGTAAGTTCTCTCTTGGATATCTCATAATCAACCGAGGCTGTAACATTTCCTGTTCCACCACCACTGACAGCTACATTGCTCAGGGTGATACTTGCGGTATATTTACCTACAGCCGTTGGAGGAGTCGTGCTTTCGTCATAGATCGTACCATCCCTGCCCACATATTTAATGTCTGTATCTGCAATATTCAGACCTGTTGCGGTTTTGAAGGCATCAAGGTTCGTCAGGGTTGCAGATGCACTTTCAGTTCCGCCGTAGGTGGTAAGCGCAGGCTTAGTGATAGTCAGGCTTATCGTATGATTGCCGTTACCATCATTCAGCGTACAATGTTCATCACCATTTGAGCAGGTAGCTGTGATCTTGTTCGCCTCATTACCTGTTCCGGCTTCATAGGTAAAGTCGTGAGAGTGTTTTACTATCTCTACTTCACCAGAATTGTTTAATATTACAACATATCCATCATCACAGGTAAAAAATGTGGAGGGATCAACTATCTGACCATCAACCTGATTATTTGTTCCATAGCCTGTTGTGATAACGCCCGTACCGTCTCCGGTTCCAATACGGACACATATGCTCGCACCGTTTTGAAGTGCCCCGTTTACATTGATTTTCTTATTGTTTGTGATATATATACCATCACTGACCACAGGATTACCACTCAGATTAAGTATTCCACCGCTATAATCAATGCCATGCTTATCATCAGAACCATTTCCTGATATAGAACCACCTGTAAGAGTAAGAGTTCCATTAAGAAGCTTTATACCAACCTCATCATTATCCTTTATCTGCCCTCCTACTAATATGACTGTTGGTGGAGATTCTCCACTCATTCCACTCGAATTCATTTGGATGCCTAATTTGTTGTTAGATATTATTCCTCCCTCTATTGTAACCGTACCATAATAAGTATATATACCATAATTCAAATTTTGGATATTTCCACCATACAAATTGAATATATGAACAGTGTCATCTCTTCCGTTTGTTGCAACCCCGACACCAAACGCCGATGTACTCCTAATCGTACCACTATACATATTTACGGAGCCCCCAAAGATATTAATGGCTACACCAGATGACGTTGTTCTTTCTATCTTACCAGATTGCCCTGCGAACAAATTTATACTTCCATTACTTATAACCAGTTGATTTATTGTTTTGTCCACAAGGCATATATTTGATGTTCCGGTTCTATCCTTTGTTAAAGATAAACTATTAGTATTAATATAATAATTTCCACCGTCTAGATTTACATTGTTATTCGTTATCGAGGTCCATCCGCTATGGTCACCGTCACATGTTGTAACATGATTAGCAGCCAGAGCAGTCGAACCACACCAAAACAAATCAAACACCACTGCTAAAGCAACCACAATGCTAAGCAATACTTTTCTGCCGCCCTTAAACCTTCTTGTATAAAAAAAGCCGGAGAAAAAGCTCTCCTGCTTTTCCCTCCGGCTTATGTTATATTTCGCACGATCCTTATCTACACCAAAAGAAGCAGAGTCACCGCTCTGCTCTACGCTACGCTGGCTGGCTGGCTGGCAAAATTGTGTCCTATCTTCATCTGTGTGTCAAGTTCTTTTCGGTGATTCTTTGAAAACAAATTCATTGGTATAATGTCTCGCTTTCAATGATTTCATAAAACTAATGCCATACGTAATGTGTATCGGTACTTTTTTTCAATATCATGCCTTATTGCGCTTTCTGCGGTGCGAGGAGGGCAAGGACATATTCTTTTGCGACATGAAAATTTTCGACAATCTTTGAAATAATGTCGTTATCACTTGCTCCCATAATTCTCATACCCTTAATCGCACCAGTAACTTCTTTCTTCATATTGTTATCTTCCATCGCTTTACACAAGGGTTATCTTTAGTGGCGGACTGTATTCTACGACACAAACACTCAGAAAATCACATTTTCTACATGCGATACACAATTCTGTGTCCACCACGTCTCCTCCTATGATTAATAGTATTAAAAACAAATGACACTGTCAAACGAAAGTAGCTATACCACTTCTTCAATCACCCAAATTTGCTTCGATTTCTTCTATCGTAGGCAGAGAACTTTTATAGCCTTCAGGCATGAATTTAGTAATATCATACTCCGATATTCCCATAGGCTGACTACTTGCTTCTAACGCATATTGAGCCTTGATGTTATCTTTGGATTTACATATTATCAATCCTAACGTTGGACCATCTATTTCGCCCTTAAGAGTATGGTTGACAGCAACCATATATGTTCCAAGCTGTCCCATATCTCTTGAATTAAACTCTTCAACTTTTACCTCTACAACAACATAGCAATGAAGTTTTATGTTGTAAAAAAGCATATCCACATAATTTTCGGTATCACCAATCTTAAGCAACATTTCACGGCCTACAAATGCGAACCCGTTTCCAAGCTCAAGTAAAAATTTTGTAATGTTGTCCATAAGAGCATCTTTCAGCTCTTTTTCATCGTATCTTTCTCTTAATGTCAAAAAGTCAAAGTTATACGGATCTTTTGTTATTGCCTGTGCCAAATCGCTTTCTGTAGCTGGCAATGTCTGCTGAAAGTTTGTTATGGCTTTCCCCTGTCTCTCAAATAGGTCTGTATCAAGAAAATTGAGTAATACTGCTCTCGACCAGTTATTCTCTATAGTTTTCTTCACATAGAATAATGCCTTATCTTTATTATTCCTGCACTTATCAATAATTACTTTGTTGTGTCCCCACGGAATACTAAAAATCCCAGTATTACGCAAGTCCCCAACTTGGGGACTGCTGTTATTTTCGGAGTCCTCAACTTGAGGACTTGAATACATCTCGTAATAATACTGCATATATTTCAGATTTGTAACAGAAAAAGACTTTATTCCAGGGAACATATCAATAAGGTCATTACTGAGAGTTTTATAGAATGCATTTCCGCCAAAGCTGTCCTGTTTCCAAATATATATTTTGCTGCCAAGCCAAAAATAAAAGTCAAGCATCTCATTGTTTACCTTCATTGATGCCTTGATCTGACTTTGCCTGAATCTACTTCCAATCTCCTTGAGTAATTCCTTGTATTCCACCATTTTTTCTTCATTTGATAGTAAATCTGCCATAATTTCTACTGGTAAAAACTCCTTCTAATTCAGTTATTTACATCTGATCTCGACAACATAATTCCAGGATGTTGTCGTAATCCTTTTTCTTGCCATTATATACCCCAAATCAAAGCAAAAAGCCCGGTTGGTAATCCAATCGGACTTGATTTTGCTCTAGTTTTCTGATTTTATAGATGCCCGCCATCTTGCCTCGCGGCACGGATTAACCTATCAGTAAAAGGTTTTGATGGTCTCCTGATAACGACACGCGCCACATTAAGCCATCTCGGAGTTCGAGTTTTTACACTGTCAGAACCAGTGGGAGAAGCTCCTTATCTCCATAAAGGTGAGCACGCTCATCTGGCAACTAAAATATAACATGTGAGGTGGCAAATATCAATATGATAGCGCGACAATTTTATATATCTTTCACATGTAGTTCTAATTCCAGATACCATGACCTCATTCCTTTTCATAAAAAACACACCGGTGTTATAAACCGATGTGTCATGAATTCGTATGAAGCTGCAAACCGCTTATTTACAACACTATTAATTGGTGCGCTTACGGAAACTTGAACCCTTAATCCCCATGTTTTCCACCACAAATAGTATATTCAGGCATACATTTACAACTGTCATGATCACAGTTGTTATATCTATCAGCTTCTTTTTCTCATCCAACTGGAAAAGCGTAATCATATACAGTGTAAGAAGATGCGCAGGTGCACCGATGGCAAATGAAAAGAGATAATCCTTATTTTTCCCTATTCACAACCTTTAAGAATGCTGTGCTAACAACTGAGTAAATGATATAAGTGATTAGTGTTCCAAAACATACATCAGACAGAAAATGATTTGTCATGTGTATTCTGTTATATCCGTAAAGAACAACAAAACATGCTGCAAGGACAAAACAGAACATATTTTTAAACTCTGAACGCTTCTTGAGTACATCAGCAAGCATTGGCAGCGAAAACATCATGCTTGCTATGGTCATGTTGCCGCTGGGCCAGCTCTTAAAGCTGTCATTTGAGCCTGCGAGGTTCGGAACCATCTGCCACCAGTTCCTGAACTCCGACATAGGATCATCAAGTGTTATCAGATACTTATATCTTGGTCTCGATGCCACCTGCTTGAGCCATAGGTTTGTATTATCCGCTACAATCCCAGCTATCAGAATAGCAGCGCCTGTCATGATCAGCTTGTCAGGACTTACATCATCAAATATCCGGTAGCAGACAAATGGAACCCAAGAATATAGTATTACCCAGAATCCCCAACTTATTACAGATAGAAGTGGTGAGGAATCTCCAGCTGTGTAACCAAACAGCTCTCTTACCTTTGATCCGTTGTAATTATTGCTGTAATAAACAGCCATAAAGTATGAGATTGCCATGATCACCCACGCCAGCATTTTAAATTTGTTGCCTTTTTTCATTAGACCCTTAAAGATACACATCCCTGCTGCAGGATATAAACAGTAAGAGAAGTAAGAACCATAGGTGGAAAAAAAGGCCCCAATGTCAGTCTTGTTCGCCAGTGCTACGTTGATACTGTAATCAAAAAACGAACCCAGTATTATTCCTAAAATACAAACTGATATCACAATATATGTACATATCTTTGGAACAGCCAAAGTTTTCCTGTTATCCATTCTTCTTATCTCCTTTGATATTATATTTTTAATTACCGCTATTTATCGATAAAAAGTACCCCTAAAGTTCCAGGGCCGCAGTGGGAGGAAACAACGCCTCCTGCTCTGGTCTCAAGGATTTCATTAAATACGCCAAGGCTACTTAGATAATCTCTTACTGCCTCAACTATTTCTCTGTCGCATCCAGAGTGGGTTATGAATACTCGCTCAGGTCTTGCGTTCTTTAGGTCAGCTTCCATGTCTTTTACGTAATCAAGTATAAAGCGTTTGCTGGAACCGCGATATTTCTTTTCTGGATGCATGGCGCCATCTGCTACTGCGATACGTGGATGAAGCTTTAATGCAGTTCCAAGAAGAGCGGCCACTCCAGAGCAGCGCCCTCCTCTGTGGAGATATACTAGGGTATCCACCACAAAACTTGCGCGTACTTTGCCTTTGGTATTCTCTATTTCCTGGACTATCTCTTTGGCAGACTTTCCTGCTTTTTTAAGTTCAGCTGCATATAGTACCAACAGGCCAATACCAGTGGAAAGATTTGCAGAATCGATAACATAGACTCTGTCAGACATTTCAAGATTCTCAGCTGCAAGCCGCACATTGTTGAAGCTTGCAGACATTGAAGACGAGATTGTAAAAATGATGTATTCATCGCCGCTGTCAGGATCCAGATATTTTGAGATGTCCTCAATGCTGGGAGCAGCTGTCTTTGGAGTCTCTCCGTGCTCATCAGACCATTTATAGAGTTCTTCAGGAGAAATGTTTACACCATCTTGGTATTCCTCATCCCCCAATCTTACGTAAAGAGGAATAATACCAAGATCATATCTCTCAACCAGTTCCTTTGAAAGATCGCACGTACTATCTGATAGAATTTTAATCATTGTCTGTATCTCCCTGTAGCAAATTCTAAAGTATATTTCTATTTTGTGGCTTTAATCTCACCTTTTTCAACAAGCCTAAAAAACGCATCGACTACTTCAGGACTAAGCTGAGTTCCTGAAGCTTCCCGAATTATAGATATTGCCTTATCAAAATCCAGGCGCTTGCGATATTGCCTGTCGGAATACATTGCATCAAAAGCATCTGCCACGGCAATAATGCGGGCAACCTCGGGAATTGCATCACCGGAAAGCCCGTTGGGATAGCCATTTCCGTCATACCTTTCGTGATGACCCAGAGCACCTACTGCAAGCTCAGGTACAATGCTGATATCTTTAAGCACCTCATATCCCTTTAAAGTGTGAGATTTGATCAGGTCATATTCTTCATCTGTAAGTTTCCCTGGCTTATTCAGCACAGCCTTGGGAATTCCAACCTTACCTACATCATGGAGAAGCCCGATTCTATAATATTTTTCTACTGTTTCAGCATCATATCCCATCTCTTTTGCGATCAGAGCTGTATATTTTGCTACTCTCACTGAGTGACCGTTGGTATATGGATCCTTCATATCTATGACTTTGGCAAAAGCTTCTGAGATCTCAGATGCAAATACAGCACTCTCCCGCTGCTTTTTCTGCAAAGAATCGATATGATCCCTATATAGATAGATTCCCATAAATGCAGTAAATAAAAGCACGCCAAGGCGGGTAAAGGTTAAGCTTCCGTAGCTCTGCATAAAATGAAAACGGAGCATATCGATCACAGCTCCAAGTATGCAGGCGAATAGACCCCATTCCACGCTGCGAAGCAGTGTCTGCTTGATCTGTCCGCGGCGAACAGCCCTGAAAACCAGTATTGATGACAGCAGAAAACTAACCAATATCATAAGTTGCGAAATATTAACAAGATGATAATAGTCTGATGTACCGCTCAGGGTCAGCCCTATTTGAAGGAAAACATTTAAAAGACATGCTGCAAACATGCCGGACAACAGCCTTGGATGAGATTCCCCGGTTGTACTTGAAAAAAATGAAAGCGCAGGAAATGGTATAAGAGCAAGACACAAATATTCTGCAACTCTTACGATGTCAGGGCGAGCAGTCAGCACCTGAAGAAACAGCGTATCATTAAAGCCGATAAATCCGATCATTACACAGGATATTCCAAAGGATATGAAATCAATTCCTGTTGATTTCATGACGATCTGGCCTGTAACTCCTGCTATAACAAACAAGATCCCGATAATAATAGTTGTTGAACCCTGTCCAAATGAAAAGAGATTTCTTTTAAATACACCTGTCATGTACTGCCCGGCTTCACTTATAGCTATGTCATTTACGGCTGCCGATATATTTGTGAATACCGGTTCAAGCTCCAGTCTTAAAAATGAGCTCCCCTCCGGGATTGCAATAGTATGGTACTGCATACCATATGAAGCACCTAATTGCCTTGGCATCACAGGCTCATAATCGTAGATCATCCCATTGGATGCATATACTTTAAAATTGGTATCAATAGATTTGAAACAGATTGCCTTGCCATCAACGTTCTTATTGCTGATGTCCAGCGTCACAGACTGTTTCCCCGGGGCAAGATCATATAGATCAACTACCTGTCCGTTTTCATCGATCCAACCATCATTAATGTCCCAGAGCATTGTGGTATCAGTATTTACTTTAAAATTGCCCGAAGCGACAGAAAGTAATACAAAAAGCAAAAGGATCAGGACGCAGACGGCCTGCGCTATGCTTAAATGGGCTAATTCAGTTCTTTTTTTCATTGTCATTCTTTCTTCAAATATGCTTAAAGCATTATCCATATTATGCTATACTTTTTTTCGGCGTGAAATTTTAGCCGGGGAGTATGTGATATGGGAAATAAAAAGTTCTTTTTAAATATATTATCGTTAATAATTATAACAGTATCAATTTGTGGATGCACCAATAAGTCAGAAAACGCTTCTATTGTAGAGCCTTCAGCTGATGAGGTTTCCATAAGTGAGGCTGTTAGTAGCGAAGTTTCTGCCTCTGAAGATTCTTCCACTGATCTGAACAGTGAATACTACATGAACAAGCCCTTTGATAATCCAGAGGCTGGCCGTGCACCAGCAATTCCAGGAAACGGCAAACATTTTGTGAAGTTCGATGGAAAAATCTATTTCAGGATTCCGGAAAAATATGCAATGAAAGAAGCTGCTCTTTGGGGCGACTATGATGTAGTCTTGGCAGATAATTCATGTACTATTGCCTCTTTTGATGAGGGTACAGGTGAAATTGTCAGCCTTTTTCGAGATTCATCTTATGGTCCGATCACTATTTCAGGCGGGCGGTTCATTTTCTCCGAAAGTAAGGATGGAGAGGAAATGCCTGTAGAGTCAGTATCTTTAGACGGATCAGATAGACGTTCTCTTCCAGGGACTAAAGTCTATGGCACTCTTCCATCTGGGGAATATTTTGTGACAGGTGCATATGAATCAGATCATAAGTTACATTTGTACATCTGTGATCCAAATGGAGAAAGCAAAGAGATCCAGAATTCATCAGAGATCTTCTACTATGCCGGAATAGGCGGTGATCATCTCTTTTGCGTAACCAAGGCTGAAAGCAGCAGCTATGGACGACTTTGCGGATATGATCTTAATACAGGAAAAGAGATAATATACGGCGATTTCCCACAGATTGTAAAATATGCGGACTATTCAGCCGAGCCTGAGTATCTGGCTGTACAAGATGGCCTGGTTCTTGTTCAGATGTCTGTTTACGAAGGATCCGGTCATTTCTACGCAGGCTGCAAGCACTTTAGAGCGACCTGCGACAAGCCAGGGTCTCTTGAAGAGACTTTTCCGGCGGGAGCCCCAGGTAATTTCAATTCTGATGACCTTAAGAGCCCTGTTGTATACGTTCCGAATCCAAACACAGCCGGCAGATTCATCTATGCTGAAGGAGTACCAAGAACATGTGGTGTGGATGATGAAGGTAACGTGGGTTATTTTGATGATTATGGCTTTTTTAAGCCAGTGGCTTCTTACTATGGCTATACGCTTTTTGACAACTATGAAGACCGCGCCATAACTGAAATCTGTGAACTTGTTGATGACAATATATATGTTGTGAGAAACCATGAAGAATATGTTCCTGAAGCCTGCGTAGGATGGCGCGACGCCTATAGAAGATATGAGACCAGGATTGAGAAGATCAACATAAATAAGAAAGATGTCTTTTCACTGGCCCACATTATTTCGGACCCGCTAAAGGATTTGGTAGCAGATGATATTCTGACAGAATTTCGCGCTACTACTCCGATAAAAAGTTTTATTGCAACCAGTGAGGAGGCACAGGCTCTGGGCTTTTGGGTGCAGGATACCATTGGAAAAGAAAATTTCCCTGAAGACATCAGGGAAATGGGCGTTGGTATAGGAAATCGTTACGAATTCTGCTTTGGAACAGATACTAGTAACAATTTTGATGATAATATTCCGCGCATGTATAAGACATACTATGCCCTCAAGGAGTACTACACCACTGGCGGCAAGTGGGGTAAAGATTTCTACGATTCCCTCATGGAAGAGAATGAGTATTTTGGTAATGGTAACCCTGAAAACATAAACAACCTGTATTTGGAACTGCAGAATTTCATAACTGCCTGCAACAACATCGTTCGCAGGCAGAAATAGTAAAAAGCTTATGGAAAAATTAAGAGAATCTCAGATTAAAAATTCATTACTGCTCCTTCTTGCTTCGGTGGTCTGGGGACTGGCGTTTGTGGCACAGTCTGTAGCCGGCAGCAATATAGGAACCTTCACTTTTAACGGAATCCGCTTCATCATTGGCGGAATCTGCCTTTTGCCTTTTCTAAGAGGACATAATGTAAGGCCCAGTAAGATCCCACCTAATAAGCTACTTGGTGGTGTGATATGTGGTCTTGCACTTTTTCTTGCATCCACATTTCAGCAGGCGGGAATAGCTCTTGGTGCCACCGCTGGACAGGCAGGATTTTTGACAGCCTGCTATATCGTGCTGGTGCCAATACTAGGTCTTTTCATCGGAAGAAAGTGCAGCTTTCTTGTATGGCCTGCCGTGGCAATAGCGCTGGTTGGCCTCTATCTTCTGTGTGATCCCCTGGCTGGGATGGGCTTTTCGATTTCCACTGCAGATCTTGCGCTTTTATGCTGCGCTCTTTTGTTCTCAATCCAGATCTTGTGCGTTGATCACTACGCTCCCAGGATGAGCCCTGTAGCGCTGGCCTGCGTCCAGTTTTTTGTAAGCGGCGCAGTTTCGCTGGTTGCTGCGATCTTTTTTGACTTTATGCCAGATCCATCTGCCTGGATTAACAGCCTTTTAGAGCCTACTTCCTGGATTGCTATCCTCTATACCGGAATATTCTCAAGTGCTGTGGGCTACACCCTTCAGGCTGTTGGTCAGCGCGACTTAAATCCGGCCCTTGCATCCCTGATCATGAGCCTTGAATCTGTGTTTTCAACGCTTTTTGGCTGGCTCATCCTGCATCAGACCATGACAGGAAAAGAGATCACAGGGTGCCTTCTTATCTTTTCAGCAGTTATCCTTGCTCAGATTCCCACGAAAAAAGCTCAGTCCGGTGCATAAGCATCAGACTGAGCTATTTTTTTGTAATTACACAGGTCAGAACATACTCATGATATTGCCTACAAAAGATTCCTGCGATCATTATCTTTTTGAGCATAGTAATCACGTTTATATGCGTACATGTTCTTATCTGCCTGGATCACAATGGATTTGATATCCTTCATATCCTGATTGGTAGCATATCCATAGGAGATCGAAATGTCGGTGATGATCTCACCTTTATAGTTTGACATGAGCTTTTTCATCTCTTCTATTCTTCTGAGAGTTTCATCGCTTGATTCTTCTGAAATGACACAGAATTCATCTCCACCTGTGCGATAAAGCGACTCTATTCCCCAAAAGGCTGAAGCTATGCATTTAGCAGCAGCCACAATAAGCTCATCTCCTGCCTCGTGTCCAAGAGTATCGTTAACATTTTTAAGTCCGTTTATATCAAGGATGACAACGCTAAGGTGCTCTGGAAGGTTCATTGCAAGGGCCTTTAATTTTGTATCATAGGCGCGTCTGTTACGAAGCCCTGTCATCTCGTCGTGGTTGGCATATCTTGCCTGCTTTTCCGCCAGCTCTTTTGCAGATTCCTCATATATAAAGCGCTCGCTTCGCTCTTTGTTGATGGCATGACCAATAAGTATCCCTGCTAAAGAAAAGATGATAAGGTTTACAAGGCCCCAGGAATAAATGTCAGGCTCAATAATATTCACACCAAACACTGCATATACAATGATAGTGATAAATAGCATCAAAAAATCTGTGATAGAATTCTTGATAAAACATGTGGGAGTAATGATCACGAAAGCGATCATCGACGCAGTTCTTACATCCGGCTGACAAAACGCTATTCCTATGCCTGCGCCTAAGACGGACATCAAAAGCACACCTATGGTAGGATTTAATAACCATGGCATCTTCTTAACCATGAATAATGACACAATTATCGTTGCAATACTGAGCAGTAATGCAACTACATATACTATGCGGCATGCGAGATATGCATCTGAACTAAAGGACATTATCAGGCTGAATATCCAAAAGAGTGAAGCGCAAAATCCTCCTGAAACGGCAATCCTGCGGTTATCTTCTCCTATAACATCTGATACCCGCTGATATTGATCTCTTGTAAGCCCCATATAAAACAATGAATTGAATATTTTTTCAGATGTTTGCATGAATTCTGTTACTCCTCTGGAATAATGAATAAAAATGCATATAATACAGTCTTCTTTATTATTATAATATAGTAAAGTGTCTTGTCAGACAATAAGCATATCGATATTAGTTCAATTCCTTCATGTACCTGTCCATATCCTCTGCAATCTGCTTGGATACAGCAACTGCGGCTACAACGGTCTTTGCACCCGTGACCACATCTCCTGATGCAAAAACACCTGGAAGTGAAGTCTCGCCATGGGAATCTGTAGCCAGATTTCCATTTTCGTTGAGTTTAAGGTTCTTTTCACGGGTAACAATGCGGTCCTGTGGAACCTGCGAGATTGCGACGATAACGCTGTCTGCCGGAACCAGGTTCTCTTTTCCTTCAGCATCTCTAAATACGGGGCCTTCATCCTCAATTCTGACAATTGCTTTTTTGTACTCAAACTTAACACCGTCAACCTTGGCATATTCAAACTCTTCTGGGGAAGCGCTGACTTCCTCGCCTCTTACATAGACAACAACCTCTCTGGAGCCATGTCTGATAGCCGTCCTTGCCACATCCATTGCTGCATTTCCAGCGCCGATTATAACAACCCTATCCCCCAGCTCGTATACATCTGGATTGTTAAGATAGTTTATGGCGTAAAAGACATTTCCAAAGGTCTCACCCGGAACTCCCAACTTTCTTGGCCTCCAGGCACCTGTACCAATGAAAACACTCTTATATCCGTCTTCTAAAAGATCTCGGATTCCAGTTGAACCACCAATGGAGAAATTAGGTCTGAATTTAATCCCAAGTTCACGCATCTTCTTGTAGTATCTGTCCAGAATCGATTTAGGTAATCTAAATTCAGGAATACCGTAGCGCAGTATTCCGCCAATTTTGTCGTGGGTTTCAAATACGGTGATGGAATAACCCTTAAGCGCAAGGATTATCGCAATGGTTATCCCGGCTGGGCCAGCACCAATGACTGCAGCCTTCATTCCATTTGAAGGTGCAGGAGTAAGATCAAGTCTCTCGAAACAAGAGTCAGAAATATAGTTTTCTATTGACGAAATATGTATGGGCTCCCCTTTTATACCCCTTACGCAATTTCCTTCACACTGATTTCCGTGGTTGCACACAAGTGAACATATCATGGAAAGCGGATTGTTCTCAAAAAGCATTTCTGCCGCTTCCATCATGCGGTTTTCCTTGAAAAGACGTATCATCTCAGGAATGTTTGTGTGAATTGGACATCCATTTTCCCTGCATCTTGGGTTAGGACACTGTAAACAGCGATTGGCTTCATCGATTACGTGCACAGACATATATTGCTCCTCCACTTATCCGAGTATTTAGTACATGCTCCATTTATATCATGCGCACATATTCAATTGTAAGCGTTTACATTAGCAAAAATATGGAATATGTTGAACTCGATGTCACGCCTTACTCTTGCGCAAAAAAGCTACAATCATAAGTATGTAACATATGGTCTTTGGCAGCATCAGCATTCCCAGCATGGGAACGAGCCCTGCAAACACTGCAACGGGAATGTAAAAAAGAAATGACAGCAGTATGAATATCCACATAGAGCGGAATGTTTTATCCTGTGTTCTTTTTATATAATATATATAACATATAGCAGCTCCCAGGATTACAAACGGGATGTTTCTGATGATGCCCCAGGCCATGCTGCTTTCATTCTGAAACCACCCATTTTGTGGGAACAGGCACAGTATGATCCTTACTGCACAGAGTCCCCATATTGCCATCGTCAGGGCCTTGTTTTCCTCACACTTATACACCCTCATCCACAGATAATAGATAAGTACGTAAAAAACAGTCATGGTTATTGAAGTTACCAGCTTGCCAGCCCCAAGTGCAACGGTAAAATCACCATTCACAAAATAATTAAGCACTCTTGGCACAAGATGTAACGCATCGCCAAGCCCCAGTATCAGTGCGGCAACCCCCATGATCTTTCCCGTAGTATCCTTGGATCTTTTAAGGATGATACAGCCGCTTATTATGGCAAACAACAGGTAACAGATATCAAATAAAGACTCTCCGTATTTCATCATGTCCCTCCATTATGTTTAGTACCTTTTTTCACCAGCTCCATGTAATCTTTATAACTGATGGGCTCTCCGCCCATGCTCTCAAGATGATCAGTGTGAAACTGGCAATCTATGAGGAGATAGCCATTTTCATTAAGTATCTGGGCAAGGCCAATTAGTGCCAGTTTCGAGCCATTCTCAATATCGGAGTACATGCTCTCTCCAAAAAAGCATTTTCCCAGGTTCACTCCGTAGAGGCCCCCTGACAATTGCCCGTCTATATAAGCTTCAACGCTTAGAGCAAGGCCCTTACCTGCAAGCTCTGCGTAGGCTCTTTCCATATCAGTTGTTATCCAAGTACCTTCCTCTGTGGTCTCTCTCTTTTCCCTGCACCTGTGCATCGTATGGGAGAAATCCCTGTTGAGCTCCACCTTTACATCGTGCTTTCTCATGAATTTCTTCATGGAGTGGGATACGTGGATGTTCTCTGGCCTTATGATATAGCGTTCCTTCGGACACCACCATAAAATGGGGTCTCCCTCATTGTACCATGGGAATATCCCATTGGAATAGGCAAGTACAAGCCTTTCCGTGGACAAAGTCCCGCCTATGGCCAGAAGTCCGTCCTCCCTTGCAAGGGTTGGCAGTGGAAAAGATATCTGATTGTCATCAAGTTTGTACACAGGCATGTAGGATCACTTCCTTGCGACTTTTGAGGATTCTATGGTGAATTCCCTGTTTCTGGCTGAAAGCTTTATCTTTCCGCCGTTTTTAAGCTTTCCAAATAGAATCTCATCAACAAACAGCGGTTTAATGTCGTTTCTTATGATCCTGTCGATCTCTCTTGCTCCAAATTCCTGGCTTACGCCCCTGTCCTTTAACAGGTCTTTAGCTTTTTTATCAGCAGAAAGAGTGATCTTCTTTAAAAGAAGCTGCGCTGACAGCTCTTTTAGCTTCTTATCAACGACTCTTTTCGCCATATCATCATCCATGCTGTTAAAGACAACTACCTTGTTGAGCCTGTTTCTGAACTCAGGCTGGAAGGTGTTCTTGACTGCCTCTGTCAGCACGCTTTCATCCTGGTTTGTGCTGATAAATCCGATGCCGCTCTTACCAAGCCTGTTAGCACCTGCATTTGAAGTCATGATGATAATGACATTCCGAAAATCAGCTTTCCTGCCCTGGTTGTCGGTCAGAGTTGCATAATCCATAACCTGCAAAAGCACGTTGTAGATGTCAGCGTGAGCCTTCTCAATCTCGTCAAGAAGCAGTACGCAGGATGGATTTTTCCTGATGGCTTCAGTGAGGATTCCACCCTCCTCATAGCCAACGTAACCTGCAGGAGAACCGATAAGCTTGGCTACCGCATGCTTTTCGCCGTATTCACTCATATCGAACCTGATCAGTTTAACTCCAAGCTCCTCAGAGAGAGTCCTTGCTATCTCAGTCTTACCAACACCTGTTGGTCCCACGAACAGAAGGCTGGCAAGGGGCTTTCCGTCTTCGATAAGTCCTGCCTTTGAGAACTTCACGGCATTTACCACCTGGCTTATAGCCTCATCCTGGCCAAAAATCTTTGTTTTTATGCGCTCTTCCAACGTCTCAAGTCCTGCGGCATCATCTGTATCCACAGTTTCGATAGGAACTCTGCAGACGCCGGTAAGGATCTCATTTATCACGTCTTTATCTACGATCTGGACCTTTTTATCTGTTGGATGAAGCTTTCTGTAGGAACCTGCCTCATCAATAAGATCGATGGCTTTATCCGGCAAAAAGCGCTCATTTATGTACTTGGCGCTCATCTTCACAGCGTATTCCATGATACCCTTGCCGTACTTTACGCCGTGGTACTTCTCATATTTGGATTTAAGGCCGTTTAAAATTGCCACAGTCTCTTCTTCAGTTGGTTCCTTTATCTCGACATTCTGGAACCTGCGGACAAGGGACTTATTCTTTTCAAAATATTTCTTGTATTCCTCAAAGGTAGTGGCTCCGATGAACCTGATATGCCCGTCAGTCAAATAGGGCTTAAGCATGTTTGATGCGTCAAAAGAGCCTTCTCCAACTGCACCTGCTCCTGAGAGATTGTGGATCTCATCGATGTAAATGATGGGCTTTTCCTCTTTGCCGATCTCTGAAAGGACCTTCTTAAATCTCTTTTCAAAGTCGCCTCTGTACTGGGTTCCTGCCAGCATTCCGCCAAGATCAAGGGAAAAGACCTTTGCGCCCTTTAGGGCATCCGGAACATCCCCGGATTTAAGGCGCTCCACAAGGCCATAGGTTATGGCAGTCTTTCCAACGCCCGTCTCTCCGATATGAAGAGGATTATTCTTATCTTTTCTGCAGAGGATCTGAATGGTGCGCTCAAGCTCTTTTTCCCTGCCAATAAGAGGGTTTACGTCCCTTAATGTGTCATTGAGGCATGGGGCAAAAAGGCTGATCCCTGCCTTGTCCTCTTTGGGCTTGAGGTTTCCATCCACGTCCTCAGAAATCTCTTCATTTTCTGATTCTATAATGGCCATTTCCTGCAGCACGTCAGCTTCGCTGATATCCTGCTGTTCCATGTAGTAGACTGCATAGCTGTTTTCCAGGTTCCAGATGGCGTGAACAAGGTGCCGAACGTAGATCTGGTCGCTTCCACTACTGTAGGCGCTCTGTCCCGCAAAGCTTATGACAAAATTGGTTCCAATGGACAGCTCCGGCTGGCCGTTTTCAGCCTTATCCACGTATTCTCTAATATATTTCCGGAGATTACCATCAAGGATACTTAGGTCTCCGCCGCACTCCCTGAAGGCCTCCGCAAAGGTATCATCGTCAAGGATCATTAAAAGAACGATCTCAGGAGTGACATATTCATAGCTGTTCTCGCTTGCAAACGCTACCGCTTTCTGAAAAACCTCTGAAGCTTCTCTTGAAAGATCCATATTATGCCTCCTCCACTGTCATTCTGAAGGGAAATCCCTCTTTTTTTGCTCTCGCAAGGGCCTTGTTGACCCTGGTCACTGCGATATCGTAAGGGTATCTTCCCACAACAGCCTGTCCATTCTTATGAACACCAAGCATGATAGCCTCTGCGCTCACCGGGTCCTTGTGAAAAATGTCCACCAGAACTGAAACAACAAACTCCATGGTGGTGAAATCGTCGTTTATCATGATCACGTTATACTGCCGTGGCTCTTTTATCCTGCTAAATGTCTTTTCCTTGGTCTGACTTCCTGTGGCCATAGGTAATGCCTCCTGGATTAATGTGCATCTGCAAGCAATGTCATCTGGCAGATGAAAAACACTTTTCTTCATTCTAGCATAAATTTATAAATCACATGCCACAGTCGCATCGTATCATCTCCTCCTTCCTATTTTTCAAGCTTAAACAGTTTTGTCGTTATGTTTGAAACCACAACCGACAATACAACTCCTGCAATGATCACAACTATCAAACTCCACATTGGGCTTGCAGCCATAAGTCCCTCTGCATAGCCGGCAGGCATCTCTTCTATTGCGCACTCGTATGTGTAATCCCTGTTAAACCAGATCTGTCCATAGTAGCCAAAACTGGAGAAGGTCATAATCACTGTACTTATCACATCCCCTGTCCAGTTATACTTGAAAATTGTACGTATCGCCTCTGCAAGAATTACTATCACTACAATCGGAATAACATGCCATGCCACAGCATCTCCTATCAAAACAAGTAACAGGATCATTGCCACTCCCAGACAAACGGCCACTCCCGGTGCCTTTACTTTTCCGAATGCATAAATGATGATCCCTGAAAGTAGGATTCCGGCCGTAATCTGGTAGCACACAAATAGTATTGGCGTTATCGCACCCGTAACACATACAATTGCTGTTCCAACTGCATACAGAACTGCGTAAAGCAGCGTCCATAACGTTTTCTTTTTTGTCCATTCTTTCATAATGAGGTTCCTCCCTGTAAGTTAATATTTTGTGTTAGTATTAACTAACACCTATAACTAAGAAAGTCCCGGTTTCCCGGGATCTTTCAATGTTACCTGTATGTTTTATAAATCAGTTCGGCAAATACAAAGCAAAGTAAGCTTCCAATAAGCATGAGCCATATAAACAGCAACTCACTTTCGCCTATGTAATATCCATATATTAATCCAAGCATGCTTACAACCATTCCCAGAATGCCTCCCAGGACAAGTGCACCAAAGCCTCTTAAAAGCCTCACTCTAGGAAGTTTTCTATCCAGCTTCGCGAATCTTTCGGAAACAAGCTCTGCTATTCCGATCATCATTAAAACTGCCGGCAATACTGCAATAACCATGATTCCTGATAATCCCCGGGAAGAAATGAAGTCAGATTTTATGGAAAAGCACCTTGCAAGACAGAAAATATAAATAATCCATCCCACATTACCTGGAATGTCATAAGCAATCCATCTTGCATTCGAAATTTCCGTTACGTAGATCCTGTCTTTACATGGTTTCCAGGGAATACAGCGATTTACTTTAGTCTTATATATCTCATATTCAGCGCCATACAACTCTGAAAGCCACTTCTCTTCTGAGTTAATGAGCGTGATTGTCATAATAATCCAGTTAATAAACGGCAACACAAGCATCCATACGTTGTGCCACATAAGCGTGATACCGGCGAATGCGATCCACCAGCCACTGTACATAGGGTTCCTGACCCATGCATATATCCCATCTGTCTTAAGCTTATTGCTTTCAATGTTATTATCCATATCGGAGCGAAGTGCGCCGACAAACCAAATGACAATCCCGGATATTATCAATACGGCTCCTGCTATTCTAAAAATAAGTATCCATGGAGAGTTCAAAACTCCAATCTTAAGCACATACCCAAAAAGGATAATCCCTATCAGCGTCAGAGCACCCATTCCAAAAACCATATATGGCCCTACGCCAAACAGAGGAAGCTTCTGTCCTTTTTTATTATAGTTTCGTAACATTTCTTATCTTTACTCCCTTAAAACGGCTTATATTATTTTTTACACTTAAAAAATGCCATTGAGCCATCTATGTGGCATTCCACTTCAGAATACAGTTTATGAAGGACGTTATGAAGGCTCTCCTCAGTCAGAAATGGCGGTGTAAACCATCCTTTTTTTGTAAGTATCCTTCTTACCAGCCAATCTGTTCGCTTTGATTTCCCTTTAATATAGAAGCAGCCAATAAAGCTTCCACCTTTCTTCAGAACACGGTTCGTTTCAAGAAAAGCCTTTTTCTTATCAGGAAAAGCATGAAAACCATTCATACTAAGGACTGTATCGAAGCTCGCATCTTCAAATGGCAACTTTCCCACATCACCCTGCACAAATGAAATATTTTCATAGTAGTTCAATCTGTCTTTAGCTTTATCCAGCATGTCTTCGCTGTAATCAAGACAGATGATCTCTGCTTTTTTCAAGCCCTTCCATTTCTTTTCCGTAAATACAGCAGTTCCTACCGGAACATCCAAAAGCCTTCCATCAAAGTCATCAGGTATGTAAGACAGAACCTTTTCTGCAATTTCATTATCGTCCGTTCCGCTCCAGAAGAAACGTATATATAACCTGCTAAAAACGCTTCCCTGAGTTAAGACATCATCATAAATGTTTTTCGACGTATGATACGCACTCTTAATCCTGTCAGTTACCTGCTCAGTTTCTTTTGACATTCATTTTCCCCTCTCATCCCTTAAACTCTATCTTTACGATGATCATTTTTACCAGTCTGTCACAGAAGTGGATCATCAGTTTATGAAGGAAGCTCACATCTTTGTAGATGTCCCTGTAACCACGCATATAGCTCTTTGCGGACACATCTGCAAAATCATCAGACCATTTCTTCAGCTCATCCTTGTCCTCTAATGAGAAAAATGTGCTAACATCGGCTATTCCAGCTTCCTTAAGCCAGGTTTTTGTCATCATCTTTGCTCCACGCCTGTTACAGCTGTCGAAAACAATAACGGCTCCCGGAAATCTCTTAGCCATTTTCTGAAACAAAGCTTTCACATCATCGGTTTTAAAGTAATAAAACACGCCAGATGCAAAAAAGACTGCTCCACACTTTGCATCAATCTCATCCATCCAAGTTTCATCATTAAGATCATATGCAAGATTTCTTTCCCTGTCACTTTCCGGAAGGAGCTGATTTCTGACGGCGATCACATCGGACATATCGATATTATACCCTTTGCATGTCCCGTTATCACACTTACGAAAGGTATCATCTAGGCCACATCCCAGATTTACAACGGCTGCATTCGGATTTTTCTTCAAATAATCCTTTACTTCCCAGGCAAGATCATACTGTCTTTGTGCAACTTCCAACGCGCCAAAAAGTCCTACCGCGCTTTCCATCTTCTTGCCTTTCTCTGCAAAGTCATAATCCAGCATACTGCAAATGCGCTCTGCTTCTGGATCTTTGAACAATTCAGGAAAGTGTTCTGAGCATACCTTTCTGCCATACAAGGGAATGATCAAGGTCTCTTGTACGGTGTTCTTCTCAATGTGATATTTGCGCTCACCTTGATGTAAAATGTCCATCTCACGCCTCCATGAATCTTTCTATTTCTTTCACGTATTCTTCAGTTTTATCTGCCATATATCCACAGTGCGCATATCCCTTTCTGATCTTCATATCAGCTTTGGGCATATACACAGGAATCGATTTCTTTGAATACTTAAGATCAAAGTCTTTCTCACCAAAATCAAGGTGAAGTTTCTTTTGCTCGGCGTCTGTTAACTTGCGAAGATTATAATGACAACATGCGTGACATATCGCATCAATATCCTCCGGGGTAATCCTTTCAAAGTTCCTGGTCATCATCTTTGCGAAGTCATAACCGTACATCTTCACAAGGCTTTCAGATGCTTCCACATGCGTTTTTTCAAGCTTCTTTTTCCTATTTCTGAAGAGTTTTTTCATAAACCATTCAGCGAATCCCGCATTTTCTGCAAGAGCAACACCATCAAACCAGGCGCGTTCCACTTTAAAATCTGAATCAAGAAATAGCCTATAAGCCACAGCTACACCAAGCGATGCTCCATAAGCAAGCTTTATGTCCCTGATTCCTTTCTCCATAAGGTATTTTTTTAGGCAATCATATTCTTCATCCGCACTCACATAAGCACCTGACTTGCCATGTCCACCCTGATCCGGAGCGATGATATGATATGCTTTTGTAAAATACGGAGACAACAGCTCATACAGATCAGAACCGGATACCATCATAGGAGCAAGAAGAATCACAACCGGATATTCTTTATTTCCATATTCATTTATGTACATGTCAATTCGCCTCTTTCTTTTTTGTCAGGCATAGAGCACAAACAAGATATAATACAAGCCATCCGAAAGATTCAGATCCCGAATCCAGTCCCTCAGATATCAGATTAAGCAAATTTCCAAAGAGAATTCCAAATACAGGGCAGCATATGATCATCCACTTCTTTACTGGTATCATTCCCTTCAAAACCATTCCGATCCATCCTATAGCAACAAAAAGGTCGCATACCAAAAATCCAGTAGCCAAAGGCACCAATTCGCTCTTCAGTACCCTGACCGTCATTCCAACAGCAGTGGGGATATCTCCGGTAGCCTCCATACCTGCATTAAACACAACCGGCAAGATGCATATACCTATATGGATAAAGGCGAAATAAAGGATTCCTCCCCAATTGGCAATTTTAAACAGCTTATAAAGCTTGGAATCTTTAAGGTCATATTCTGTTTCCATTACCTTCAATAATTCTGTAGCGGCATAAGCAAACATAGCCGCACACAAAAAGCCGAGAACAGACGATACCGCATATCTCCAGTCAGGAGCCACATTCCAGGATAAGCCCATATATGCATCAGGATCCGAGGATGTACCAATCGTTCCATATCCAAGCAGATAATCTCCTATTATGGCAAGTACCATAGCATAACAACCAAAAAGGATTCTTTGTTTAGACTTCATCATTTACCTCCCGCCTAAGCTAATTATGAAATTGCGGTGCATAGCCATGCCACCAAGGCAGAGACCGCCGGAAACACGATAAATAGTTTTATCAGCTGACTCTTTATATTAAATCCATACTTTCTGTTCTGACTTACGCCTTCTATTTCCGGAAAATAAAACTGAAAGAAGTGAAACTTCATAAGCAGAAAATAGTCAAAGCAGATCATGTCATAGATTTTATATATAGTGAGGATCAATTCAAATCTCAAAAAGAACTGCCAGAAAGAATACTCACTTCTAAGTCCGTCCCATATGGTGATCACACACGAACCGATGATCATAAGAAAACTAAATACCATGAGAATCCAGCCTGTGGCCCTGGCACCATAAAAAAGTTCTTTATCTCTTGGTTTTATCACTTCCCTGAATTCTTTTGGTGCTGCCGAAAACATCTTTTTATCCTGGATAAATACAACGGCAGCAAACATCATGATTGTAATTGCTGCACATGTTACTATTGCTAAAAACAAAGTCAATAACATATCTATTTCTCCGAAATCATTCTCTTATGAGGTCATACATCCTACTTTCTTGCAATAACTGTTATCCACGGCTTGCTCTTATGGTGATCTGACTTAACCTTACTAAATCCGGCGTCTTTCAGTGCTCCTTCTATTTCCTCTACGGTATGGCATCTCATACCATCGATTATCTTCTCGAATTTAAGGCTGGTCTCATCCGTGCCATCAGACTCATTTACTATCATAAATGTTCCGCCCGGCTTTAAAACCTTGGCCACCTGTGCAAAGCACTCCTTAAGCCCCGGCCAAAAATATATGGTTTCAAATGCTGTGGCAAGGTCATACTTTCCCTCTGGTAGTGTCAAAGCTGAAACGTCTCCTTGTTTTACTTCACAGCGCCCTCTCTTTATTGCCTCTGAATTATATTCAGTTGCTTTGCTTACTGACACTTCGGAATAATCAATCGCTGTTACATGTGATGATGGATACTTCTTAAGAAGTTCTCCGGCATTTCTTCCACCTCCGCATCCTATCTCAACTATTTCCTCGGGTGCTATGGTTTTAAGATGTGACATGCCCCAATCTGCCATCTTGGCATGTCCTCCATTCATCCCGTTTACCATCATTTTTCCAAGAATACCTTCAGGTTTTCTTGTTTGACGAACAAAGCTCTTAAATAGTCCCATTTCTTACTTCCTCCCCATAAGAATTGCTGAACCAGAAAGCCCCATCCAGGTTGACTCCCATTTGTTCATAAACATTCCGCTTGTTGTATCTACAAGCTTCACTTCTTCGTATCCCATTTCCTTAAGCTTCTTCACAAACGACTGCATATCGCCGTATTTGGCCTTTGACATAATGTCATGGATTGCAAATGTGCCGCCCTTCTTTAATGTACGAAGTGTTTCCAGCAGTATTTCCTGTCTGTCGCCACTTGGAATATTGTGATACACGTAATTACTTGTCACTGCGTCAAAAGACTCATCCTCAAACGGCAATTTACATGCATCTCCCTGCATAAAAAAAGTATTGCTTACGCCTTCAGCTTTGGAATTGTTTTCACAAAGGCTTTTGCTAAATGACGCATATTCCTTGCCCCATCTGTCGATTCCGGTAAATGATGCCCCTGGATTTTTCTTTGCGCAAGCTATTGTTAGTGCTCCGCTTCCACATCCGACACCTAACCCTTTACCGCCATCAGGAAGCCTTACGTAAGATGCAACACCTTCGATGATCTGTTTGGACATCTGCCTCTTTCCGTTATAAGAAAAAGCCCTGTACATCAGATACATCCAAATTGTCATGATACAAAACATAACTGTAAGGATCAGAAACACAATTCCGATGACTCTTTTTGCGCTTCCTTCCGGTAATATCGGTGATATCCCCAGTGCAAGAAAAAGAACCAGCGAAACAAGTGCTGCGCATCCAAATCCCATTACCATGCCCTTTGGCATCCAATTTTTATAATCTGCTTTCATATACTCTTTCCTCCTCCAATCATATTTACCGACATTATAACTCTTAACGTTAGCTTGTGCTAACTTTTTTACAAAAAAATAAGGGCACTCCATGTGAGTACCCTTAAAGTCATGTTAGCTATGACTTTCACCAGTTTTCTTTCTTACAAAAAATCCAAACACATTTCTTACCAGTGGCCCGGCAATGAAAATCTGCCAGCAAAGTGCCATTGGGAAGTTCATAGCTGTGGTCTTAAGCCAGATGGCAACAAACTCAGCGCCGGCATCTTTAAAGAGGATTGTGGCAACCAGGCTCATAAGTGGGCACATGAGACATACTGACATGGAAGAGATAGCAAGGATCATCATGATCATAGGATCTTTTCCTGGTGTGACAAATCTGAAAGCCAGCTTCTGTGCAAGCTTTCCAACAAATAAAAGCTCTAAAACTATGGCGATTGGCCACATGATCAGCATTTCCTTAAATGCTGCAAGAAAAACAAAGTTCTGCATACCACCTACATTGAGGGCAATATTGTAGCAGATCATTGCATAGACCATGACGAAAGCCATGAAAATTGTGAAAATAACATCCTGAAATTTGTTCTGTGGTAACATACCTGGGGTTCTCCTTTCATTGTCCAGGGGAAGACCAAGGCGTGTTGTTCGTTATCACCACATAAGGTGTGCGTTTCCAATGATACCAGCCCGATATCTTCTGTATTTTGCGCGTCGATTTGTGATTATAGCAGATTTTTTTAAGGCATGTAATAGATAATTTTTAAATTATTCCTTCAACTGCTTTATTGATTTTCTCCACTTAACCATCTCATACATTTTCAATAAACTTCAAAATAAAGGCCTTAGTATAGCTTCCATAGGGCTGTTTTAGATGAATATCAAATCCATGCATGTCCATTACCTGCTTGGCAACTGACAGTCCCAGACCGCTTCCTGTATTTTTGGATCTTGAGTCATCTCCTTTTACAAAGGGCTCAAACAGCTCCTCTTCGCTTTTTTGGATCGCAACGCCGCTGTCTGCGATAGCAAAAAACTCAACGCCAGAGGCTCTTTTTATGATAAAACCAGCCTTCGTACCAGCCTCATTGTGCCTTATTATGTTGATTATCAGGTTCTCAATTACTCTCTTTAGATGCAGCTCATCTGCACTTATATAAAAACTCTCTTCAGGAATATCAATATCCACGCTGATCCCTGCATCTTCCAGGTCTGAGTAAAAGCCAGCTATTATCTCAGTAAGAAATGCATGAAGCTCAATATTTTTCCTTGCCAGTGCAAAGCCTTCGCTTCCTACCCTGACGTACTCAAAGAGCATGGTTATAAGCTCTGTCATTCTTTTGGATTTTGCTGCGATGGCTTCAAGATACTCTTTTTCCTGAGCATCATCTTTTACCATGCCATCTGTTATTGCTGATGCATAACCACCTATGGTCATGATGGGAGTCCTGAGGTCGTGGGCAAAGTCCGAGAGCATCAGGTTTCGTTTAGACTCATAGCTTTTACGCTCTTTTTCTCTTTCAAGTTCCAGCTGCTCCACCTGTTTTGTTACCAGCCCGGCATAGATCATGATCCCCGCAACGATTGGGATTGTAATGAGAAGCAGAGAAAAAAGGATCAGCGCAATAACTGCGGACGTTTCAAGGGCATTGTATACATACGCATTATTACCGGTGATTATGCCCCAAAAAACTCCAAGAATGCTACTGACAGACAGATCCGATGCTCCCGGCTTCCCCATAAGGTACCATATAAAGGGAAAAAGAATATAGTTTAGTATTGTACCAAGCAGCATCTCAACTGCAACTACTATGATCATGACCATGATCAGGCGTTTTATCAAAAAACCTTTTAATTTATCCATACTGTAGTATCCCAAAATTCACTCTTTTTCTATGCGATAGCCAAGGCCCCTGACAGTCTTGATATATGCTGAAGGGTCCTCACTGAGCTTGGATCTTAGCTTACTTATGGCAACCATGATGTTGTTATCAGCAACGACGTAGTTATCTCCCCAGGCACATTCATATATCTTTTCCTTGGTAAAGACCTTGCCCGGGTTTTCCATGAACAGCTCCATCATCTTAAGCTCTGTGGATGTAAGCTCGATCTTTTCATCTCCCCTGTAAAGGATACAGGCATCGGTGTCAAGTTTAAGGTCAAGAAGCTCTATTATCCTGCCAGACTCTGGCCCCATATCTCCTTTAAGTGCATGAAAGCGCCTTAGATTGGAACGCACTCTGGCTACGGCTTCAAGGGGATTGAAGGGCTTAACCATATAGTCATCAGCGCCAAGATCAAGTCCTAATATCTTGTCAGGATCAGTGTCCTTAGCGGATATGATGATAACCGGAATGTTGTTGTTTTTACGCATCTCCTTGAGCACGTGAAATCCATCCATTTCTGGCATCATAACGTCAAGCAGGCAGAGACTGATGTCTCCGCCTGCAAGGATCCTAAGGGCTTCCTGCCCATCGCCTGCTTCTTCTACGGCATATCCTTCATTTTCCAGATAAAGCCTTAATAAACTCCTGATTTCTGCCTCGTCATCTGCAATGAGGATCTTATCCATTAGTTTTCTCCTGTAATGTCTTAGATTAGTTGCCTGCTTCTTCTGAAAGATTGCCATATACAAGTCTTTCATAAAGGGCTGCTTCGGTCATGTTCTTATATGGTCCAACATAGAGCATTTCAAGAATTCTTGCTGTGAAAAGAGACAGGATATCCCATCCAATGAATGAAAGATCAAGTACGAAAGTCCTCCACTTCTGCCCCTTCATAAGCTCTTTACTTCTTGCAAATGCCTCATCCTTGGTCATCTCCGGGTTATCAGCCAGAAGATAAGGTATCAGGCGATATTCATAGCTCTTGATGATACCTGGAATGATAAAAAGTAAGCCCCAGAGAAGTATATAGATATCTCTCAAAAGAGTTGTCTTAACAATGTTGAGATAGTTGTTATCGAATGCGTAGGTTATCTCGCTAACGCTTGCTTTCTGGTTAAGATTCTTTAGGAAGAACCTTTTGCATCCTACTTCTATTGGATTGATAAGGAATGCGCTAACTGCAAGTACCACTGCGATTATCACTATACCGGCAAGACCGCCTATAACCGCTATGATAGGAGCCGCTTCCTTTGGAATATCAAAACCCATGGATAACTGAGCCTGTTCCAACGCTGTATCGACTTCTGACTGTGACGACTCTACAGATGTCTGAATTTCATTTTTGCCACTTCTTCCGCCGCCTACTCCTGAAACTGAACCAGCAGCTCCGCTAACCAGCACCAATAGGATAAAACTTACCAAAACAGTCTTCCAATAGTTAAATAGAAATGCTTTTTTACCTCTTGTTTTTAGTTCTTTTCTTGTCCACATACTTATTTCCTCCGTTTATGAATGTGCCGAATGTGTGCTTGTTTTCATTCGGTTTTGTTATCTTATGAACCAAGGATAACAAGCTAACCTTTCTGCCAAGCGAAAAGAACCTTAACATAACCTTAACACATCCTGAATTTATCCGGTATCCCAAAAAGAGATTTAGGAAGAATCCAGGCTCAGTCCTTTTTCAGCCTTTGCATGATTGTCTCAAGGGCCTGCTGGTGATAGTCTTTGTTTCTGTAGTTTGCCCACTTTGGCAGCTGTTTTTTTTGTTTGACCGCCTTCTCAATGTGGCCATAATAGTCAAGTTTCTTGAGGATATGCTCATAAGATTCGTAGCTTTCTGCAAACTCCTCAAGCATTATCTCGCTTCTGCGTCTTAGAAGGCGCATCATATCATCGATGCTCTTCTCTTCATTTTTCTCATATTCAAAGAAATCCTGTATCTCACTTATGGACATTCCGGCTTTTTTGAAGCAGTTTATGGCGCTCAGCCTTCCAACATGGGCATCAGAGTACACTCTACGGCCATTGTCAGTTCTTTCCACATTAGTTAAAAGACCTATCTCCTCATAATACCTTAAGGTAGACGCCGCAACGTCGAATTTTTCTGAGATCTGGGCGATTGTATAAGTCATTTTGGACCTCCAAAAATTTTTTGTTGACTTAAAGTGTACTTTAAGTATTATGCTTTGTAAAGAATCGAAAAAATGACATAATAAATATATATGTAAAGGGAGGTATACCATGTATACAGCTAATGAAAACAGATATGAAAATATGCAGTATAACCGCTGCGGAGCCAGTGGCCTTAAGCTCCCTGCTGTGTCTCTTGGACTTTGGCACAACTTTGGCGATACTGGAAATTTCGAGAACATGAAACAGATGTGTTTTACCGCTTTTGATAACGGTATAACTCACTTTGACCTTGCCAACAACTACGGCCCTGCAGAGGGAAGCGCCGAGGCAAACTTTGGCAAGATTTTAAAAGAGGACATGGCAGCCTACAGAGACGAGATGATAATCTCTACCAAGGCTGGATACTACATGTGGCCAGGGCCTTACGGCGACTGGGGAAGCAGAAAGTATCTCATCGCAAGCCTTGATCAGTCCCTTAAGAGAATGGGCCTTGAGTATGTAGATATCTTCTATCATCACAGACCAGATCCTGAGACTCCACTTGAAGAGACCATGGAAGCCCTTGCTCAGATTGTAAGGAGCGGAAAAGCGCTCTACGTCGGCATTTCCAACTACGACGGGCCTACTCTTGAGAAGGCAACCAAGATCTTAACTGATCTTCACGTTCCTTTCATCATCAATCAGAACCGCTACAACATCTTCGACAGAAAGATTGAGAAGAACGGTCTTAAGGAGAAGGCAAAAGAGCTTAATAAAGGCATTATCTGTTTCTCTCCTCTTGAACAGGGTCTTTTATCAGACAGATACCTTAAGGGAATCCCTGAGGACAGCAGAGTCCGCACAGATGGCAGATTCCTTCAGGAGAACAGGATAAACGAGGACGTTCTTGTAAAGGTAAGAGCTCTTAACGACATCGCTTCAAAGCGCGGTCAGACTCTTGCTGAAATGGCCCTTGCATGGATCTTAAAGGACGGCTATGTAACTTCAGTCCTTGTAGGAGCTTCCAGGCCCTCTCAGATCCTGGACAACATCAAGGCTATCGAGAACACTGCCTTTACAGAAGAAGAGCTCAGAGAAATCGATAAAATTTCCCTGAGCTGAGATTTCTTTTCATAAAAGATCAAAGAGGTCATCTCAACCAGATGGCCTCTTTTTTATCAGTTTAAACTTCGATCACTGTATAGGTATCTCTTGTCTTTTTTGACTCATAAAGAGCTTTGTCGGCAGTTGCGATCAGGTTGTTTACAAGGTCAGTTCCGTAAGCTCCGCCAAGACTCATGGTGAGCTGAACCTCCGGATGATCATCTAATTTAACCTTTTTAACCGCGCTTGTTAGCTGTGAGAGCTTTCGTTCAAGAACATCTTTGGTAATGTCAAAGAATACCATCATGAACTCATCACCGCCGTAACGGATCACCACATCATTTTTTCTGACTGACTTCGCCAAAACCTCAGCCACCTTCTGGATCGCCATATCTCCGCCTCTGTGGCCGATGGTGTCATTAATCTGCTTGAACAGATCAATATCTCCCATGACTACAGCATGACAGGGTTCATAGATAAGCTTCTCATCCAGGAACCTTCTGTTTCTTATCTTGGAAAGAGAATCGATATAGATCTCTGCTTCAAATTCCGATATCAGCTTCTGCTGCGCCAGAATCTGAAGCTTGGCATCTGTAGTATCAGCACAGCCATAAACAATATGTGCAAGACTACCATCTTCGTTGCGATCACCAACCATAAAGACACCGTTAAACCAGCGATGGGCGCCTTCACTGTAAAATTCCATGGTTGTGGAGCCATGGTCTTCAATGGCAGCCAGGATAGTATCCTTATTAAGCCAGTCATACAGGCTTTTGCGGAAGCTCTCTGCAACGGAAGAATCCACATTGTTCTTAAGGAACTGAAGAGCATCCGGATCCTTGGGAACTGCCTCTACAAACTCATTGGTACTGATCATTCGATAGCTCATGTCATTGACATCAATAAACATAGAGAAGTTGAAGACTTTACCGATGGCTTCGATAATCTTTAAGTATTCCTCAAGCTCCTGCTGAGCTGTGATATCGCGGTAACATCCCATGTAAATCTCTAATGATCCATCATCCTGACGTCTTATGAATCTTCCTGCTCCTGTAACCCAGATGATCTTGCCGTCTTTTCTCTGCATACGGTAAGTTGCGTGGGTGATATCAGGAAGCTCACGGTGCATCTTGACCGAATCCCAGAACAGCTTCACGATTCCGTCCCTCTCTTCAGGAACCAACGTCTTAACCCAGCTGTCAAATTCATTAGGAAGGTCCTCTAAGCCATCATAACCAAGCATCTGTCTGGTCTCATCGTTAAATTCAAAACTCGTCAGATTCTCGTCGCGGTCAAAGGTACAGAAATACATACCGGCTTTTAAGCCTTTAGCGAACATGTCCTCTCTAAACTTCGCAACTCGATATTTGTTGTTTGCCTCCTCAATCCTTCGGTTACACTCTTTTATAAGCTCCTGTTGATCCTCGGAATATTCAGAAACATCAAATAATGGCGTTAAATCCTTTATTTCAATACTATCTTCAGCAGCAAACTTTCCTACTCCTTCGTGCAGACTATCCGCTACCTTCTTTTTATCCATTTCATCTCCTTAAAGTGATGTTAATATGTGCATTAATATTGTATACCTAAATATTAAATATCGTTAACTTTAATTCAATGATATTATAAATTTCCCAAATATTTAATACACTTTTTAGAATATATAGTGTATAGTTAAATTACAAAATACAATATATAGTATTTATTTAAAAAGATCTTTTGCGTGCCATTTTGCATGCCTCCATAACAAGGGCGATGCTTCGTGTATCATATATACGCCCAAGCATCGCCCCTCCTTTCCTTTTTCAGGTAGTTATTCCTTTTGTTTCTAAAAACCTTTGTATCTTCTCATATCTGTCATTAATTGCGTGGTGAGCAGGGCCCGGGATCCAGCTTCCCTTGTGATGATGAACGCTGTAGCTATGTTCCGTGTTGTAGATGATACCGGTGTCAAAGCTCTTTCCCGTAAGGACCTCAAAGGGATAAATAGTTATGTCTCCTACAGTCTGGAAACTACCATCCTTTTTAAGGCCGTGTTTTTCAATGACTTTGGTGTATCGCACAGGACAGGTGGAGTTATCCCAGGTCCCGTCAGCCTTTAGATATGGCCTCTTTTCATAGCTCTCACAGATTTCCTCAATGATCTGATTTCCGGAAGCGGCCCCCATTCCAGAGCCACATTCTATGCGCTCCAAGGACTCAAAGCTCATATAGGCATCGTTATAGAGAAGATCATCGATGGGGCGAAGCAGCTCCACGTCAAGGTCCATGTAGATCCCGCCAAACCTGCGCAAAATGTCTGCTCTTGCGTAATCAGAGGCAAAAGACCAGTTCTTATGCCCTATTGCCTGATCAAAAAACAGGCATTTCCCAGGCTTATAAGTTTCAAGGTTCCAGATCTTTATCTCGAAATCGCCGGCATACTTTTTCCAGGAATCAAGGCATTTCTGGTACAGAGAGGGCATAGGGTCCCCAGAGAACCAAAAACTGTGAATGATCCTGGGGATTACCGGCTTATCATGCTTTCTATAGTTTACCGGCGGCTTTTTTGCCGATAAAAGCTGCATATCTTCATATAAAGCCTCAATGAAGATCGAAGGAACCGCCTCAAATGCTGACAATCTGGCATCTGCGCGCAGCTGAGAAAGAATCTCCTCATATCCCGTGACAGCAATCAGAATGACTGTGCAGCCGGGGTCCATGGCAGCCAGGTTCTCTTTTCCTATTATGCGAAAAGACCTACCGGCAAATTCAATGTCTTTTGCCAATTTACCATCCACAAATCCCTTCAGGTTATCAATAAGGCCACTCTTTTCTAAAAATGGCAAAGTGATATTGCGAAAGTGCTTGCCACTTCCATAGCAGATAATGTCTTTTGTTTTTAGCTCTTCAAAATACTCTTTTATCGTCATTCGCCAAATATCTTTTTGCTGATTTCATTGTACTTATCTTCTGCTATCTCTTCGTCATTGTAGAAGTAGGTGCGGTTTCCAGCATCGTCCTCATACCAGTACAGGTTCATGGAATCCGTGATCTCAAGATTGCCATTAAATTTGTACAGCTGGTATATGCAGCGCCCCTCGTGAAGGGTATCCTGATAAACGATCCAGGTTGCGTTATCGTAAGTTATGTACCTGCAGACAGTTGTGGTGTCAGTACCTTCAGCAAAGGCAACAACCTTTCCATCCTTGCAATCAAGGCACATTATGCCGTAAATCGTGTCAATTATGTACTCTGGCTCTCCGTCGTTATCAACGTCCATGGGGTCAAGGACTTTCTGATAGTCGTTCATGTCATCTAAAGACCATCCCCATTCTCTGGTGTCGAAACACCCTGTGTTACCATCAATATCCTTAAACTCTGCCTGGATCTCGCCTGCGCAGAATGCGTCAAACAGCTGCTGCGGAGTCATTTTACCAAGCTCTTCCTCTGTATACTTTGACACAAAAGGCTCTTTTTCTGCGGCAAAGTCCTCTGTCACATCAACAAGGACACCATCTTTTACCCTGTACATGTAGCAGAACGGCGTTTCATCAAAAACATCATATCCGTCAAGGAAAAAGCATTTTTCGCCGCCTACGTTCTTAAACTCTTCCTCTAAATAGTAGGTGACATTTGGACTGTACCAGCCAAAGATCTGGTCTACCTTAAGCTCTTCGTTTACAAACCACACGTTTTTTGAAAACCAGCGGGAATCATCTGTTTCATCAAGGTGTCCCCTAAGAACAAAGGCCTCATTCATGCCATTTCCGTCAAAATCTACGAGATAGTAGGCAAACTCACCCTCCTGCATCTCCTCTGTAGCTGCTGCAAATTCGTAAACAGCGTCAGTATATTCGTTCTCGCCAACAGTCAGCTTAACGATCCCTTCGACGGGCTCTTCCTCTATCGCCTCCTCTTTGTTGGCATTTTCTTCGCTTTCCACAGCTTCTACAACTGGGCTTTCTTCTATCGCACTTTCCAAAGGCTCCTCTGCCGCCTTCTTGCCGCAGCCGGATAATGCCAGGACAGTGCATGCTCCCGCTAGCATAAATAGTAGTCTCTTTTTCATAATATCTTTCCTCCAACAAAAAACCTACAGCAGTAAAACCGCTGTAGGTATATTATAGCCTTATTTTCTATTTTTTCTTCACATTATTTGATGACAGGCTCGATTCTCTTGGAAATTACTACAGCCAACGCCAGTTTAAGAAGGTCTGGGATGATAAATGGGAATACGCACCATCCAAGTACTGTAACAAGTCCGATCTCGCCGCTGTTTTTGATGTAAACACTCATGAACCACGCTGTCCCAAAGGCATAACACACTGCAAGTCCAAGAACCAACGCGATTATCTTAACTACGATCTTCTTACTGAAGAACTTTGTAAAGATGATGTATATGATACCTGTGAATAAAAATCCGATGATATATCCGCCCGTACTTCCTAAAAGAACTCCAATTCCTCCAGAAAATCCTGCAAAAACAGGAACTCCAACCGCTCCAAGAAGCACATATACCAGGGTTGCAAGAGTTCCTCTCTCTCCTCCCAAAGAAAGCAGAACAAAGAACACTGCAAATGTCTGAAGTGTAAATGGAACCGCTGTTGGTATGCTGATCCAGGAACAGATTGCAATAAGCGCTGCTCCAATGGAAATGTATACCAGATCCAGTACCTTGGTATTATCTCTTGTCTTAGCTACGTCTGCACTACTCATGATGTCTTTTCCTCCAACAATTAAGTTTGAACACTTATCTGAAGGTATCACATCAAAAATAGATTGTCAACCCAAATCATTTATCAGGGTGACAATCCAATATCTTCTCAATCACCCTTGCTATAAGAGCATTCTTGGTAATCGTGGCCTTTCCAGTAGGAAACAGGCTTGAAGCTCTTTCATTTACATCCTCAGGGAAGCTGTCTATATCTGAATCAAAGTTGATTCCAATTCCAGCAACTATCCACTGCAGGGTATTGCTGTCAAACTCGCTTCCAGACTCAAGCAGGATCCCGCATATCTTTTTCCCGTCCACATACAGGTCGTTGATTCCGTCAATATACGGCTCTATGCCGCACAGCTCCTTGATGGCGCCAATCACTGCGTTTCCAACAAAAGAGGTAACGGCTTTGCTGTCAGTACTAAAGAGCTTCGAAGGATCAAGGACAATGCTCATATAGAGCCCTCCTTCAGGAGAAAAGAATGAATGATCCTTCCTGCCTCGTCCTCCAGTCTGGGCCTTCGCAACGACAACGGTTCCGTGAGATGCGCCTTCCATAGCAAGCTCTTTTGCCCTGTCACTGGTGGATTTAAGGCTCTCATACACCATGATCTGCGCCACCTCAAAGTCCGATGGCAGACAGGCTTTTATCCCCTCTGCGGAGATAATGTCATTATTTTCCGTCAGTTTGTAGCCCTTGTTGCTGACAGCCTCAATAACATAGCCCTTTTCCCGAAGGTCTTTTATCGCCTTCCAGACTGCGTTTCTTGAAACACTGCACTGCCCGGCCATCTCCTCTCCGGATATATAAGCGTCTTTATTAGATTCAAGTATAAAAAGTACTTTTTCAGATGTAGTCATATATATATAATACAGTGGGGAGAGAGATTTTAACATGAAAAAAGTTCTTAAATGGATTTTTATAGTCATACTGGCCATTATTGTGATTTTTGCTGCTGTGACAACCTTCGACGTACTCACAAAACGGAAAGAGCGAAAAGCCGCAGAAGCCAATGCTATCGGATATATTGAAAAGAAATATGGCTTTACTCCTACGATTGTTGACAGCCAAAAATACTACGATACGAATTTCAATTTCGACATAGTGATCAGTTATTCGAAAAAAGCCACGGATTATTACCGGGTTAATATGGAGCACAACGATAAGTGCTTCACAGTCTATTCACCCTATACGGGCGATTCAATTGGAACCATAGACAACTACCAAAATGACGAGATTGATACTGCCATAGGTAATAAAGTGTCTGAATTCCTCGGAAAAGACAGTAGCTGCTTTTTGGAAACCACCATATATGCCAACAGAGGCCTTGGAACCTCCACATTCTTTGATGGAAGCAACCTAAAAGAAATGCTCTCAGAATATGAGTATTCAAGAGTCATGGTCCACACAGCCGGCTTGGATGCCGCGTCTATAGACATAAACAAGCTCAAGGAATCCATTGGCTGCACGCAGCTCTACATATTAGACTACACCTCTGCCGAAGTGTACAACGAGACAAAAGAATTCTACCTTATGGAGACAGCCCAGGCCTCGACCTGGGGAAAAGATCCCAAGGACTGCGTTCTTCTGCTTCCATTTATAGATGAATGCTACTATGTACGATACGGCGAAGAGCCCTTTTATATCAAAAGCTGCCTTAAATCAGTTGATGGCATCCTCTATGGCACATATAAAGATCTGGATATCACTGCATCCCGCTGCGATAAGAGTTTTCCTCTAACTAACTGGGATCGGTCCAACTCGGTAGATAACAATTACAGGCAAAAGACAAACTTCTACGAGTTAAACTCTGGCGCTAACGTAGTCTATATTTATGTCCCTTACGGTGATTTTGGCATGGAAAACCGCTACAAAGCAGGTTGTTTTGTAGCAAAAGAGTATGAATCAGGCAAAACCAGCTACAAAAGATCAGATTTTTACTCAATCTTTGGGGTAATAAGCAAAACCTATCCCTACTCAGTTTTTAAAGTTTACATTAAGGACATAGGATCTGATGTAAGACCTAAAAATGTATACTTCACAATAACAGGGACAGATCAATGATCTGTCCCTCATAAACCCGTTCTTGTTAAGGATCCTCCTCTAAAGTTTCTCTCATAGTAAATTCTGTGTCTTCGTCGATAATGCCCAGCATCACTTTTCCAAATTTTGGATCAAACTGCGTTCCAAGACCTTTTTCAATCTCTGAACGGACCTTCTCCTGACTCATGGCGCCGCGGTAGCTCCTTGAGCTTGTCATGGCATCGTAAGCATCCGCCACAGCTATGATCCTTGCCTCTTCAGGAATCTCTTCTCCAGCAAGACCATCAGGATATCCCTTGCCATCATAGCGCTCATGGTGCCACCTTGCGCCTGTGGCAAGCCTTGGATTCTGTTTTATGCTCTCTAATATCTTGCCTCCGATAACAGGATGGGTCTTGATTATGGCAAACTCTTCATCTGTAAGCCTGTCAGGCTTGTTGATAACCCCATCTGGCACACCGATCTTACCTACGTCATGGAGTAGTCCCATCATATAGAGCTCATTTTGCTCATTCTCAGGAAATCCCAGCTTTTCTGCGATCATTTTGGAGTACTTGGCAACTCTGGATGAATGGCCGTTGGTGTAAGCGTCTTTTGCATCTATGGCCTCAGCCAGGGCGCTTACCACCTCCATGTTCAGCTCTTCCACCTTCTGGTTGTTGTGCTGCTCGATCCTGTAACCAAAATAGTAGAAGAAAGAAATGAGCAGGAAGATTATCAGAGATACCAGTATATTTACCGCAAGCTGCGAGTGAACCGTCTCAAGAAGTTCTTCATTGCTGACAGCGATCATCACAACCCATTTTTCCATAAGGGCGTGGACGAAAAGAGTGTACTTCTCGCCGTCGATATCTGCATCAAACTGGCCCTTTGCAAAGCTTACCATTCCCCTATGGAAAACATCATCAGCCTTGCCCCCCAGCTTATCCCTGTCCTTGTGGGCAATGATAAATCCGTCCTCGTCAAGGACCATTCCATAACCTTTTCCGACAACATTTACATTCTCAGTTATTTCCTGGATATAGTTCACCATCACGTCAAGGCACACAACTCCCCTTGGAACCGATGATCCATCTCTTTTACTGAGGCTTTTTGCAAAAGTTACGACTATCTCACCTGTCTGAGCATCCATGTAGGGAGAGACTATGGCAATATCTCCACCTGCCTCAAGGGCCTGTTCATACCAGTCCCTACTTTCAGGATCGTAGTCATCAGGCGGGATCCAACCCGAGCCATCCATGTAAACTCCATCAACATATGCGTAAATACCGGTAAAATTCTTATCAAACTGTTTGGATTGTATATTGGTCTGGGTAACAAGATAATCATAGATCTCTTCTGAAGAAGCTCCATTTTGGCTCATTATATCCACAGAATCTGCTACAACCCTCAAGGTGGTCTTGGCAACCGTGATGTAGTTTTCCAGTTCAGCCGCAGTTGACCTCACAGCACCTTTAGCATCTTCGTTGATCTCTGAAACTGTAGCATTGTAAAGAAGCTTGGTGTTGTATATCACAACAAAAAGCATGAGAGAAAAAGTGATGATAATGGTAAAGATAAAGCTGAACCTGCTGCGCCTTGAGGCGTCCATGTTCATTCTTGTAGCCAGAATCTTTACATAATGATTGTCTATAGCATATACCAGAAGCATCACCAGCAGACACAAAACCACTGATATGACAAAGAGCATTACAACAATCCTGTCTGAAGCGGTGGTTCCAATCTGCATAGTGAGCATGGAGTTTTTAATCACTGTGGCCAGTATATAACCTCCAATAGAGGCTCCACCTATCAGAACTGATACGATAGCTTCAAATAACATCTGATATCTAAACTCAGACAGTTCGCCAGTAAAGCTGACATTAGAGGCTTTCCCAAGAGTTTTTTCCGCTGCCCAGGCAAACATAACGATCAGTATAGAGCGGACTATAGTCAGATAAAAATAGGGATCCAACAAATCATTCTCAAAGGTAAAGCACGAAGCCGTCCACATGCCATACTCTGTGAGCAAAAACAGAAGCACAACAACAGCAAAATATGGAAATTTCTGCCCTTTTGCCTTGTTCACACGATAATACATGATCTCCTGCATGCACAGGATCATGATGATTGTAGTAATACTTACCTGCCATATATTGTTTAATAAACCACCATACTGGATATACAGAAAGAATTGCACGATATTCGTAAGAATGGGCCATAGCATCAGAGGGTGAAAAAAGTCTTTTTCACTGTCAGAGCTGGTCTTTAGAACAGCGACCATAAGAAGCAGGTATCCGACATTCCAGCCAAAATAGGCCAGGAATTCTGATACCTCCGGATATGTATTCATTACAAGTGAATAAACAGTCCAGTAGTAATCACTTAGGAAATTCGCTAAAAAAAACGTTATCAGCAGCAAATACCAACGCTTTGGAGACTTGATATATTTAAAAAGAACACCCAGAAGTCCAAGGCATGTAGCCGCAAGCGTGATCACGTTTTCAAAATCGTCAAGGGTCATTGAGGTCTCCTCACAGTAACAATTAGGCGATATCTTTCATTCATTATACCAATTATTTTGTACCGAAGGTATAAAAAAGAGCTGGCATTACTTCCAGCTCTTTTCACGCTCGTTTCTTTCATCTTCTGTTTCCCAGTCCGGAATGGGGATTTCCTGGTGGAGTCTGTCCAAAATAGTATCAAGCCCCTCCGGCTTGTGATAAAAGAAGCCCTGACCAAGTTCGCACCCTGCGCTTAACAGGAACTGTCTCTGCTCCTCGGTTTCCATTCCTTCGCACAATGTGTGTATGCCCAGCTTGTGGGCAACATCTATCATAGCCTTTAGGATTTCACGGTTTGCACCCTTATGATCATCAAGATGCAGCAGAAGCTCCATGTCAAACTTAATAAGGTCAATATCGAATTTACTGAAAACATTGAGGGATGAGTAGCCGCTTCCAAAATCATCGATCCAAAGCTTATAGCCATTTTCCCTGATCTTACCCAGCTGTTCGTTGAATTTATCAGTAGCTGTGGCCATCCCCTGCTCCGTGATCTCAATGATAAAATAGCTCTTGTCTATGCCATACTGTTCAATATTGTACTCGTCGTAGATCCTGTTGATCTCACCAACAACATCGATATAATCAAAGTCCTGCCTTGAGAAATTAATGGAAACTGGCAGAAGCGGAAGTCCTTCATCATAGCGTATCTTTATCTCTTTACATACAGTTTCAAATATATACAGATCCAGCTCGTACATAAGATGATATTTTTCAAGCGTAGGTATGAAATCATCCGGAGTTATCATTCCCTTTTCAGGGTCGATCCACCTTGCAAGAGCTTCAAATCCCATTCCATTGCCGCTTTCAATGCGCAAAAAGCACTGGTAAAAGACCTTGATCCAGCCATTTTCCTTAGCTTTGCCAAAGCTTTCAACTATATACCTCTG
>NZ_JAGAYD010000044.1 GCF_017940685.1 Butyrivibrio sp. | reverse complement strand
TTACATTGGTTTTTATTTTAACGCAACTAATAAAGCGCTTACATGTTATAAAAAAGTATTAAATCGAAGCTAATCTTTATTAAATGTAGCGAAAAATGTATAATATTCACATAGTATTAAACTATAAAACGTATGAAAAAAAGGGGCTTGGGGTTATGAAACTGAATTACAGACGTACTATCCTTATTGGACTTGCATTTCTTTCTATCACTGCCTTTTGGCAATTCTACGACAATGAGATTCCCAGAATTTTAAAATACACCTTTAACCTGGGCGAAACTGCAACCGGCGCCGTAATGGCAATGGACAATGTGTTTGCTCTGATACTTCTTCCCATGTTTGGAATCCTGTCCGACAAGCACGATGGGCCTTTTGGAAAAAGAATGCCCTTTATCGTCCTTGGAACCATTCTTTCTATAATACTGTTTCTTGTTCTCATGTTTGTTGCCAAGCCAAGTGGAAATATCATGTTTTTCTTCCTGGTACTACTGCTTCTTCTTGTTGCCATGGGAACCTACAGGTCTCCTGCAGTCTCTCTTATGCCAGACTTAACTCCCGCACCTCTTCGAAGCTCAGCTAACGCTGTCATCAACCTCATGGGCGCTCTTGGAGGAGTCTTTATCCTGGTTATGACAATGCTGGTCCTCAACAGACCAGAAGATCCTGCAGACACAGACTACACAAAGCTTGTACTTAGTCTTGTACTCTGCATGGCTGTTTCAATCGTGATCATGGTCTTTACCGTAAACGAAAAGAAGATCAAAAAGCAGATTGAAAAAGAAGGGGGGCTTAAATCCCTTGGCGATAAGATTGAATACGAAGAAGCAAAAGAGGAAACAAAGCAGGTTATTGCAAACAGAGAAAAACGCCTTCCACCTGATGTCATGAAGAGTCTTACTTTCCTTCTTATTTCAGTAGCATTCTGGTTCATGGCTTACAACGCTGTAACAACTGCCTTCACAAGATATGTCAGTGAAGTCTGGGGACCTGACGGAGGAAGCTATGCGGGAGCTTTAATGGTGGCAACTGTTGCTGCTGTCCTTAGCTACATTCCTATCGGAGTTCTTTCAAGTAAGCTTGGCAGAAAAAAAGTCATCCTCTCGGGAGTAGTACTAATGAGCGCCTGCTACCTTGGTATAGCCCTTATGGTCAATTACTCTCCGCTTCTTAATCTTTTCTTTGTACTCATCGGAATCGGATGGGCTGCCATCAACGTTAATTCCTACCCTATGGTAGTTGAAATGAGTAAGGCTGGAGACATTGGTAAATACACAGGAACCTACTACACCTTTTCAATGGCAGCCCAGGTGTTTACTCCTATACTTTCAGGACTTCTTCTTGAGAATATTTCTTACAGGACTCTTTTCCCATATGCCTTTGTATTCTCCACCCTTGCATTCTTCACAATGCTGATGGTAAGGCACGGTGATTCAAGGCCTGAAGCTAAAAAGAACCTTTTAGAGCACTTTGATGTAGATGACTAAATAGCAACACAAAGCGGTTTACATGTAAGAAACATGTAAACCGCTTTGTTTATCACCAAATAGTTTCTATCAAACCTCAAGCTCTTTTCCTGTAAGGAGCCTATATGCCTCGAGGTACTTGGCAATTGTCTTGTCAATGACATCCTGAGGAAGATCATAGTTGCAGTCTGGATTAGCCTTAAGGTAATCACGTACAAACTGCTTGTCAAAGGATGGCTGACCGTGGCCTGGCTCATATCCTTCTACAGGCCAGAAACGTGAGCTGTCAGGAGTGAGCATTTCATCACCAAGAACTACCTCGCCGTTTTCATCAACACCAAACTCAAATTTGGTATCAGCAATGATGATTCCCTTGGAAAGTGCATAGTCAGCACATTTCTTGTAAAGAGCTATTGTGTAGTCCCTTATCTTTTCAGCGTACTCTCTTCCCTTACCTGGGAACTCTTTTTCAAGAACTTCTACGCTTCTGTCAAAATCGATGTTCTCATCGTGATCACCGATCTCTGCCTTGGTGCTAGGTGTATAGATGGGCTGTGGAAGCTTGTCGCACTCCTTAAGTCCCTCAGGGAGCTTAATGCCGCAAACTGTTCCGTTCTCCTTGTAGCTGTTCCATCCACTTCCTGTAATATATCCGCGAACAATACATTCAACGGGGATCATAGTGAGCTTTTTGCAGAGCATACTGTTACCAGTAAACTGAGGGGTTCTGAAGAACTCTGGCATATCAGCGGTATCAACGCTTACCATGTGGTTTTTCACAATATCCTTAGTATAATCGAACCAAAATCTTGACATCTGAGTTAAAACTGAACCCTTTTTGGTTACCTTGTTCTTGAGGATAACATCAAAGGCTGAAATCCTGTCGGTGGCTACCATAATAAGGTTCTCACCTACATCGTAGATCTCTCTGACTTTTCCTTCTTTAACTGGTCTGTACTCCTGCATAATTACTCCTCCTTGTATATGAAATTAAATTATCAATCGTCCTCTTCTTCATCAGCTGCAGCAGTGTATACTGTACGCTTTCTTGCCATCTCATCGCTGTCGAGATACTCATCATAAGTAGATCTCTTATCAACCAGTGATCCGTCTGGAAGTATCTCCATGATCCTGTTGGCTGTAGTCTGTACAACCTGGTGGTCACGACATGCGAACAGCTCTACTCCTGGGAATTTGATCATTCCATCGTTGAGGGCTGAAATTGATTCCATATCCAAATGGTTAGTAGGCTCGTCAAAGATGAGGCAGTTAGCACCGCTTATCATCATCTTGGAGAGCATGCAACGTACTTTTTCTCCTCCGGAAAGAACCTTGACCTTCTTGATTCCGTCCTCTCCTGCAAAGAGCATACGTCCAAGGAAGCCTCTTACATAGGTAGCATCCTTGATCTCTGAGTAGCCTGTAAGCCACTCTGTTATATTGTAATCGTTGTCAAATTCTCTTGTGTTATCCTTGGGGAAGTAAGCCTGGGATGTTGTAACGCCCCACTTGTAGGTTCCCTCATCTGGCTCAAGCTCTCCCATAAGGATCTGGAAAAGAGTGGTCTTGGCAAGCTCATTGCCTCCAACAAAGGCAATCTTGTCATCATGCTGAACAACAAATGAGATGTTGTCCAAAACCTTCTCACCATTAACTGTCTTGGAAATTCCATCCACAGTAAGAACTTCGTTACCAATCTCTCTTTCCGGTCTAAAGTCAATGTATGGGTACTTTCTGCTTGAAGGCTTAATTGTATCAAGCTCGATCTTTTCAAGGGCTCTTTTTCTTGAAGTAGCCTGCTTACTCTTACTTGCGTTAGCGGAGAACCTTGCAATGAACTCTTTAAGTTCCTTGATCTGCTCCTCTTTCTTTTTATTAGCTTCCTTCATCTGACGGATCATCAGCTGACTGGACTCATACCAGAAGTCGTAGTTACCTGCATAAAGCTGGATCTTACCATAATCAATATCTGCTATATAAGTACATACCTTATTAAGGAAGTAACGGTCGTGGGATACAACTATGACTGTGTTGTCAAAGTTGATAAGGAACTCCTCGAGCCATGCAATAGCATCAAGGTCCAAGTGGTTTGTAGGCTCGTCCAAAAGAAGGATATCAGGATTACCGAAAAGAGCTCTGGCAAGAAGGACCTTGACCTTCTGTGCACCATCCAGTTCCTTCATATATTTACGGTGAAGCTCTGTCTCAATTCCAAGGCCATTAAGAAGGCTCTCAGCATCTGACTCAGCCTCCCATCCGTTCATCTCAGCAAATTCTGCCTCAAGGTCACTGACTCTTATTCCATCTTCGTCTGTGAAATCCTCTTTTGCATAGATGGCATCCTTTTCTCTCATTACTTCAAAGAGTCTTGCGTTGCCGCCCATAACTGTATCAAGGACTACTTCCTCATCATATTTAAAGTGGTCCTGCTCAAGGAATGAAAGTCTCTCGCCATCTGAGATAACAACATCTCCGTTTGTGGTCTCGATCTGTCCTGACAGGATCTTAAGAAAAGTTGACTTACCTGCGCCATTGGCACCAATAATACCGTAGCAGTTACCAGGTGTAAACTTGATATTAACATCTTCAAAAAGAGCCTTTTTACCAACTCTCAAAGTTACATTATTTGCACTGATCATTTATAAAACCTCATATAAAAAACTATTCTTTGCAACAGTTCGTATTATATTGGATAGCCAGATAAAATGCAACGGCTTTACACACAAAATGACAAGACACGGGGACGGTTCTTTTGACTTATTGTGCACAACAAGTCAAAAGAACCGTCCCCGTGTCTTGTCTCAAACTGAATATTTGGATAGGAACTCATTCATTGGAAGAGGTTTCGAATAATAGTAGCCCTGGAGGTAGTCACAGCCCACACTCTTCATCATATCTGCCATTTTTTCGTCTTCAATTCCCTCAGCTGTAATGCCAAAGCCCATGCGCTTAAAGGTAACTATCAAATTAGGAAGGATTTCATCGGGTTCCTTACAGTAGTCCCATACAAGGCTCATATCAAGCTTTACATTGATAAATGGGCACTTCTTAAGTCTTACTGCCTTGGAATAGCCTGTTCCGTAATCATCAAGCGCGAACTTAAAGCCCTTTTCCCTCATGGAATTCATCTGTCTGTTTAAAAAGGCCTCATCGATCATAGATTCCTCAGTGATCTCCAAATGAATTAGAGCCGGATCCACTCCATGCTTTTTGGCGATGGCTGCATATCTGTCTGCAAGGTCCGTTTTAAGGAACTGTACCGGGGAAAGGTTGACGTTTATCCAGGAAAGATGCGTCTTTTCCAAGTCACCCTGCTCTATAAACTGGCAGGTCTTTTCAAAGACCTGTTCTCCCAGTCGGTTTATTCTGCCATTTTTCTCTGCAAGTGGTATAAACAATCCAGGAGGAATGAGGTTATCCTTTTCATCCCTTATCCTGCAGAGAGCTTCTGCCCCTGCAAGCTTATTTCTTTTTGCATCAAAAAGTGGCTGGAAAAAGACTTCTACCTTGTCATTGTCAACAGCGCTCTCCAGGTATCTCTTTACTACATTTTCTTCCTCTTTGTTCTTGAGCTCAGCATCAGTATAAACAAGGACGTCATCGCTAGATAGATTATCAACCTTATCAAATGCAAATATTAGAGAATTTAGAAGAGAGTCCGCAGACACCACTCTGTTGCCCAGTTCCACGTAAACGATCCCAACCTCCAGATAAAGCTCAAGATCATCACCAAGCCAGGGCTTTTCAAATCTGTTTTTGATGTCTGTGATATGCTGTTCAAAATCCATATCATTATTTCCAAGGAGGATGAAGCTTCCTTTTCTGTAATAGAAAGTATTAAGGTCCTTAAAGCTTTGTGTCAGATATCTGCTGATAAGCACAATACCTTCATCCATCTGCCTTCCGCCATAGATATCTCGCATATCCTGATAGTTCTTTACAACAACGCTAATTATCTTGTGATGAAGCCTGCCATTATTTTCATCAATATAATCCCTGAAAGCAGTACTATTAAAAACAGATCCCCTTGGTTCTATGTAAAACTCAGGATTTTCAGTAGCAAGGTAAATGATAAGTACTGCTATGAGACAGAAAGTGTCCATCAAAAGAACATGGGGCATGATCTTTCGCAGTATAATGCCTATAGTAAGTACTATTACAAAGGAAACCATAGCCAGATAATGGCGACTTCTTTTTATCCTGTGCTTAAATCTGATAACAATGATGTAACAGAGTATCAAATAATATGCATACACAAAATAAACAAGATTGTATAATGGACCGCTTTGATACTCTCCTGATCTAACTGAATAGATAAGTCCTGTCCAGGGGCTTGTCACAGCAATCAGAAAAGAAAAAACAAATGGAATATTGATTATTAATGTCTTTATATCATTCTTTTCAGAAATAAGCTTGAAATAACTTGCCGTAAAATAGAATAATGCCAGTGCCCTTGCAAAAAACATCGCAAAGTAACTGGCATTTAAAAAGTCCACCAAAATAAGTGGCAGATCGCTGATATGGTTATCTGCCCAGCTAGATATGATATCCAGTGAAATAACAAGGCTTTCAACTATCAGTATCAAAACGAAGTACACGTTTCTTCTGATAGTCAGTCTTGGTAAGGAAAAATAAAAGCATAGTACTATAAAGATAATAATAAAACTAGGAATCGCAAAGCCAAAATCCCACATGAACTGTCCTCAGCTTTCTGGGCTAGGTCGCTAGTTATATTAATTGTCACATACTATGTGTACATATGCAATTAAATTTTACATTTAATCGATTATAATTGTTCTTTTATAGCATTAAGAAGGTCACTATATTCTTCAAATGCAGGAATATCTGGATAATCAGCCTTGATCTTGTCAGTAGATCTGAAAAGAAATCCCGCCTTGGAAGCCTGTATCATGGCAAGGTCGTTGTAGCTGTCACCACTTGCGATAGTCTCATAGCCGATAGACTGAAGAGCCTTTACTGTGGTGAGTTTGGAGTTTTCTATCCTCATCTTAAAGCCAGTGATCTCTCCGCTTTCTGCCACCTCAAGAGAATTGCAGAAAATAGTTGGCCAGCCAAGCTTCTCCATAAGAGGTGTAGCAAACTGGGTAAAGGTATCACTTATGATGATGACCTGGGTAAGGCTCCTTAGCTCATCCAGAAACTCTTTTGCACCTGGAAGGGGATCAATCTTAGCAATAGTGTCCTGGATCTCCTTAAGTCCAAGGCCATGCTCCTTCAAAATTCCAAGCCTCCATCTCATGAGCTTGTCGTAATCAGGTTCATCCCTGGTGGTTCTCTTAAGCTCAGGAATACCACTTGCCTCTGAAAATGCGATCCAGATTTCTGGAACAAGAACGCCTTCAAGATCTAAACATACTATATTCATAAAAAGTCTCCTCGTAACGTAATTTAAGTGTTCGAATTAGTTTAGCACATTAAAGCGCCATAGACAATATCATTTTAATCTATTGCCCCTAAGATAAATTCTGCAAGGCCATCGTGGTCATTGTCATAGGTTGTGATCACATCAGCGCTCTTCTTTACAAGATCCGTACCATTTACCATGGCGATGCCACAGCCTGCAGCTTTTATCATAGAGATATCATTCTGCTCATCTCCAGCTGCGTAAGTATCTTTTATATCAACTGAAAGAATTTCAGCAAGTCTTTTAACTGCGCTGCCCTTACCTGCTTCAGAAGGGAATATCTCAAGGTAGTATGGATTTGAATAAAGAAGTGTCAGCTTATCTCCCACCATATCCTGAAGGGCACATCTAAACCGCTCCTGCTTTTCATGATCATGAAGCTCAATACAGATCATCTTTGAAGGAGGCTCTTTTACGTCCTTAAGGACATCTGTTGTAATAAGAAGCGGAGTCTTTATGACCCTTCTGTAGTACTTCATGCACTCGTTGTCATGTCTTGATACAATATGATCCTCGTTGTAGGTGTGACAGTGGACATCATATTCTTCAGCAAGATCTAGTATCCTTGGCACAAGCTCAAGGGGCACTCCGATCTTAAAGACATACCTGTCTTCATCGACGCTATAGATCTCAGTCCCGTTTGACCCGCACAAAAAGCTTCCCTTAAAATCAAGACCAAGGCCGTCATACACCGCCTTGGCACTGTCTATAGCCCTTCCTGTATTTATGCAAAAATAGTTTCCCGCGTCAGTGAACTTCTTTAAAGCATCAAGGGTTTTTAAAGAAATCTTCTTATCAGTAGTAAGCAAAGTTCCATCAAGATCAAAGAAAAAGATTTTCCTTCCCATTTCATCTCCTTATTTGCAAAAATATAGAGCCCAAAGTCACCTTCGGGCTCTCTTAACATACCATATTTATCTGCATCTTGGCAAAATAGTCATCCCTCAACTATAAGGTATCTGCCATCGCCTATATCAAAAACTTCGTCAGCGTCCAGAACGTTGTCACCTTCTGTATCAACGCCTGTCTCCTCAAAGTATTCCTCAACTTCATCAACACCATCCACCACTACGGCCATGCAGTCCTCAAGGAAAGCCTCAGCTTCCTCCATATTCTCAGCTACATCCTCAGGAAACAGCTGCCCCTGATTTTCTAAAAAACATTTAAGAACCGCTTCATCATATTCGTGCATAAAAGCCTCCTTAAATCATCAAAGAAGTGAATGGTTTTTTAATTCCTGATAAAGTCTTGCTACAGGAAGTCCCATTACGTTGTAGTAATCGCCCTCAATTCCTGTAATATACCTGGCAAACAGTCCCTGTATCCCGTAGGCACCAGCCTTATCAAGGGGCTCGCCTGTTGCCACGTAGTCATTTATCTCATCCTCAGAAAGCTCTGCTACATGGACCTTGGTCTGTTCACTAAAGGTAAATGATCTCTCTTTTCCATCCTCTGAGTAAAAAACAGTGACTCCGGAATATACATCGTGATCATTACCTGATAAAAGAGAAACCATCCTTGCAGCATCAGCCTCGGCCACAGGCTTACCAAGTATCTTATGATTATATGATACAACGGTGTCCGAACCGATTACAACAAGTTGATCCTCCCTATCCGTTAAAATTTTATGAAATATTTCAGAAGCTTTCTGAAAAGAGAGTTCTTCAACTACTTCATAAGGAAGTACCTTACCAGTCTTCTCCTCTGAAGCTGCAGGTATTATCTCAAATTCCGGAATTATCTTCCCCAAAAGCTCCTTCCTTCTTGGGGATCCGGATGCAAGTACGTATTTCATATCTGTCTCCAAATGCTATTTATTCCTTTGCCTCAGGGCTCATCTCAGGTATGAACACGCGGCTTATGGAAGCATCAAACTTCCTGGTCAAAGAAGCAGCCTCTTCGCCAAAGATCTTCTGGGAATTGATCTTCTCGCCGTCCTTGGCTTCTTTCTTTACATAGACGCCCTTGTTGTTCATGACATGGGCCTTTTCTGTGTCTTTAAGCTCTGTGTCCAGAATGTTCCACAGTTTGTCGCAAAGCACCTTATCTTCCACTGGGAAAAGAATCTCAACCCTCCGCTCAAGATTTCTTGGCATCCAGTCGGCGCTGCTTGCGTAAAACTCAGGGCTTCCACCATTTTCAAAATAGAATATCCTGCTGTGTTCAAGGAAGTTACCAACGATGGACCTTACTGTGATGTTCTCAGAAACTCCCGGAACTCCTGCTCTAAGACAGCATATTCCACGGACTATAAGGTCTACCTTAACTCCTGCGCAGCTGGCCTTATACAGCTCAGCAATTACATCTTTGTGACAGATGGCGTTCATTTTCGCAACTATCCTTGCACTCTCACCAGCTCTTGCATGGTCAGCTTCGCGCCTTATAAGGTAAATTATCCTGTCCTTAAGCCACAAAGGTGCCAGAGAAAGCTTGTTCCAGCCAAGGGGCTCTGAATAGCCAGATAGCATGTTGAACACAGCTGTTGCATCCTCACCAATTGCTGGAGAACAGGTAAACAGACCAACATCAGTGTACTGCTTGGCTGTGGAATCATTGTAGTTACCGGTACCAAGGTGAACATAGCGCATGATGCCATCTTCCTGGCGCCTTACCACAAGAGTTATCTTACAGTGGGTCTTAAGGCCCACAAGACCGTAGATAACGTGGCAGCCAGCTTTTTCAAGCATCTTGGCCCATACGATATTGTTTTCCTCATCAAATCTTGCCTTTAACTCTACAAGAACAGTTACCTGCTTGCCATTGTCAGCAGCCTTGGCAAGGGCAGCGATGATGGGTGAATTACCACTTACCCTGTAAAGAGTTTGCTTGATAGCAAGGACATTGGGGTCAACAGCCGCGGTCTCTACAAACTTAACTACATTTTCAAAGGTCTGGTATGGGTGATGCATAAGTACATCCCCCTTCTGGATCACATCAAAAATGTTCTCACCGCTCTCAAACTCCGGAACAGGCTGAGGCTCCCGGTAGCTGTGCTCTTTTAAGTGGTCAAAGCCCTCCAGCTTATACATCTTGAAAAGAAATGTCAGATCCAGCGGACCATCCACCATATAAATCTCGTTATCTTCTACAGAAAGCTCATCAGCAATGAACTTAAGGAGCTTTTTATCTATACCCTTTGGAACCTCAAGCCTTATGGCCTGGCCCCACTGACGACGCTTTATCTGCTTTTCGATCTCTTTTAAAAGATCCTCAGCCTCGTCCTCGTCTATAGAAAGATCGGCATTACGGCCAACTCTGTAGGCTGCACTTGTGATTATATCGTAGTTAAGGAACAGCTTTTGCATGTTTCTCTTAATAATCTGCTCAAGGAAGATTATCTTTCTTGGGCAGATGCCATTGTCCTCGCAGGGAATTTCCAATACCCTTGGCAGAACATCAGGAACCTGAACTGTGGCAAAATCGACATCGTCCTTGCCCTCCTTCTTTTTAAGAAGAGCACCGATGTTTAATGACTTGTTTCTTATAAGAGGAAATGGCCTTGAGGAATCCACCGCCATAGGAGTAAGAACAGGATACACGTACTCATCAAAATACCTGTCCACATACTCAAGGTCCTTGTCTGAAAGGTCCATTCCATCAGTGATCTTAAGACGATTTTCAAGTAGCGCTGGAACCAGCTGCTTGTTGTAGATCTGGTACTGCTTGTCCACAAACTTATGGACCTCTGACAGTACAGCCTCAAGCTGCTCAGAAGGCGTCATTCCTGCAATATCAGGCTTTTTGTAGTCTGCGTTTATCATATCCTTCAGGGAAGCTACCCTGACCATGAAAAACTCATCCAGGTTGCTGGCTGATATACTAAGGAATTTAAGCCTCTCAAACAAAGGATTGCTCTCATCCTCTGCTTCAGAGCGCACTCTCTCATTGAACTGCAGCCAGCTGAGCTCTCTGTTTATATATAGTTCCGGTCTGTCAAAATCAGCTTGTTTTTTACCTTTATCCATAGTAACCCCTCAAATTTTCAGATCATCTTCTTTTGTTTGATGACAGGTTTTATTCCAAATACTTCCTCAAAGAACTGTGCCCTGTTGGTGAAAAGACCTTTTTCCAGGGTAATGTCGTCTCTTGTATCGATGTTTATTATAAGTTCTCTGTCCTTGACTGTGACCTTGACGTCTTTGAATTTCTGTTTGTGAGTCCTGTCAAGGCTGTTAGCAACCCTAAGGATAGCCGTGAGCTTGGCAACCACAAGATACTCCTCAAAGGACAACCCTTCCAGATACTGACTGCCCTCTCCGTAATGGTCAAAGAGCTCGTGGTTGTACCTTACAACATTGGCAACAATGGCCCTCTCCTTGTGGGACAGTCCAATTATCTCAGTGGACATTATTATGTTAAAAGAGCAGTCTCCAAGATTTATCATACTTATATACTTGCCACAGTCATGGAGCATTGTGGCAACCTGTAAAAGGAGCCTTTCTCTTTTGGACAGTCCATGTATCTTTTTGGTGTTGTCAAATATCTCCGATGCAATCTTCCATAGAGTCTCACGCCTTGATTTACTGCCCATATAGCGCTTTGATATGTTCTGGGCACAGGAGATGATATCATGTTCAAAGTCATGCGGCGCCTTGATGAAGTTCTTTTTCTCAGCGTACTCATAAGCTATACCGTCGCAGAGTGTAACGCCCGGAGCCCAGATACTCTCTGCCTTGGTAAGATCAATGATACACTTGATAAGAATTCCTGAAACGTACAAAAGAGGAATGTTCTCTTCTGGCATATCAAGCTTTTTAGCAACGGAAGCTGCATTGGCATCGCTGGCCCTTTCAAGGATACTCTTATACTCTGTGCTGGTTATAAAGCCCTCCATTTCAGTATCGGACTTGAGTTTCCTTACTACAGGGGAAACATAGTCATCAATTATTATAAGGTTCTCAATCTTCCTGTCCTTTAAGTACATCTTGGAAAAGACAGCAAGCTGTGATCCCACAAGCTCTGATATGAGCTCAAAATATCTGTTTCTTGTGGCGTGTACTGTCTGCATTATAGCGTGAAGCCTAAGCACACCGGTCTTAAGGTTCTGGGTGGCTATAAGGGCATCCTTCTCAAATAGAGAGATCTGGATACTGCCACCGCCAATATCGATTATGGCTGTGGGGCGCTTGATGACTTCCTGGAACTGCTCATTTTTAAGGGCGATAGATTTGTAATCAAGGAACCTCTGCTCAGAGTTACTAAGAACATCAATCTGTATATGGGTTCTCTGTCTTATAAGCTCCTGAAGTACCACAATGTCCCTGGTCTCCCTGATGGCACTTGTTCCATATGCCTTATAATGAGTAGCTCCGTAGGTCTTCATGATCTGACGGAACTCAGTTAAGATCCTCATCATCTCTTCGACATGGCGGGATCCAATCTTACCAGTTGCATAGGTTTCAGAGCCCAGATCCATTCTGTGCCTTACATGATCAAGTTCTTTTACCCCGCGCTTATCTGACAGCTCAAAGATCTTAAGAGCCATCTCATATGAACCTACATCAATTGCAGCAAATACTTCTCCAGTCATAGCCGCTCCTTTTAGGGTTATCAGTAATTACCCAGGATTTTCATCATTTTAGCCTCTTCTCTAAGGCCTCTTAACGCATTTTTAACGCTGCTGTCCTCTAAACTGCCCTCAAAATCAATAAAGAACCTGTACTCCCAGTTTCTGTCCTCTATTGGCCTTGATTCGATCCCGGTCATGTTGAGGTTGTTATAGATAAAGTGTGACATTATATGATAAAGAGCTCCAGGCTCATGAGATATTTCAAGACAGAGGCTTATCTTTTTTGCCCCCTCCAAAAATACCTTTCTTGATGTCACAACGATAAATCTTGTGGAATTTGACTCCGCCTGATTGATGCCCTCTTTTATTATTTCAAGTCCGTAAACTTTTGCAGCTCTCTTACTTGCAATTGCAGCCTGCGTCTTGTCGCCATCTTCTGAAACCTTTCTTGCAGCAAAGGCATTGTTCTTCATGCTGATCTGCTCGATCTGGCTGTTCTCTGTAAGGAATCTCTGGGACTGCATAAGAGACTGGGGATGGGAATAAACAGTTTTGATGTCTGAAAGCGTCGCTCCCTTTACTCCCATGAGGCAGTGCCTGATATCTATTATCTGCTCTCCTACAATGTAGCTCTCGTACTCTGTAAGAAGATCATATACTTCATTTACAATGCCAGCTGTGGAGTTCTCAATCGGAAGAACTGCGTAGTCTGCGCTTCCCTCCTCCAAAGCTCCAAAGGCATCTCTGAACGTATCTACATGAAAAGAGTGAACGTTCTCCCCAAAGAACTTTACCGTAGCCTCTTCTGAATAGGCTCCCTCTGCTCCCTGATAGCACACCCTTGCACTTTCCTTATCAAGGCTCTTAACAGGAATAAATGGCAGGCGAAGTGAAGCTCCCTCCTGGGATAGCTTCTGATACTGGAGCTTACGGCTCATGGACATGATCTGGGAAAAGAGCTCCTCTATGCCGATACTGTTAAACTCAGAATGGGCAAGGCTCTTTACTGCCTGGATCTTTTCTTTTTCCCTCTCCTTGTCAAATACCTTTTTTCCATTTGCTATCTTATAATCTGCAATTGCAGAAGATACCTCCATCCTCTGTTCATACAGTTCTACAATCTGCGAATCTATGCGGTCTATTTCTCCTCGAAGCTGTGATAAATCCATTGTTGCCAGAATCTCCTTGTGCTTTAATCTACTCAATTAATGATAAACGAAATATTTCTTGATAGCAAGAACAGCCATGGATATAATGGTTAATGGAGGGACTAGGATGAATAAGAAATTTATTGTGGTATTTATACTTATACTTCTTGCTTTTGCCGGGTTTACCACCTACTATTTTCTTGATAAGGCAGTTCCCTTAAATCCCGATGCTGTTGGCAATTCTGCCGGCAATCTCCACAACAACGGATTATTTTTTGAAATGGATGGCAAGGTCTATTTTGCCAATGCTTCTGACAATAACTGTCTCTATTCCATGAATGCGGATGAATCAAAGCCCAAGCGTCTCACAACCATGGGTGCCAAGTATATTAACGGCGCAGATGGTTTCATTTATTTTTATATGGATTCAACCTCCAAATCTTCCAAGGTAAAGGGCCTTGGAGCTGCTACCAATCAGTTTGGTATCTACAGATGCAAGGCCAACGGCAGCGATCAGACCTGTATGCTCAGAGACTTTTGTGGAGAGCTGGCCCTTTGCGGTGAGTACCTCTATTTCCAGTTAAAAACAGGTGGCGGATCCCTCAACAAGATGAAGGTCAGTAAATCAGATCCTATCCAGGTAACAGATGAGCTTGTTTCTCCCTTCTGCTACGACAACGGACTTATTTTCTTTACCGGTGTAAACAGCGACCACAATCTTCACTACCTTGATACCAGAACTGGTGATACCCAGAGCACTTTCCTTAGTGGTAACTATTTCTTTCCAGTAGTTCAGGATGGTTATATATACTATATGAATGGCGATTCCAATTACAGTATCTGGAGAGCCAGCCTTTCAACTGGTGTTCCTGAACTTGTTACTTCAGACAGAGCTGACTGTTTTACTCTGGATCACAACCATATTTACTATTCATTTTCAAATGCAGATGCACCATCTCTTAGAAGATGTAACCTTGACGGATCTGACAAGGTCATCCTTTTCAATGGCATTACCAACAGTCTTAACTTAACTTCAAGGTATCTGTATTTTAAAGTATTTGGAGATGACACTCTTTATTACCACATGCCGCTTGATGGTTCAGCTGCACCATCTCCTTTTATAGTTTCTACAAAATAGTTAAAAGGCGCGTATTCTTTCGGGGTACGCGCTTAAATTTAGATTATTATTCATAAAGATGGGAGAACGTATGGAAAAATTAAGACACATGATGAATCCACTCGATTTTTCAGTGGAGGAGCTGGAGGACCTCTTTGATCTTGCAGGTGAGATTGAAAAAGACCTGCCAGGCTTTTCGCACAAGTGCGATGGCAAGATCCTGGCCACCTGCTTCTATGAGCCAAGTACAAGGACAAGGCTCTCTTTTGAAACAGCTATGATCCGCCTGGGAGGACAGGTCATTGGCTTTGCAGACGCAAACTCCTCTTCTGCAGCAAAAGGGGAAAGCGTTGCAGATACCATAAGAGTTATATCCTGCTTTGCAGATATCTGCGCCATGAGACATCCTAAGGAAGGTGCGCCAATGGTTGCTGCTTCCAAGTCATCTATCCCTGTGATCAACGCAGGAGACGGAGGACATCAGCATCCAACCCAGACACTGACTGACCTTCTAACAATCAGGTCTCTATATGGAAGCCTTAAAAACTTCACTATAGGTCTTTGCGGCGACCTTAAGTTTGGCAGAACAGTCCACTCTCTCATAAATGCCCTGAGCCGCTACGAGGGCATCAGGTTTATCTTCATATCACCTAAGGAACTTAAGGTTCCTGACTACATCACTGAGATGCTGCGCCAAAAGAACATTCCATACGAAGAAGTTATAAAGCTTGAAGAAGTAATGCCACAGCTGGATTTTTTGTACATGACAAGAGTCCAGAAAGAGCGTTTCTTTAATGAAGAAGACTACATAAGACTTCGCAATTTCTATATCCTTGATAAAGAAAAAATGGCTCTGGCAAAAGAAAAGATGTTTATCCTCCACCCTCTTCCAAGAGTCAACGAGATTTCCGTAGAAATAGACAACGATCCAAGAGCTGCTTACTTTAAACAGGTTCAGTACGGCATGTACGTAAGAATGGCTCTGATACTGACATTACTTGGGATCAAATAATATTAAAGAGAGGTTAATTATGTTAAATATTGGAAAAATAGAAGAAGGCTTTGTTCTTGACCACATTCAGGCTGGCAAGAGCATGCAGATATACAGACACCTTGGTCTTGATAAGCTGGATTCAACTGTAGCTATCATCAAAAACGCAAAGAGTAAAGCCATGGGCAAAAAAGATATCTTAAAGGTTGAGTGCGACATCGACTCTCTGGACCTTGACGTTTTGGCATTTATCGATCACAACATCACTGTAAACGTTATCAAGGACGGCGTTATCATCGAAAAGAGATCACTGGTCCTTCCAAAGCAGATAACCGGAGTCATAAAGTGTCACAACCCAAGATGTATCTCCTCCATCGAGCAAGAACTTCCTCAGATCTTTTATCTTGCAGATGAAGAAAATGAAATCTACCGCTGCAGATACTGCGATGAGAAGTACTCTGAAGGCGACGCAAATAACCTGTAATATAAACCATAAAGGCCTGGGCAAAAGCCCAGGCCTTTTATAGTACGTTACTTGATGTATCCATTTTGTCTGTTGTAGATATCGTCGCGATTTTTTTCACGGCGCTTCTCCTCGCCACGGAGCATTTCCTGCATGTAGGGATTGTCATTGGAACCGCCTACAGACAGTGGCCTCGTCTCATTGTTGATATAGATATCTTTCGAAGATTTTCCAAACATATCTATCCCCCCTTTTATGAGATTAAATTTTTAATATCCGAACTCTTGAGCCCAATACCAGCTGCCGCCGTCGTCCTGGAATACTGCGATACCTACAGTCTTGTATCCACCATCCATAATGTTAGCCTTATGTGTTGGTGAATTCATCCATGCTGTGTATACGCTGTCAGCAGAACTGTAAAGTTTAGCAAGGTTTTCGCCGTACTGAACATTACTGTCAACTGTCCAGAATGCTGATCCATCAGGTCTTGTGTGTGAAAATGATGATCTGCACTCCTGTGCACGTACTCTTGCTGCATCTGTAAGTGGCTCGCTCCATGCAAGTGTTGCAAGTCCCTGAGCAGCTCTTGTCTGATTCATCATGTTGAATACTGCTGTACAAGCATCAACAGCAGCCTGTGTAGATGAAGCAGATCCTGCAAGTGCGATAGCCTGGTTATCAATCCAGATCTCACCTGCGCCCTCTTCCAATCCTCTGGTAGCAGCCTGGTCATCAATAACAGCTTCCTTGGTTGCTCCACACGCTACAAGTGTGAATGTAAGAACAGCTGTAAGTGCCACTGCTACGATTCTTTTAAACTGAACCTTTCTCATAACATTCGCTCCTATACTTATAAACACAATTATGGAAATCCCATACTCCTATATATATACTATCTTAATTTTCCTATGTATTCAACAATTCTTCGATTGAAAATACACAAAAAAGACATAATAATTTCACGCAAAAGTGAAATTAATGAAATTTTATTATAATCTCATTTACGCCTTGAAGCGAACAGGCGTTCTTGGTATCCTATAAGTATGGATAACAACCACGTTTATGACTATGACAAGTACATATTCCACATTGATGTCAACTCCGCCTTTCTGTCCTGGTCTGCCCTTAAGAAGCTGCGTGAGGATCCGGATGGCGTAGATCTTAGGACCATTCCATCTGCTGTAGGCGGTGATGTAAAGAAACGACATGGAATCATAACTGCCAAGTCAATTCCAGCCAAAAAGTATGGAATTGTCACTGGTGAGCCTGTCGTTAAAGCCCTTGAGAAGTGTCCCCATCTGGTTTTAGTTCAGTCGGACTTTAATACCTACAGGGAATATTCTCATGCCTTTATCGATATTTTAAACAAGTACTCACCTCTTGTCCAGCAGATGTCAATTGATGAAGCTTTTGTTGATATCTCAGGACTAAAAGAGGTTTACGGATACCTTGAGACACAGGAATACCCTTATCCTATCTGCCTTGCCAAAAAGATAAAAGATGAAATAAGAGACTCTCTGGGATTTACAGTTAACGTTGGTATTTCCTGTAATAAGCTCCTGTCCAAGATGGCCAGCGACTTTACCAAGCCTGACAGGATCCATACTCTTTTCCCTGAGGAAATACAGGATAAGATGTGGCCTCTGCCCATCGGAGATCTCTTTGGATGTGGCAAGCAGACTGCTGCAAGACTACAGAATATAGGAATCAGGACAATTGGCGATGCTGCTACCTCAGATCCTGAAATGCTTATTTCCTTCCTTGGAGCTAACGCCGGAAGTTATATCTATAGAAGTGCCAACGGCTTTGGAAGCGCCGAGGTGACAGATACTTACGAGGATGCCAAGAGTTATTCCAATGAGACCACTTTAAAAAATGACTTAAACGCAGATGGCTATGATAAAGATATCGTTCCAATCCTTAAGTTCCTGTCAGAGAAGGTTTCCGGAAGGCTTAAGAGAGACAATGTCTATGGACGCACCATTACTGTTTCCGTTAAGACCGGCAATTTCAAGCGCCACTCAGCCCAGCTTCAGCTGGAGAGCTCCATCTGCGACGAACAGAATATCTACAAGTATTCAAAAGAACTATGTGACAAGCTTCTTCTTGGAGATGAAGGTCTTTTCATAAAGGGCGAGACTGTCCGCCTTGTAGGTGTCGGAGTAAGTAAGCTTGACGATGGTTCTTATCAGCAGCTAAGCCTCTTTGACAATAATATGATGTCTCAAGGCAGTAATAATTCTCAATTCTCCAATACTCCAAACAGAGAGAAACAGAAAAAGCTGGATGCCATGACCGAAAAACTGAAAAAAGAATTTGGCAAGGATATAATAAAAAAGGGCCATCTCTGAGCTTATATGAACAAGCGTCAAGAGACAGGCCCTTATCTTTTTTGTTTTTTCTTAGGATGCATCCTGAACTGACTCAGGCAGGCTTTCAAGAAGTGAGTTTACTGGTATTGGTCTAAAATCTACCCCAAGGACCATCATTGACTCCTCCTCCACATACATATCGTACATCATCCACTCAGTAGAAAAAGTAATCTCGAAAAATCCGTCCTTGTGACCTACAAGTACGTTCTTCATCTCTTTTTCTAAAATACCTGCTTCCTTTGCCGCTGCAAAAATAACCATGTTTCTCTTATCTGCCATGATATCCTCCTTACCATCCAAGTATGCTGTCAACTAGTCCCAATGTGTCTGTGGTAATACTAAATGCGGTGTCTACTGCAGTGTCAGCAATTTCTCCATCTATCAAAATGCCATCTGTCACTTCGTCTACGATATCTTCTGTAACATTAACAACTTCTTTTACAGGTTCTACAGAAGTCAGCTTGTTTAAGTCATCTGCTGAAACACTGACATGGGTGTTTCCCTCTTTTACATCTACAGAAGCTCCTTTACCGTTGTCTTCGATTTTTACTTCAGAAGGAACACTTGAAGTGCTTTTTTCTATCTCATCAGCTTTCGCCTGTTGCCCAACTTTTACTTCCTCTGATTCCTCTTTCCACCTTATTTCTTCTATTCTGGTCCTGGCCATTACTGGCTCTGCTATAGCCTCCACATTCTCTGTTCTTATTCTGTCAGGGGCAGATACTACGTCAATTTTATAGGGGGTTATGGTAACCTTATCTGCTGCTCTTGTAAAAGAGCAGGTGGCAAGTGTTCCTGTTATCGCAACCAGCAAAAGTACAAGATAGAATGTAGGTTTTTTGTAATTAAAGATCTGCCTGATCCTGGTACCCACTGCAACTTCTCCGAAGGCTACAGGGTATACCATCATCCTTCTTTTTTTAGTGCTGCAGGATAACAGTGACTCTGCGTAGGATTTCTTTTCATCTGTAGACATGGTGCTGATAACTCTCTCATCGCAGGCAAGCTCTATATCTCTGCAAAACAAGATATAAGAAAGCCACACAAACGGGTTAAACCAGTGGATAGTCAGGATAAAAAAGCCAAGGCCTTTTCTTAAGTGATCCATTCTTTTAAGATGTGCCTTCTCATGGGCTATTACATTGACAATTGTGTCGTGGTCAAGGCCTGATGGCAGGTAGATCACGGGTTTTACAAGTCCAAATATAAAAGGTGTATCTATGTCATCACATACGTAAACCTTATCGCTGGATCTGTATCTGATGGACACTCTTGTCTTTAACCTAATAGAAATGTAACTGTATAATGCATAGCCAAAAGCCATGATCATACCCACAATCCAAAGGATTGTAAGGTAACTTAGTGTTCCCTTTTTCTGATCCAGAGTAGTCTTAGAAATCCCGCCACCGTCAGCTAAAGCCTCGTTTTTGGTCAGCTCTGAAGAAGGTAAAACAGTATCTTCAGAGGTATACACGCTGCTGTCATTTAAAGCTTCCCTGCCTGTAACAAGACTTGTAACCTGTCCAAAATCAGGCATAAAGCCAAGACCTGATTCCACCTGAAGTGGCACAAGAAGCCTAAGTGCCACAATAGTCCACAATACCCCCATGAACCACTTTGGCGCTTTTTTCAGCGGTATCCTAAGAAGTGTTACCGCAACTATCAAAAGAACAGCCGCCATACTCATCTCAAGTACTTTACTAAAGATTAGCCCCATACTCTTTCCCTCTCGCCTTCACATGATGCCTTTACTGAATCTTATCAATGATACTCCGTATTTCCTCAATGTCTTTTCTTGATAGTTGTTGATGTGAGGTAAACGCTGCCAAAAAAGCTGGTAGTGAGCCCCCAAATGCCTCGTCTACAAATTCCTCGCTCTTTTTTGTGTAAAAATCTTCCTTGGAAATCCTGGAAGTAACAATTCCCTCCACGTTCTGGAACAGTCCCTTGTCACAGAGTTTTTTAAGGACCGTATAGGTTGTGGACTTCTTCCAGTCAAACCTCTCCGCGCAGAGCTTAACAAGTTCACCTGATCCAACAGGTTCCTTCTCCCAGATGAGCTCTGCAAACTTCATCTGTACTTCTCCAAATTCTACAGCCATAGTTAATTATCTCCGTTGGTCTATTCGATATCGACTTGACAAGTTTAGTTTATACCCAATAGACCAAGCTGTCAAGCACAAAAAAACTGGCACTGCGAAAGCATCGCAGTGCCAGTAAATAGCTATATTTAGCCCTTATCTCTCATTCTCTCAATAGCATCCATAGCAAGGAGGCTTCGCTCACACTCTGATGCAGAAAGAGATATCTGCCATGCAAAGGGGCTCCCCTTCATATGCTCTGATGCATAAGAAAGTCCGTTGGTCCTCTCATCAAGGAAAGGTCTGTCGATCTGGTTAGGATCTCCAAGAAGGATGATCTTGGTGTCCTTACCTGCTCTTGTAATGATACCCTTTGCCTGAGTAGGTGTCATGTTCTGGGCTTCATCAATGATGAGGTAGGTCTTTAAGATGGAACGGCCTCTGATGAAGTTTAGGGCCTCACACTGAACTATACCTCTTTCAAAGACTTCATCAGTCTTGCCCTGAAGCTCTTTTTCATCCTTGTATCTCTCCTCCTCGTTGGAGTCGATAAGCTGCTCAAGGTTATCTATGATAGGCCTCATAAGTGGTGAAATCTTCTCCTGCTCATCACCAGGTAAAAATCCGATGTCGTCATCAAACTGGGAATTTGGTCTGCACACAAGGATTCTTCTGTACTCACCTGTTGGGCGGTTGATCATCTTCTCAAGTCCTACAGCTAGTGAGTAGAAGGTCTTGGCCGTTCCTGCCATACCCTTGACTATTACAAGGGGAGCCACGTCAGCTGGCTGCATCAGGGCTTCCTGAAGGAAGTACTGACCGGCATTTCTTGGCTTAACGCCGTAAGGCTGGCTCTTTTCGTACTCGAGCTTTTTGATCATGCCCTTTGAAACTCTTCCCATCTGAGTCTTGGAAAGTGACTGATCTGCTCTTACTATTACAAATTCGTTCTCATAAAGCTCCGGAGCATATTTATTGCCATCTTCATCACAGCAGTAAACCTTGTCTACCGGAATGCCTTTTTTCTTGAAATCCTTAAATACATCTTCAGGGGCATACACATCAATCCTGCCGCTGTACTGATCTCCTTCTCCTGCAACCTGCTCGGTTGTGAAATCCTCTGATTTAATGCCAAGGAGCTGAGCCTTTATACGCATCAGAATGTCCTTGGTAACAAGAATTACCTGTTCCTTACTAGTCTCTTTAAGTCCCTTGCACACCTTAAGTATGCGGTTGTCAGACTTATAGTCTGCCATATCCTTGGGAAGCTCCACATCCTTGAAGTTCTTCTCAACCCTGAGAAGCCCTCCATTATCAAGCTCCACACCAGCTACCAGATCTCCTGCGCCACGCAGCTGCTCTAAGATCCTGATAGCTTCTCTGACATTAGCTCCTCTCTCACCCTCATCTCTCTTGTGAGTATCAAGCTCCTCCAAGACTACCAGCGGAAGAACGACCTCGTTATCATCAAAACACTTCAGAGCGTGAGGTGCCTGAATCAAAACGTTGGTGTCCAGTACGTAGATCTTCTTCATGCGTAGATCCCCCTCTATTTGTATGACTTGTAAACACATTATACCATATATTGTGTTTTCAAGTAAACATTTAGCCAAGGATCCTTGTAAGCTCCTCCAACATCTTTTTTACGTCTATTGGCTTGGCTATATGGCCGTCCATTCCTGCTTCTTTAGCTTTTCGGATGTCCTCATAGAAGGCATTGGCTGTCATTGCCACGATAGGCACCTGTGAAGCCACGGGATCAGGAAGGCTCCTTATGGCCATGGTGGCTTCATAGCCGTTAAGAAGTGGCATCTGGACATCCATAAGGATAACGTCAAAATGCCCCGGGGTACTATTTCTTACAATCTCCACTGCTTCCTGGCCATTTTCAGCCTGTTCAACTGTAAAGCCATTGCGCTCAAGAAGCTTTACTGCAATTTTCCTGTTTGTTGGCATGTCGTCTACCAAAAGAGCTGTTTTGCCAGTAAAATCTATGATACTTGGCCTGTTTGCCTGGGACTCTTTTGCCTTCTTTATATCTTCCTCTGACTGAAGTTGTAGTTCAAGCTTTATGACATACTCTGTGCCCTTTCCCTTTTCGGACTTAACATCTATAGTTCCGCCCATCATATCTACAATTCTTTTAACAATGCTCATTCCAAGGCCGGTTCCACGTATGCCGCTTACTGCCGTATCATCCTCTCTTTCAAAGGCGTCAAAAACCCTATCTACAAACTCCTTGGACATTCCAATTCCATTGTCCTTTACGCTTATCTCATATAATGCCTTTTCCTTTATCCTTTGCTTTTCTTCTTTTACCGAAGCTGTGACCTTGCCACCTTCAGGAGTGAACTTGTAGGCATTGCTCACAAGATTTAGAAGCACCCTGTTTAACCTGTTCTTGTCGCAGTACACGTACTCATTGCTGATTCCTTCTGTATCCACAATGTACTCGATCTTCTTTTCTCTCATAAGAGTTGAAAAGAGATCCCTAAGATCATCCATTGTGCTCTTTAGATTCACCGGAACCAGCTCAAGCTCCATCTTGCCACTCTCTATGCGGCTCATTTCCAGTACATCATTTATAAGGGCAAGAAGGTGTTTACTGGAGGCCTTGATCTTAGAAAGGTATTCCTGCAGTTCCTCATAGGTCGATGCCTCATTCTCTGCAAGGTCGATATACCCTATTATGGCATTCATGGGAGTTCTGATGTCGTGGGACATGTTGGATAAAAAGACAGTCTTAGCCCGGCTTCTTTCATTTGCTTTGGCAATCTCAATCTCTGCAGAATGCTGTCTCTTTGACATGATAGTGTAAATACTGAACATGATCACAAGAGAAATGATATTAAGGCTCATCTGAACGATTATGTTTTTGGTGATCTTAAGGTCAGTCTGAGCAAGAAGGCCAGCTATATAGTTTTCCGTTTCCTCAATCTCGCTTATGCTCCTGCCTCCGGCGTGCTGTTCATAATATGAGCTGATCTCAGAGACCACCTGTGCTGTCATCTCATCAGTAGCTCTTTTAACCCACATCAGGGACGTCAGGAATATAAGGAACAAAAGACCTATCCACACAATGGTAGACTTACCAAAGCGCTTTTTACCATCTCTCTCAAAGATTATCCTAAAACAAAGAAATCCCAGGATGCTCCAGGTAGCCAGGATAAGGTAGCTCTCTGTGGACATACCATCTGCAAAGATAAGCATGAAATAGACCATAAAAAGAACAGATAATACAGCCCCGGCTATTCCCGTGACCATGATCTCAGTGTTTTTCTCTTTTTTTGCAATAAGATAAGCATCCACAGAAGTGTATGCGTACGCAATTGCAGCACCAATGGTGTTGACGTCTATGATCCACCCAATGGCAGTCCTTCCAAGGAAGGGGATCAAAGTTGATATCCCCATAAGGAATAAAAGTGCATTTCTGGGAATGAAATCGCTGTTGACTTCTCCAAACCATTTTGGTAGCATTCCATAATCAGCCATGGAGTAAAGAAGCCTTGATGCGGCTATAAAGTTACCGATAAGGCCTGTTAAAATAGCTGCCAGTGCAGCTGTTCCCAAAATGTATACGCCCACATTTCCCAAAGCGCTGTATGCGCCGTAAAAAGTCGGAAGGCCCTTAACGCCGTCAAATTCTCCAAGCCTTTTCATATACTCATCCCATCTTGTGATACCATCTGGAAATGCCTTAACTGCCAGCTGAGACAGCGCAACATAGGAAAAGACAGAGGTAAAAATAGCTGCTGTCATGATCAGAAGCGAATGCTTTGCAGAAAACTTAAAGCCTGCTGTGGAGTTTGAAATTGATTCAAAGCCCACGAAGGCCCAGGGAGAAAGAGCTATTATGAAAAGGAACTGACGAAGAGGCGTTCCATTATTACGGGCGAACATTGGCTCGGGAATTGTGTGCATAACACTCTGATCAGCTCCAGCAGCCACTACCACCACTGTTATTCCAAGAACCAGAACAATTGCAAGAACAACCTGAACTGAAACAGCAAGGCGCTTTGAATTGATGCACAGTGATCCGCAGATAAGCACAGCTACTATTGACAGCAAAATCTCCCCAAAATAAACATCATACCCAAGGATCTTATAGTAAAAGCCAAATTGAAATGTGCTGCCAAAGAGATTTTTGCTGATCAGCGCAAGTGCTGATGCATTGGCCCAAATGATTGCTATGTAAACAAGCATCAGATACCAGGCACTCATGAATCCATGATCGTACCCAAGTGTTTTGACGGTGTAAGTAAGGGTTCCACCGTAGTCATCAAATCTGTTCATCAGAAAATGATAGTTGATACCAATGATGAACATGACAAAGGCTCCAAGGATAAGCCCAAAGCATGTTCCTACTGGTCCTGCTGAGGGCAGGAACGTTGTTCCTGGCATTACAAAAGCTCCCCATCCAACTGCACATCCGAAGGAAAGCGCCCAAACGTGTAACGGAGAAAGATATCTGTCAAAGCCGGTTTTATTTGCTTTTTCCATTCAGTCACCTCTTTAAAAAACGTGGCTACCCATAAGTATCAATATCACATTTATATTCTAATACAATTTCATTATATTTAGTTTCTTTTCCATTCATTTTTATTATCTTTTTAATAAAAAAACACCGGGGAACCATCCCCGGTGCAATGCTTAAATCTCTGCTGCTCTCTTAAGAGCTTCATCAATATGTGGAAGGAAGTTTTCTCTTCCTACAAGTTCTACAAATCCGTCTTTTTCCATTGTGCTAAGTGGCTGCTCGTTTACGTGTGAGAATACAAGCTGTACGCCATTGTTTTTGCACTTTTCATAGAGCTGTTCAAAGGAGTGCATGGCAGTTGCATCAATTGCTGGCACACCACGCATACGGATAACAAGCGCTCTTGTGAAATCCTTGATACTGATGTCTGCTATAAGGTCAGCATCGCCAAAGAACATTGGTCCGCTGATCTCATAAACTCTTACGTGCTTAGGTATCTCTTTAAGCTCTGGACCATCAGGATCATCGTCCGGATCATAGTACTTCCATCCACGGATTCCTGACTCCTCGCTCATTCTCTTCATGAATAAGAGGCAGGCAAGAACCATGCCGATCTCAATAGCTACAACAAGGTCAAATACGATAGTAAGTACAAATGTGATGACAAGTACAATGGTGTCGCTCTTTGGAGCTGTCTTAACAAGATGTACAAAAGTTCTCCACTGGCACATATTGTAAGCCACCATGAACAGGATTGCAGCAATTGTTGGCATAGGGATAAGTGCTGCGTAAGGCATAAGGACTAAAAGAACCAGTACAAGGCAAAGTGAATGAACCATACCTGCTACAGGTGTACGTCCGCCGTTTTTGATGTTTGCTGCTGTTCTGGCAATAGCTCCAGTAGCTGGGATTCCTCCAAAAAGTGCTGAACCAATATTACCAGCACCCTGTGCAATAAGCTCCATGTTTGATCTGTGGTGTGAGTTGATCATACTGTCTGCTACAACACAGGATAAAAGAGATTCTATAGCCGCAAGAATAGCTATTGTAAAGCCATCTCCTGCCACAGACCTGATAGTTGAAAGGCTGAAGGCTGGAACCTTTAAGGTTGGAAGCGCGCCTTTTATCTCGTAGAGGTCTCCAATAGTATTTACATTCATGTTAAGGAACTTGACCATCAGGATTCCAACGATTACTGCAATAAGTGATCCAGGAATCTTCTGGTTGATCTTGGGCCATACAATCTGGATTGCCAGGCAGATAAGTCCTACAATAAGTGCCTGAAGATTGAAGGTTGAAATATTTTTTACGATGGCTGCGGCTTTATCCATAGTTTCAACAGTTGCTGTTCCAGCCGGATATGTAAGTCCAAGGAAATCCTTGACCTGTCCGATAGCAATTGTAACCGCTATTCCTGCCGTAAAACCGGTTGTAATAGTATATGGGATAAACTTAATGAGCGTTCCAAGTCTAAATAGTCCCATTAGTATCAGAAGGATACCAGCGAAGATCGTTGCAAGTGCAAGACCCTCCATTCCCTTTGTAGCAACAATACCAGCAACGATTGTGGCAAAAGCTGCTGTAGGGCCAGCTATCTGTACTCTGCTTCCTCCCAGGAAGGAAATGATAAATCCAGCCACAATTGCAGTATAAAGGCCCTCTTCCGGACCTACTCCGGATGCAAGAGCCAGAGCAATAGACAGTGGCAGTGCGATGATGGCAACAATTATTCCAGCCACAACATCACTTACAAACTGCTTCCCGGTATAGCTCTTTAAGTTGGAAAACAGCATCGGTTTAAGCTTATCCTTTTTCATAATCTTCTCCTCAAAAACAATCTTAGTGCTACGTTTTAACACAGTTTGTAATTATATTCTTATTACATAAAAGCGTCAAACGAAAATGCAAAAAACATGTATAATATTATTAACAAAAAACTATTAGAGGTGCGGGTATGGATAACAATAAGCAAAATAGCGCCATAGGTGATAATACCTATGAAGGAAAAGCCATTGTCACTTTCCCAGCTGATAGTCTTATCCTCAAGGAAGGTGAAGTCAATCTTGATCTTTATAAGATCATACAGGGCAGAGCTGAAATATATGTAGGCTACGGAACTGAAAACGAAGTTCTCCTTGGCATCATCGGACCTGGTGCATGTATTGGTGAGCTGGGACTACTTATGCAGCTGCCTGCCATCTATACAGTAATTGCCTTCTCTGATGTTTATGCAATGAGGGTAACTGAAGAGCGCATGGGCAACTTCATAACTGAAAACCAGTCTTCTGTTCTCCAGATCATGAAAAACATGGCCAAGACCATGGCCATTATGCAGCATCAGATCTATGCTCTTGGTGAAGAGCTTAATACTTACACCAAGAAAAATGAAGATGCTTATGAAGAGGCCAAAAGAGATCTTCTTAAGAGTCTTTACAATCCAAATGGATCAGGTATGCATGGCAAGATGTACTATCTTGGAGGCAACAAGAAAAACTGATAAGTCTTTTTATGATCTACACATACAAATTAAAAAAGAGCCACGGGAAATCCCGTGGCTCTTTGAATGTCCAGCCTAATTTATGATCAGCCAGTAATTGTGCAGTACATGAAGTACTTGTATCCAAGAGGACTTGAGAAGAAGCCCTGAACGTTCTTGTTGATCATGTAAAGGTCTGTGTAGTAGTAGATAGGGCAGATGCAACCTGTTGACATAAGAAGGTCCTCAGCTCTGTGCATAAGCTCATAGCGAGTCTTAGTGTCTGTGCAGGTCTTGATGTCGCCAATAAGTACATCATATGTCTCTGACCATGTTCCGTTCTCAACCTTTGTGTCATAGCCAAGGTCTGTGATGTCAAGTGAGTATGCAGCAACGTTTGCGTTGTCACCCTTACCAAACTGAACATCGTTGTTACCTGACTGTGTTGTCCACATATCAAGGAATGAAATAGGATCGTTGTAGTCACCAAGCCAACCGTTACGAGCGATTGAGTAGTTACCAGCCTTACGTGTATCAAGGAATGTAGCCCACTCCTGGTTCTCAAGGTTCAATGTGATGCCGATACCAGCAAATGTTGACTGAATAGCCTCACCAATTGCCTTGTGACCCTCTGATGTGTTGTAGAGGTATACAAGACTTGGGAAGTCTGTGAACTGCTGAGTAGCCTCATCAAATGTGTAGTACTTCTTAAGAGTATCAAGTGCTGCGTTCCAGTTAGCCTCGTAAGCTGCCTCAGATACATCATAGTATCCAGAGAAGCTGCTGCTTGGGCCAGCGTTCTGATAGAACTGTGATCCGTCAGCATCTGTAAGACCCATAGCTACGAATGAAGAAGCAGGAACCTGTCCGCCCTGTGCGATATCGTTAACGATGTAGTTTCTGTCGATAAGAAGTGCAAGTGCGTTACGGATCTCGTTCTCTGCGTTAGCCTTGTCAGCACCTGTAAGTGTGCTTCCTGCAGGAAGGATCTCTTCGTTGATGTTCCAGCATACATAGTATGTACCAAGCTGACCAGCTGTTACGAACTCATCAGGATATGTCTCCTTAAGAGAAGCGATCTCGTTTGTAGGAACATCATCGATCATCTGCCAGTCACCATTCTCGAAGTTAGCGAGCTGGTTGTTAGCATCATCTGAAAGATAGAAGTTGATCTGATTCATTGTTACCTTGTCAGCATCAACAAAGTTCTCATTCTTTGTAAGAGTGATAACTGAGTTGTGATCCCATGCTGTCATTGTGTAAGCACCATTGTTTACATATGTTGAAGGATCTGTAGCCCATGCTTCGTTAGAAACAACATCCTCACGTACAGGCATGTATGTAGGGAATGCAAGAAGCTCATTCCAGTAAGCAATAGAGTTTACAAGTGTTACTTCAAGAGTCTTGTCATCAACAGCTGTTACATTGAGCTTCTCATCGCCTGTAGCGCCATCAGCCCAGATGTCTGCATAGCCATCAACAACTTCGAACATGTAACCATAGTCAGCAGCAAGAGCCTGGCTTGCAGCACGGTTCCATGCGAATACGAAATCACCTGCAGTTACAGGCTGGCCATCTGACCATGTAAGACCATCCTTAAGTGTGTAGGTGTAAGTTACTGTACCATCCTCGTTTTCAACACCCTCAACAAGTTCCTGAGCGCAGTCTGGCTGAAGCTCAAGGTTACCATTTGCATCAAGTCCCCACTTAGCAAGACCTGAGAAAAGGTGGTTGATCATTGTAGCACCATCTACTGCAGAGTTAAGTGCTGGATCAAGTGATGCAGGCTCAGAAGCAAGGCAAACGTTAATTACCTGCTCGCCTACTGGCTCAGCTGCTGGAGCATCTGCGTTTGCGCTATCAGCTGGTGCAGACTCTGTAGCCTGTGTATCAGCTGGAGCTGTCTCAGTGCTTGTAGCGGACTGACCGCAAGCAGCAAGGCTGAGTACCATGCATGATGCAAGTACCAAAGAAACTAACTTCTTTTTCATAATTTTCCTCCTTATTATGAATGTTTTTTATATCATAAACATGATAAACAGTTATCTGCATATCACATGTATGAACTAGTTGATATCAGCCACATGATGGCATGCAACAAAGTGACCCTTTGAAACCTCTTTGAACTCTGGCATACTCTCTGCGCAGTCTCCCTTGCAGTATGCACATCTGGTTCTGAAAGGACATCCAGATGGAGCGTTCAAAGGACTAGGTATATCGCCTGATAAAACAATTCTCTTATTAGCTCTTGCAATCTTAGGATCAGGAACAGGAACTGCAGAAAGAAGTGACTTACTGTATGGATGAAGTGGATTGTTGTAAATCTCATCTGCATCAGCCAGCTCAACCATCTTTCCAAGGTACATAACTGCTATTCTGTTACTGATATGTCTTACTACCAACAGGTCGTGAGCGATAAAGAGATATGTAAGTCCAAGTCTCTCCTGGAGCTCATCAAACATATTGATAACCTGGGCCTGAATTGAAACATCAAGAGCTGATACAGGTTCATCACATACGATAAACTCCGGGTTAACTGCAAGGCTTCTTGCAATACCGATACGCTGTCTCTGTCCGCCTGAGAACTCGTGGGCATATCTTGAAGCATGCTCTGAGTTAAGTCCGACATATCCCATAAGTTCAAGGATTCTGTCTCTTCTCTGCTCCTTGGTAGTATAAAGACCATGTACGTCCAAAGGCTCAGCAATAATGTCTGATACTGTCATTCTTGGGTTTAATGATGAATAAGGATCCTGGAAAACCATAGTAGCTTTTTTACGGAATTCCTTGATATCTTCCTTAGTCTTAATAAGCTTACCATCGTACCAGATCTCACCATCTGTAGGCTTGTAGAGGTTTAAGATAGTACGTCCTACTGTGGTCTTACCACAGCCTGACTCTCCTACCAGGCCAAGAGTCTCTCCCTTCTTAATAGAAAAAGACACATCATCTACAGCCTTAAGTGGCTTGGTCTTAAAGAAGCCAACGTTTACATTGAAGTATTCCTTGAGGTGCTTGATATCCACAAGGTTTTTCTCTGTTAAAATCTCGCTCATTACTGTTCACCGCCTTCCATCAGCTTCTTGACATTCATCCAGCAGCCTGCAGCATGATCATCATTGATCTGCATGCGTTCTGCTCTCTCACGAAGGCAGATCTTCATAGCATTGTCACATCTTGGTGCAAAAGGACATCCCTTAGGCATATTGAGAAGGTCAATAGGTGTACCTGTGATAGGCTCAAGCTTCTTGCCCTCTCTTCCCTCTGTAGGAATTGAACGAAGAAGTCCCTTTGTATATTCATGGCAGGGATTGTAGAAAATCTCATCTGCTGTTCCCTGCTCGCAGATTGAACCTGCGTACATAACGATAACTTCGTCACACATCTGGGCAACAACGCCAAGGTCATGTGTGATCATGATGATAGCCATTCCAAGCTCTTTCTGAAGTGACTTCATAAGATCAAGGATCTGAGCCTGGATAGTAACATCCAGTGCAGTTGTAGGCTCATCGGCAATAAGAATATCAGGCTCACATGCAAGGGCCATAGCGATCATAACTCTCTGTCTCATACCACCTGAGAACTCATGAGGATACTGATTCATTCTCTTTTCAGGCTCATTGACGTTAACGAGCTTAAGCATCTCGATGGCACGTTCTTTTGCCTGTTCCTTATTTCTATCTGTATGAAGGAGTATTGCCTCCATAAGCTGATGTCCAATTGTATATGTAGGGTTAAGACTTGTCATAGGATCCTGGAAGATAATAGACACCTTGTTTCCACGGACTGTCTTCATTACCTTCTCGCCTGCGCCAACCAGTTCCTGTCCATCAAGCTTAATAGAACCTGAAACTATCTTGCCAGCACCTGCCAGGATCTGCATGATCGAATATGCTGTAACTGACTTACCACTACCTGACTCTCCAACAATGCCAAGAACCTTACCTCTGTCCAGATTGAAGGATATTCCATTAACTGCCTTGACCTCACCTGCATCTGTGAAGAATGAGGTATGCAGATCTCTTACTTCAAGTAAATTCATTTTATAGCCTCCGAAATAGTATAGCGAGTGTGCAATCCGCACAAAAGAAACGCAGTTTCTTATGTGTCAAGTTTAGGGTCAAACGCATCACGAAGTCCATCACCGAAAAGGTTCAGTGAAAGAACAATAAGTGAAATAACGATTGCCGGAATGACCAGTCTGTAAGGATATGATGAAATACCATTAAGCGCATCAGATGCCAGTGAACCAAGCGAAGGCATAGGCGCATTTACACCAAGTCCAAGGAATGAAAGGTAGCTCTCAGTAAAGATAGCACTTGGAATCTGAAGTGCTGTTGAAATGATGATAACTGAGAAGCAGTTAGGGATCAGATGCTTTAAGATGATCCACTTGCCTTTAGCTCCCGCTGCCTCAGCAGCAAGAACATATTCCTGCTCACGAAGTGACAATATCTGTCCTCTTATGAGTCTTGCCATTGAAACCCAGTAAAGAACACCAAAGACGATGAACAAACTGATAATATTCGATCCAATCTTGGATAATACCGTTCCGTCCAAAGCTCCTTCCATAACAACCTTAAGAACTGATGACAGAAGGATAACCATAAGCATATCAGGTAGCGAATATATGATATCGACTATTCGCATTATCACAAGGTCCACGACTCCGCCGGCGTATCCTGCTACAGAACCAATTGTCATACCTATGATAAGAACGATGATGCTGGCAAAGAAACCAACTGCAAGAGAAATACGAGTTCCGTAAACCACACGGATGAAATAATCTCTTCCCTGAGAGTCAGTTCCAAATACGTGAGGAATAACGCTCTCTCCTGCTTCCATTCTCTTTATCTCAGATCTTCCATATTCAAAAGGTCTAAGATCTTTAAAGCTGTTATCGACTGGCTTACCAGGTGTCATTCCAAGCATCTGGTCATATGAATAAGGCCAGAACATAGGAATAAAGATAGCTGCCAGTGTGATGATCACTATAATAAAGAAACAAACTGTAGCAACCTTGTTCTTAAGAAGTCTCTTTACAGAATCCTTAAAGAAAGTAGATGATGGTCGCATCTGTACCATATATTCTTTTTCAGCCTCGGTAGCAGGAATGAAATCATCCATATTTACCTGGGCACTGAGCTTTGAAATGTCCATTTTATTTCTCCTATACTTTATTTTCAGTTTTATCTGATTACTCTAATGTGATTCTCGGATCAACTACCTTGTACATGATATCGCCCACAAGGTTCATGATAACGATCAGTGTTGCAAGAACAATAGTGGTTCCCATAACAAGAGGGTAATCACGACCTGTGATGCTGTTTACGAAGGCACGTCCGATTCCTGGAACCGCAAAGATCTGCTCTACTACGAGAGATCCTGTAACGATACCCGCAAGCATAGGTCCGAAATAAGTGATAACAGGTATAAGTGAATTCTTAAGAGCATGTCCAAAGATGATCTTAACGCCGGATACACCCTTGGCCTTGGCAGTTCTGATATAGTCCTGACCAAGAACCTCCAGCATTGAAGATCTTGTAAGTCTTGTAATGTATGCCATTGGATAAAGTGACAAAGTGATTACGGGAAGGACAAGTCCATTTTTTGAAGCTCCATTTGCAGGGAACCACTTCAGGTTAATGGCAAATGCTATAAGAAGAAGTGAGCCCATAATAAATGAAGGCATAGATACAAATGCAGTTGTGATGATCATGATGATCCTGTCGATGAGCTTGTTTCTGCGAAGCGCAGCAACAGATCCAAGGATAACACCGCAGATAAGTGCAATTACTGCAGCGATAAGTCCAAGCTTGGCAGATGTCTTCATTCCATCAAGGATGATGTCGTTGACATTTCTACCTCTCTGCTTAAGTGAAGGACCAAAATCGAACTTGGTAACAATATCTCCTAAATATGTAATGTACTGAACTCCAAGTGGCTTATCCAATCCATACTTGGCTTCCATGGCCTGCATGACAGTTTCACTTACTGCCTTCTCACCAGTGAATGGTCCGCCTGGAACAGCGTGCATTACAAAGAAAGTGACTGTAATAACCACCCAAATTGTAACGATTGCAAGGAGAATTCTCTTTACAATGTACATTAAAGTCTTAGTATTCATAGCGTCTCCAACCCATTTCTAAAATCTTAGGTCTTGCATATTCATCCCCACAAAGCGTTAACGCTTTGCCGTGCTAAATTATTAAGTTATAACATAAAAAATGCAATTACGCACAGTCTATGTACGTCATTGCACCTGAAGATCAACTTCTATTATGCAAGCCTTGTTTAGTGTAGAATTTATATTACTTTATGTCAAGTATTGGACAGTAAAATCGCTACAACTGATTAATATAGATCAAGAATTTACCACCAAAAGACACTTGTCTTTGTGCTGCGGACACTTTTAGCAATATGTTTTTTACAATTATTTGGCTAAAAAGTATAAAAAGATGCCCGCGTACAAATGATATACGCAGGCACCCTTTTTATATGAATCCTCCCATTATTTACATGAATACAGAAAGCTTTTTCTGCGCGTCATCTTCCATCTGCATTTTCTGGAGAGTATTCTGATATGTATCCAGCACTTGCTGGGTCTTCATCTTCTGATAAGCTTCTATACTGTTGCTCTCTTCCTTGTCCATCTGATATCCATTAAGCTCAAGAGCTGCATGGGAATTATAAGTAAGAGCATAGTCAACTCCATTGGTCTGTGCACCAACCTCTGTTCTGGAAGAAGTAACCTTCTCAAGAGCCTTGTCGATGTCTGCCATATCAAAGTCTTTTGTGACATCATAATTCTCAATTCCAAGAGCCTTAAGAGTAGAATCTGTTGTTGATACCTGCTTTTCACCGCCATTTCCATCTGTGGCAATTGAGAGCTTGTCATCGCCATTAAGGAGCTGCTTTTCATTGAAGGTTGTATTCCCAGCAATGTCCTCAATGCCCTGCATGTACTCTTCTATCTGAGCCTGTATCGATTGCTTGTCATCATCAGACAAGGTTCCGTTCATAGCCTTTACAGACAATTCCTTTATGGACTGAAGGTAATCTGTAACCTGATCAAGGGCACCATCCTCAATCTTAAGAAGTGATTCTCCGTCTTTGAGATTCTCTGCTCCCTGGTCAAGGCCTCTTACCTGTGACTCTGTCTTTTCCTGTATAGCCAGTCCTGCTGCATCCTCGGATGCCTTAGTTATCTTTCCACCACCTGTTATTGTCGAATATGATGAATAATCATTATAGCCTGAAGAAATAGCACCTACACTACTCATAGCCTGCCTCCTTGCCAAAAAAGAAAACACTACATCTTTCTAAGCCTATAGTATTAACAATCTTTAGAATAATCCATAGAAAATCGATCTTTTTTGCGTCAAAATGAAAGGGAATTTCAATAAAGAAGCCGTACTTCAGTAACTTAATCTCCCTGTATTTCTTTTGTTTATTAAGTTTGTTTTTATTTTAGAATAGGTTATATTTCTTTTAGAGTTCTGACATAATTTGGCAAAATATTCCGTTTAATATAATACTCATCAGAAGACAAAAACTTCTGAACCCCCAACAATACTTTTTTTCATACACGGGTTGTCTGGTTCCCCACCCGACAACCCCTCCTCCCAAAAAAATACCACCTGCAAAAGCAGGTGGTTTTCTTATGTCTGTCAGGTTTATTTATCAGATCCTTACTTCACCCTCGTGGGTAAGAAGAGATACATTCACAACTGATTCCAGTTCACCAAGGCTTCTGATAAGGTCTTTTTCTGTGGTGGTTGCAACCTCTACTATCATATCAAGGCCGCTCTTTTTAAGGTTTCTGCTCTTGATCTTATAGCCCTTGCTGTTATCAGCGATTCTCTTTACTATTTCATCCTCTGAGCCTGCATCTGTACTGTTTACAACAAGCACATATGGCTTCTTATTTAATGGAATAAGCTCAAGGATAAGAATTCCTGCTGTAACCAAAAGAGCTACAACTACAGCCAGCTCAAAAAGTCCTGCTCCGCAGATGATACCTTCACCAATTGACCAGAAAAGGAATAACAGATCCATGGTGTCCTTGATGGCTGTTCTAAATCTTACGATTGAAAGTGCACCAACCATACCAAGGGAAATGACGATACTTGACTGCATTGCCAGGATAATTCCCGCTGTAACTACGGAGATCATAGCCATTGCAATATGGAAGCTTCTGTTGTAAAGAGAAGTCTTATTGATAAGCTTGTAGATCAAAAACAGGTAAAGTCCTATGCAAAATGTAAAAGCAAGTACAGCCACGATCTGGCTCACAGGGATATCATTTGCAGTAAATCCCTCAAATATCGATTTTTTAAGTGCGTCCTGAAAACTCATAATAATTCTCCAATCTGTTCATAATTTCTTCTGGCCATGGTGTATTTTGAAAAGGCCGTTCTCTGAAGTGATCCTATCTCTAAAACCTGCTGGATGTACTCTGGCAGGAATTCATCGTATTTAACTTCCAGTATGTGAGCTCCCGACGGAAGAACCGGTCTTGCGCAGACATCCTTTTCAAAGAATCTGTCCACATATTCTGAAGCACCAATGTTCTTATCAAAGGTGATCCTCACATTGCCGACTCTCTCAACAAAAGCCTGCCTCTCGTACTCGACGATAGTCACAGGGTGTAGCAAAGACGTATTCATCTTAGCATAGAGCTTCTTAAAAAGAAATCCTTCTTCCTTAAGAAGGCACTCAGAATTTAAAACAGCTCTTCCTGCACTACATCCATCCCTTAAAAGAGTCTCTACTGTGTTCTTGCCTATTACAGCAGATTCCTTGTGGGTCAGACCGCTTTTCTTGCTTTTTTCCTCAAGCCTTATAAAAGCGTCATCTCTTTCATAGGTGCGGATCCTGAACTTTTCTCTTTCGTCAACTCCGGCTTCATTCTCTAAGAGAGCGCTGTCATCTGCGTCATCAAAATAGACGCTTCGGATAAGATACCCTCCGCCGCTTGAGTGCTCATCATAGTCCATCATCTCTTTTAAGCGGTTTGTAAGATATGCAATTTGATCTTCATATATAAAATACTTATCTTCTACTCTGTAATACATTCTATCGTTTACTCTTTACTTAAAAACTTAAGCCTTTCTCTGATAAAAGTCTTAAGCTCTTCATACTCCTTGTGGTCTCCGGATACATATCCATTTTCCTCATACATATCTCTCCAGCGGATACTATCCATTTTAGCGGAGGCCATAAGTTCTTTTTCATAAGTATCTATGCCCTCATCTGCAAGATACTCCATAAATGGCAAGGCCATATCCATGTAGTACCTTTTGACTACGCTTAAAAACTCTTCGTTTTGGGCAAGCTCTCTATAGTATATACTAGAATGATCGGAAAGGTAAAGCCTTGTTATACCTGTGGCGTCCTCGTTGTAATACTCCATCCACTCAAGATAATTGCCAAGACTCATATCAAAGTCCCAGCCAGGCCCAGCATAAAGCTTGCCATCTATGCTGTCGGAATCCTTGTAGTAATAACAGCTGCTTACTCCGCCGTCATAGTTCTTGGTCACTTCTTCAACAAGATATCTCTTGGCAAAAGAGTCTACATCAACGATAGTTCCCAGAGGCTCATGTCCAAGTATCTCCTTCTCAGCTTCTTCAAAAAACTGAGAAATATAGTTTATCTCATTTTTGCTGCAGTACTGAGGAGAAATAACAATAAAATGCTCATCGTTACTGGTGATAAAACCATTTTTAAAGTACTGGTACTCCAGATTGTACCTGTCGCCAAATTCTCTTTCAACAAGATATCCGCCAGTGATATCGGCTGTACCGTCCGGAATATTCCATCCCTTTATAAGAGGCGTCTCATATGGGCTCAGAGCCTTACTGTTTAATTCAGAAACGACTCTGTTCTGGCTGATATCAATATCAGTGATATTTACCCTGTCTGTTCCGACCTCGATGCTGGGGCAAAGATAGTAATTGCCCATGTAGTCCCCATTTATATAAAGGTCCACAAACCTGCCCTCTCCTGCAAAGGGCACTCCCACAGCCTTTTCAAGGTCTCTTGCTATGGCATTTCTGATAAGAGTCGCATCAGATGCGTTTGAAATAAAGGCGTAGTCCTTGCCATTACCAAGTCCCAGAACTGATGCTTCCTTTTCAAGCTTGATCTTAAAGGGTTTCTTGTCCCAGTTGTTCCAGGAGTAATTGCCTCGGCCCTTGATAAACTCAAGACCAAGACTTGTATCCACATTTCCATCCTTGTCAAAAACTGTGATCCTGCCTGATTCCTTGTAGTCTTTGTCCGCAAGAATGGCGTCAAGGCTCTTAGACCTTGTAGTTACGAAAACCGATGCAAGGTTTTCTGATCTAAGATAGTTGATCTCATGTTTTTTGGCTTCATAAGACAACTTAAG
>NZ_JAGAYD010000043.1 GCF_017940685.1 Butyrivibrio sp. | reverse complement strand
GGTTCTACTGTCAGGTTTTATCTAAGTAAAACCTGACAGTAGAACCGTCCCCGTGTCAGTAGAACCGTCCCCGTGTCTTATTTTATGCTAATTTCTGTGGCTTTTTATTATCTGAATTAACTTTTTTCTGGGCTGTAGAAAGCATAAGCTTAATTCTGTTAAGCTGGTTTACTTCAGATGCTCCTGGATCATAGTCGATTGCTACGATGTTGCAGCCAGGATATAGGTGTCTCATCTGTTTTATAACGCCTTTACCAACAACGTGGTTTGGAAGGCATCCAAAAGGCTGTGTACAAACGATATTTGTGGCACCTTCTTTTATAAGCTCAACCATTTCACCAGTTAAAAACCAGCCTTCACCAGTCTGATTACCGATAGAAACGATAGGCTCAGCATATTTTACAAGCTCATAGATGCTTGTAGGTGGATCAAAGTGAACGCTCTTTTCAAAGGCCTTGCTTGCGCCGCCTCTTAATCTTTCAATTCCCCATATAGCAGCACGAATTAAAGCTGCAGCTTTTTTGGAGGTTCCAAGCTCTTTTGCCTTGTAGATCTGATTGTAGAAGCAGTAGAGCATGAAATCCATAAGATCAGGCACAACAGCTTCAGCGCCTTCAGCTTCAAGAAGTTCAACAAGATGATTGTTGGCAGCTGGAGCAAACTTAACAAGGATCTCGCCTACAACGCCAACTCTTGGCTTAACTTCATCTGTAAGTTCAATCTTATCAAAGTCCTCAATGATGTCTTTGCACAGCTTCTGGAATCGGATAAAGCTCATGTGCTTGGCTGTTACAAAGTTTTTTGCTTCTATGAGCCATTTCTGATGACATTCATCAACAGAGCCTTCTTTCTTTTCATAAGGACGCATTCTATAGACACATCTCATGAATACATCGCCTAAAATAGCACCATAGGCTGCTCTTTGAAGCATCTCAAAGTTAATTTTAAAGCCCGGATTAGCCTCAAGCTTTGAAAGGTTTAAGGAAACAACAGGTATCTGTTCCATTCCGGCTTTTTTAAGAGCACGTCTGATAAATCCAACATAGTTGGTAGCTCTGCAGCCGCCACCAGTCTGTGACATGATGACTGCAGTCCTGTTAAGGTCATACTTACCAGAGTGGAGCTCATCCATGATCTGACCTACAACCCAAAGAGATGGATAGCAGGCATCGTTGTTAACATATTTAAGGCCCATGTCAATAGCGTGTCTGTTGTCGTTTTGCATTACAACAAAGTTGTAACCACAGGCTGCAAATGCAGGCTCTAAGATATCAAAATGGATAGGAGACATCTGAGGGCACAAAATAGTGTAGTTTTTGCGCATATCTTCAGTAAACAGAACCCTGTTATTGGCTGTTGATCTGATTGTACGCTTTTGAGCTTTCTGTTTACGAACTCTTATAGCAGCAAGAAGAGAACGAACTCTTATCCTTGCACTTCCAAGAGAGTTTACTTCGTCTATCTTAAGGCAGGTGTATATCTTATCAGAACCTGACAGGATATCATTAACCTGATCAGTTGTAACAGCATCAAGACCACAACCAAAGGAGTTTAGCTGGATAAGATCGAGATCATCCCTTGTACGGACATAGCTGGCAGCTGCATAAAGCCTTGAATGATACATCCACTGGTCTGAAACTATAAGAGGTCTTTCAGGAGTTCCAAGGTGTGAGATACTGTCTTCTGTAAGAACTGCAACACCATAAGAGCAGATCATGTCAGGAATTCCATGATTGATCTCAGGATCTACGTGATATGGACGACCAGCAAGGACAATACCGTGTCTGCCATTTTCTTCCATCCATTTAAGGGTCTCTTCACCCTTTTGCTGAACGTCTTTTCTGGCTCTTGCCATTTCGTCCCAGCCATCCTTGGCAGCTCCAATTACTTCTTCAGCCGGGATTTCTGAAAACTCTTTTACAAGTGCATCAGTTACTGTTTCAAGGTTTGTGAATGCCATAAATGGGTTTCGAAGCTTCATTTTACCGTCAGTAATGGCTTCCACATTGTTCTTTATGTTTTCAGAATATGATGTGACAATTGGGCAGTTGTAATGGTTGGTTGCGCCATCAACTTCCTGTCTCTCATAGAAAAGACCGGGGTAGAAGATAAAGTCAACCTTCTGACCTATAAGCCACTCCACATGTCCATGTGAGATCTTGGCAGGATAGCACTCTGATTCACTGGGAATTGATTCAATTCCCATCTCATAGATCTGATGAGTGGATCTTGGTGAGAGAACCACTTTAAATCCAAGGTTTGTAAAGAAAGTAAACCAGAATGGATAGTTTTCATAGAAGTTAAGAACCCTTGGTATTCCAACAGTTCCTCTTGTTGCCTTGTCATCATCAAGTGGCTCATAGCCAAATATTCTTTTGTACTTATAATCAAACAGATTAGGAATGCCTTCTGCGTTCTTAACCTTTCCAATTCCACGCTCGCATCTGTTTCCAGAAATGTGCTGACGACCACCTGTGAATTTGTTGATGGTGAGACGGCAGTGGTTTGTACAGCCCTGACAGGCTGTCATGCTGGTTGAGTACTTAAGGGCATTGATCTGATCAATGGAAAGCATTGTAGTCTTGTAATCGTCCACCTCATTAAAGCGCTCCCTGGCAATCAAAGCAGCACCAAATGCTCCCATGATACCTGCAATATCCGGCCTTATTGCCTCTGCGCCTGAAATGATCTCAAATGCACGAAGAACAGCATCGTTGTAGAAAGTTCCGCCCTGAACAACAATGTTCTGGCCAAGATCCTTGGCATCAGATACCTTGATAACCTTAAACAGAGCATTTTTTATAACTGAATATGCAAGTCCGGAAGAAATATCAGCAACATCAGCGCCTTCCTTCTGGGCCTGCTTAACTCTTGAATTCATGAACACAGTACATCTGGTACCAAGATCCACTGGAGATTTAGCATAAAGAGCTACCTTGGCAAAATCCTGAACTGAATAGTCTAGGGATTTTGCAAAGGTCTCTATAAATGAACCACAGCCAGAAGAGCAGGCTTCGTTGAGCTGAACGGAGTCAACAGAGTTGTTCTTGATGTGGATACACTTCATATCCTGACCACCTATATCAAGGATGCAGTCAACCTTAGGATCAAAGAATGCAGCAGCATTGTAGTGGGCGATAGTTTCTACCTCGCCATCGTCAAGTAAAAGAGCAGACTTGAGAAGAGCCTCGCCATATCCTGTTGAGCAGCTTCTTGCAATCCTTACACCTTCTGGCATAAGCTTGTAGATCTCCTGGATAGAAGAGATAGCAGTCTTAAGCGGGCTTCCATTATTACTAGAATAGAAGGAGTAAAGAAGATCACCGTCTTCGCTGATAAGAGCACATTTAGTGGTAGTTGAACCAGCATCGAT
>NZ_JAGAYD010000042.1 GCF_017940685.1 Butyrivibrio sp. | reverse complement strand
TCCTTGGTCTTGTTCTTTTTATCGCTCTTTTGCTTCCTGCCTGCTGCCTTTTCGTCATCCTTCACCATGTTATCAAGGATCTTCTCCATAAGGAGCTTTTTAATATAGACGTCGAACAGCATCTGGATGATAAAAGAAAACGTCTGCATCTTTTTCTTTTCATCCTCATTAAGGCCGTTGTCCTCAAAGGTAGAAAGAGATCTCTCATATTTCTTTTTGATATCATCAATAAGAGGGTCAAGCTCTTCCTTCTGAAGATCAAAACAGGTGTTATAAATGTCGGAAAGATTAAACTCCGGATCAGTATTCTGAAACCTCTCTTTTAAAGGCTCCAAAAGAGTCTGAATATCGTTGATAGACAGAACGCTCTTAAAATAATAGATAAAGATCAAAAGAATGATGTGATCCCTGCTGTACTTCTTCTTCACAGGTGGTGGCAAAAGATCATTCTTGGCATAATTGTTGATCATGGTCTTTGTGAGGATCTTGTCGCTCTCCGGATGCCTTGTGGTCTTTTTAAGCCTCTCATCCATAAAGGATGTGAGCTGATCCATGTAAAGGTCGATGCCCGGAATCTCAGTGGCTGAGATGGTATCGATCCTGCCCAGGGAAGCAATTATGCTATTTAAAAGATCGTCATTGTCGATTGTCATTTCTTACCCTCTTTTGGCATCCTCTGCCTTGCCTCGCATCTCTTTTGCGTTCTCTATGGCTGCGTCTGTGATCTCGTCGCCGCCAAGGAGCCTTGCAAGCTCTTTGATGCTGTCATCACCTGTAAGGCCATAGATTCCTGTCACTGTCCTTCCGTCCTCAAGTCCCTTTTCGATCATGAAATGGGTGTCAGCCATGGCTGCGATCTGAGGAAGGTGAGTGATACAGATGATCTGATGATCTCTTGAAAGTTCTCCAAGCTTTTCAGATACTTTCCAGGCGGTCTTGCCACTAATACCTGCGTCAATCTCATCAAATATCAGGGTGCTGATGTCTCCTCTGTCTGCCACCACTGTCTTAAGTGCAAGCATGATCCTTGAAAGCTCACCGCCGCTGGCGATCTGATCAAGTGGCCTTATGGCCTCACCGGGATTAGTGGATATCATAAACTCCACATCATCAAAGCCCCCTGCAGTTATCCTGTCCTCATCGCTTCTTACGTCGATCTCGAACTTAACATCAAGGAAGTTCAGGTCAACAAGTGCTGCCTTGAGCTTTTTAGATAGCTCTGCCGCTCCCTTCCTCCTTATGTCAGATATCTTTTTACATAGCAAAAGAGCTTTCGATCTGCTGTCATCTAAATCCTTTGACAGTTTCTTTCTGTGGGCATCAAGGTCCGTTAAAACATCCAGGCGCTCCTGCTTTTTACTAAGTTCATCTAAAACAAGGTCAATACTCTGACCGTATTTATCCTTTAAATGATTGACGACGTTGAGCCTGTCCTCTACATTCCTGAACTTCTCATCTTCAAACTCAAGGCTGTCTAAGTACCCTGACAGGGAGTGATTAAAGTCTGACAAAAGATTTTCAACATCAGACAGCTGCGACAAAAGATCCTCGATCTCGCTGTCATAGGAAGCTACAGAAGATAGTTCTCTTACTGCTCTTCCAATAAGATCTACAGCGCTCTCGCCATCGTCCACAAATCCAGTAAGTGTGGATGCTGTTCCAACTGCTTCAGAGATTTTTCGTCCATTAGTCATCTTGCGATAGGCGCTATCAAGTTCCTCGTCTTCCCCTACAACGAGCTGCGCTTCTTCAATCTCGCCTATCTCAAACTCTAAAAGTTCCTGCTCCCTGAGTCTTGCACTTTCATCAATATCAGATTCAGAAAGCTCTTTTTCCAGAGCCTTCATCCTGTCGTACTCAGAGCGGAGCTCTCCAAAAAGGCCACCCAGTTCGTTTTCAAGATAGCCGTCTAAGATCTCCATATGCTTTTTCTTGTGAAGTAGCTCCTGGTGATCATTCTGACCGTGAATGTTTATGAGAATGTTAGAGATATCCCGCAGCTGCTTTGCAGTTACAGTCTCACCAGAAACCTTGGAAATACTCCTTGTGGGAGTTATCTTTCTCTGAAGCACAAGAGTGCCATCTTCTTCTACAGGAATATCCATTTCCTTTAGAAGCTTTCTCTTTTCATCGCTATCAACCCCAAACACCAGCTCCACAAGAGCGTACTCCTCGCCGGTACGGATAAGCGATGGATCAGCCTTCCCTCCCAGGGCCAGATTGACGGAGCCAATGACTACTGATTTACCAGCACCGGTTTCTCCCGTCAAAATGTTGAGTCCCTTAGAAAACTCAATCTCCTGCTCCTTTATAAGAGCAAGATTCTTAACGTGTAAACTATATAACATATTACCTCTCTCATCTTTCTAAAAAATGAGAACCCCATCCAAAACTATCTATCAATCGATGCCAAGCATCTCGTCAAATTCGTTCATAAGCTGCGTTGCTTCCTCTGCTGATTTAGTAGCAACGAAAATAGTGTCATCACCAGCTATACAGCCAACTACCTGTTTGATCTCCAGGGAATCGATTGCTGCTGCCAGAGCCATTGCCATTCCTGATACAGTCCTGACAACTAAAAGATTCTGTGCAAGATCCATGCTGACAAATCCAGCCTTAAGGATCTTTACGTACTTGTCGTGCATAACCTCAGGATCAGCTGTGGTGTACACATACTTTTGTCTTCCGTCGGGAGTAACCTGCTTGGTCAGTTTCATCTGTCTGATATCTCTTGAAACTGTAGCCTGAGTTACATCGTATCCTTCGTCCTTAAGAAGTGCTGCAAGCTGCTCCTGAGTCTCAACCACATGATTATTGATGATTTCAATAATTTTGTCGTGCCTGTTCTTTTTCAACTTCTTCCCCTCTTTTCCTATTTATTTTTCGAACTTCTTACTGATCTTATCAAGAAAGCTCTCCTCTTTGAGCCTTAAGATCTTTGTTGTCTTTTTTGATTTCTTAACCTCTATCTTGTCTCCTGTGCTCATAAGGAGCGTACCACTTCCGTCAAAAGAAACTATGGCCTCCTGATCAAAGCCGCTCCTGCCCTTAAGAAGTTCTACCTCTATCCTCTTATCAGGTGAAAAAAGAAGACTTCTTGCGTTAAGAGAATGCGGACAGATCGGGGTCACAAGAAGCATATTTGCCAGTGGCTCAATGATAGGACCTCCAGCTGACATGTTGTAGCCTGTTGATCCTGTGGGCGTCGATATCACGAGGCCATCTGCATAGTAGCTGCAAAGAAATGTGCCATTGATGTAGATACTGTAGCCAATAGCAGCTATGCCCTGATATTTGGAGATGATGACGTCATTTAAAGAGTAGTCCTTTTTCCCTTCAAGACTTCCTCTTAGCATCATCCTGTCTTCTATTTCGTAGTCGCCATTAAGTATCCTGTCAAGGGCTCCATCGATGTCATTTACTGAAACCTCTGTAAGATAGCCCATGGTTCCAAGGTTTACTCCAACAAGGGGAATATCCATGTAAGCTATGCTCCTTGCAGCCTGAAGCATTGTTCCGTCACCCCCAAGAACGATCACAAGCTCAGTATCCTCAGGGATAACAGAGAGATTTTTCCTTGCTACAAATACAGGATCATCCTCTGTCTTATCCTCCGCTATCACACAGGTCTTACCCCGTGCCTTCAGATACTCCATGATATGACTTGTGAGGCTGTTGTCCTTATCCTTGTTTTTGTTGGTAACAATACAAAACTTATCCATGAGCCATCGCTCCTTAAGTGAGCTCTCCGTGAGCCTTTGAAACAGTTTCCTGTATCAGTCTGTTATTGTCATCG
>NZ_JAGAYD010000041.1 GCF_017940685.1 Butyrivibrio sp. | reverse complement strand
CTGTCTTCCTCTCCCGTAGCTGGTCTGCGTATACGCAGGGCCGAAGGCGTGACATTCAGGTAGGTAATGTAGGAATCCCGTTTAAAGTAATGTAGGTTCAAATTACACAGGAGGTGTCGGTCATCCCAGGAGAACTATCTTGTAGTTCTACTATTATTATATCCAAAGGGTGCATATTTTCAAGCATTCTGGCATATTTTAAGATTCTTTTTACTTTTTAGTTAATCTCTCTTGTAGCTTCTTTTAACCAGCCAAGAACTGCCTCATCCCTGATAAGTGGACTAACCTTTTCAAATACCATCTTGTGGTAATCATTAAGGGCTCTTATATCACTGTCGTCCATATACTTTGTATCGATGGCCTCAAGATCTATTGGAGCATAAGTAAGATGGGCAAAATGAAGGAACTTTCCATATTCATTTTCCACCCCGCCGACAACCTCAAGGATGTTCTCGATTCTGATACCATGGCTTCCTTCAATATATACTCCTGGCTCGTCGGATACGATCATTCCAGGAACAAGAGGCGCCTCGTTCTGTCCTGGTGTAAAGCGCCATCTGATGTTCTGTGGTCCCTCATGGACATTAAGGATATATCCGATTCCATGGCCTGTTCCATGCTTGTAGTCAATGCCGGCATTCCAAAGTGGTCCTCTTGCAAGGATATCTACATTCTTGCCAGTGCAGCCCTCAAGAAAGTTGGCATTAGCAAGACGAAGCATTCCGCATACAGTCAAAGTGTAATGTTTTTTGATCTCATCAGAAAGATCACCCACAACTATAGTTCTTGTTACATCTGTTGTTCCGCCCATGTATGTTCCGCCTGAATCAACAAGCAGAAGGCCCTGCTTTTTAACCTCAGCTGCGTTGTCCTTGGTAGCTTCATAATGAGCCATGGCAGCATTGGCGTTGTAGGCACTGATGGTAGGGAAACTCAGCTCTATAAATCCTGGAAGCTCAGCCCTCATAGAATCAAGCTTCATAGCTGCAGTATATTCAGTAACAGGCTCTTTTCCAACTGTATTCTTAACCCAATAGATAAACTCCGTGAGCTTGGCGCTGTCTCTAAGATAAACCTCTCTGATATTTTTAAGCTCCACATCATTTTTTGCCGCCTTAAGGTCCTCTGTTGGATCCTTGGCATTTATAAGGCGCAGATCTTCTTTTTTAACCTTATCAAGCAGGACCTTAAATGTAATGAAGTTAGTGTTTCTCTTGTCAAAAAGAATATTGCCCTCTGCCTTCATTTCTTTTACGTACTGAAGCACATCTCCGTACTCTTTAAGTGTGATACCCACTTTGTCACAGTAAGTGCGAACATCTTTTGTTATCTCTTTTTCCTGGACAAATAATGTAAAGCTGTCCATGGTGATAACTGCATAGGAAAGCGCTACAGGATTGCACTCGACGTCATTTCCTCTAAGGTTTGTAAGCCACATGATATCGTCGAGCTTACTTAAAAGATAGGTCTTTGTTCCATACTCCTGCATCTTTTTTCTCACCTCAGAAAGCTTGTCCTTAAAGCTCTTTCCGCAGAGGTCATCTGAAAGTACATACATGTCGTGGCATGGAAGAAGTGGCCTGTCTGTCCATACTGTTTCAGCCAGATCCTTGTCGATCTTAAGTGTAACTTCCTTAGTGCCAAGTTTCTTTTCCAGGTCCTCTCCAATGCTGGTAGAAATAACCCTTCCATCAAATCCAAGAACCTGCCCCTTTTCCATATTGGAAAGAAGGTACTCAGAAATAGTTGGAACGCCAGCTTCAAGCATCTTCATGAGCTCAACTCCAGTGCCCTTCATCTGGTTTTCCGCCTGGATAAAGTATCTGCCGTCAGTCCACATTTTAGCATCGTCCCTGCCAACAAGGAGTGTTCCGTTTGATCCGTCGAATCCGCAGAAGTACTCTCTTACTTTGAAAAAGTCTGCCGAGTACTCAGAATTGTGAAAGTCAGAGGTTGGCATCATGTAGTAGTCGATACCGTTTTTTGCCATCTCTTCCCGTAATCTTTTAATTCTTTCTTTTACTACTGTATTTTCCATTTTGGTTACCATTTCTCCTTTACCAAAAATATTTGCCAGAAAGAATTGTACCACATATTTCCTGGGGCTGTGATATAATTATTGAGCACTATTTATTGTATATTTTTAAGGAGATAATTGATATGGAAGAAAAAGAAATACTTGGCCTTATTGACCACACACTTCTTACTGCAGACGCAACATGGGAGGGAATCGTTTCCCTTTGCGACGAGGCTGTAAAATACGGCACAGCTACTGTTTGCATCCCTCAGACATATTTAAAGAGAGTACATGACAAGTATGGAGATAATTTAAAGCTTTGCACCGTTATTGGTTTCCCTCTTGGCTACAACAGCACTCATTCCAAGGTTGTTGAAGCCCAGGATTCGATTGCTGACGGCGCATCAGAGATTGACACAGTAGTTAACATCTCTGACGTTAAGAACCACAGATATGACGAAGTCAGAAAAGAGCTTACTGAGATCAAGAAAGCTTGCGGCGACAAGCTCCTTAAGGTCATCATCGAGACATGCTACCTTACAGACGAGGAAAAGATCGAGCTGTGCAAGATCATCACAGAGGTAAAGGCTGACTATATCAAGACTTCAACTGGTTTTGGCAGTGCAGGTGCTACTCTTGCAGATATTGAGCTCTTCAAAAAGCACATAGGCCCAGATGTAAAGATCAAAGCTGCTGGCGGAATCCGTACCATCGAGGATGCTCTTGCTTACGCAGAGGCAGGCTGCAGCCGTATCGGTTCATCTAAGGTTGCTCCTCTCATTGCAGCAAAGTATAACCTGTAATTTTTCTCAAGCCTAGACAGATAATAAAAATCCCTTGTTCCTCGAGGCTGTCGCTTAACCTCGTCACAAGGGATTTTTTATTATCTGTTCATTCTTGAAAAGCTTAAAATATCATATAATGTTTTGTGTTTGTCATGTTCTCTCGTTCATAGGAACATAGTCTTTTCGTGGCTCTATTGCCATGTATGCAGGACGTATGATCTTACCGTTGTTGGCTAGCTCTTCCATTCTGTGAGCTGACCAGCCTACTATCCTTGCAATGGCAAATATTGTAGGATACAGCTCCTCCGGAAGATCCAGCATTCTGTATACGAAGCCTGAGTAGAAGTCCACGTTGGCAGATACACCCTTGTACATGGTACGTTCTCCGCTGATAATCTCAGGTGCTAATCTTTCTACCATCTCGTACAGTGCAAGCTCGTCCTCTTTGCCCTTTTCGGCAGCAAGCTTTTCAACAAATCCTTTAAGGATCATTGCCCTGGGATCAGACTTGGAGTAGATGGCATGTCCTATACCATAGATAAGTCCTGATCTGTCGAAAGCCTCTTTGTTAAGTATCTTATCAAGGTATGCTCTTACCTCATCCTCGTCCTTCCAGTTCTTGACGTTAGCTTCAATGTCATCAAACATATGCACAACCTTAATGTTGGCTCCACCGTGCCTTGGTCCCTTTAAAGAGCCAATAGCTGCAGCGATTACAGAATAGGTATCTGTAAGAGAAGAGCTCACAACACGGGTCGTGAAGGATGAATTGTTACCGCCGCCATGCTCCATATGAAGCACAAGGCAAATATCAAGGAGCTTGGCTTCAAGCTCTGTGTACTTACTATCAGGCCTAAGGAGATACAGAATTGTCTCTGCTGTAGAAAGTTCCTCCTTTGGCGGATGGATTATCAGAGAATTTCCCTCGTGGTAGTGATTGTATGCATGATATCCGTAGATAGCAAGGAGCGGGAACATACTGATAAGCTGAAGTGACTGTCTTAGCACATTAGCCAGTGACACGTCATCAGCCAGGTCATCATAAAAATAAAGAGTAAGTACACTTCTAGCCAGAGTATTCATCATATCGCGGCTTGGAGCCTTCATGATAACGTCTCGTACAAAGCTGGTTGGAAGGTTCTTATATATTCCTAATAGTTTTTCAAATTCGAATAGCTCTTTTCCTGTAGGGAGCTTGTCAAAAAGAAGAAGGTACACACATTCCTCAAAGGCAAACCTGTTTTCCGCCACAGCTGAATCTATCAGCTTGTGGACGTCATATCCTCTATAATAAATCTCTCCGTCTGCAGGAACTTCTTTTCCATCTACTGTCTTTTTTGCAATAATCTCTGAGATTCTTGTAAGGCCAGTAAGAACACCCTTACCATTTAAGTCTCTAAGTCCTCTTTTTACATCGTACTTAACAAACAGTTCATTCTCAATCAGGTCTGCTTCCCTGGAAAGCTTGGAAAGCTCAATAATCTCAGGTGTGTTTTCAGAATAATATCCCTTGCCTAGATCCATACGCATCTCCCATTATTTAGTATTTGCAAAGTCATTACTTTTATATTTTAGCATTACATCAGATGCCAAGAAAAGACTTAACTGCACTTTCCATTTCTGTTTTAGCAACTACTGTCTTGTGCCTTATCTCTGCATTTCTGATGGATGTTACGGCATCAGGAATGGCAACTCCTGAAAGAACTGACAGCTCATCTGCAAGAGCAAAGTCATCCTTGCTGTCATCTCCCTTTCCAAGTGCATTCATGACACTTCTTGTAAACTTGTATGGGCTTGCAGTAGATGCAATGACTGTAGCGGTCTTGTCCCCAGTCTCTTTCTTGTACTTGTCATAAACTGCAGCTGCAACAGCAGTGTGAGTATCGATAAGGTATGACCCATTGTAAAACAGGTCAGCAATTGTCTTAAAGGTCTCATCTTCAGTAGCGAAGCCGCCGTAGAAATCCTTAAGCTCTTCTTTCATAGCAGGAGTTATCTCATACTTACCATCAGTAGAAAGCTCCTTCATGTACTTGGCATCTGCCTCAGCGCTATTGCCTGCAATGTGGTAAATAAGTCTCTCAAGGTTAGATGAGATGAGAATATCCATGGATGGTGAACTTGTAAGGACAAACTCACGATTCCTGTCATACTCACCTGTCTTAAAGAAGTCAAAAAGCACTTTATTGGAGTTTGATGCGCAGATGAACTTCCTGATAGGTACTCCCATCTTGCCAGCATAGTATGCAGCAAGGATATTTCCAAAGTTACCAGTTGGAACAACTACATTAATTGGATCGCCCTCAGCAATTCTGCCCTCTTTAAGAAGTTTGCCATAGGAGTATACGTAGTAAACGATCTGCGGAACAAGTCTTCCGATATTGATGGAGTTTGCAGATGAGAACTGGAATCCCTTGGAATCCATGTACTTTGCAAGCTCAGGATCAGTAAATATCTTTTTAACACCAGTCTGAGCATCGTCAAAGTTTCCTTCAATGCCGATAACACAGGTGTTCTGCCCTTTTTGAGTAACCATCTGCTGTTCCTGGATTGGGCTTACGCCGTGCTTTGGATAAAAGACAATGATCCTTGTGCCAGGAACCTCAGCAAAGCCAGCAAGTGCCGCCTTACCTGTATCTCCACTTGTAGCTGTAAGGATAACTATTTCATTCTGGATGGAATTCTTTTTGGCTGCTGTAGTCATAAGATAAGGAAGAATGGACAGGGCCATATCCTTAAATGCGATTGTTGCTCCGTGGTACAACTCAAGGAAATATGCTCCGCCCGCCTCTGATAAAGGCGCAATCTCCTCTGTATCAAACTTGGAGTCATAAGCATGTGAAATGCAATACTTAAGCTCCTCCTCAGTATAGTCAGTAAGCAGCAGCTTCATTACTTCATAAGCTGTCTCCTGATATGAAAGACCTGATATTTCTCCAAGTGTCTTTTCCAAGTGAGGAATATGATCAGGAACATAAAGACCTCCATCTGGCGCAAGACCCCTTAAAATTGCCTGGGACGCCTTGATGCAGCCCTTATCTCCTCTTGTACTTGAATACAAAACTTCCTTAGACATTTTCTCTCCTCCGTTTTGACACTGATAAGTTATTTCATATAAAATACTCTTATACACGTTAATGTATAAAAGTAAATTTTGATAAAGTATACCATAATACCAGTTCATTTGGGGGAAAAATGAGCAAAAAAAAATATGTTGGGGTATATTCCACAACTTTAAAGGATGGAACGCCATCTTTTCGTGCATCTATCACATATTGTGGCAAGCACATCGCCCTTGGAAGCTTTAGCGACATTAAAACTGCTTCAAAGGTTTATGAAGACGCATCAAAAGTTCTTGATGACGAAAGTATCACTGTTTCATCTTATAAAAAGACAATGTCACTGCCCTTTGATAAGTTTATCACCCTTATAAACTTCAGGGACAAAGGGATGTATATTTCAAATCCCATCTACCTTGAAAAGAAATATTTTTTGTACTACCTTTCACCTGAAAAAGTACT
>NZ_JAGAYD010000040.1 GCF_017940685.1 Butyrivibrio sp. | reverse complement strand
TGGCGCAGCCAAGGAAAAGATCGACTCCAGAAAGAAAAAGAAACGCACAGTCAACATTGGTGTTGTATGTGCCAGCGGTTTTGGGGTGGCGCAGCTTATGATGGCAAAGCTTAAGAGCCATTTTGCTGATTGGGACATCGTACTCAAGGCATATGGAATAGATGAGATAAGTCAGCACACAGTTTCAAGGACGGACTTTTTTATTTCGAGCATAGCAGTAGATGACCTGGGAGTTGATTATTGCCTCGTCAATCCTCTTATAACACAGAGGGACATTTTACAGATAAGTGTAAAGATCGATGAATATGCATCAATGCCTGCAAGGCAGGAAAATAATGATTTCACAAGACAGCTTGATGAGATCAACAACATTATAACCAGGATAAAGGGTATTATCAGGAGGTATCATCATCTGGTGGTTTCAGAAGATATGACCCATGAATCACTTATAAGGCTACTTGCCGCAGACATTACGGATACATCCAAGGCAGCAGCTGTACTGACAGCAGATATTCTGGCAAGGGAGCAGGTCATGAGCCAGCTCTTTCCAGAGATAGGGATAGCTCTTTTCCACTGCAGGAGCAAGGCGGTAAAAGAGTGTCAGATAGTAACGGCAGGTCTCGATGAAAAGAGCATCTTTAAAGATGAAAAGTTATCAGGAATAAGGGCAGCTCTTTGCATGACAATGCCAGTGGATGACAACAGGCAGCAGAATGCTGAAATGCTGGGGAGGGTGTCAAGCGCTATCATTGAGGACACCAGGTTCCTTGAGTCCATAAAAAGCGGAAATGAGGAGAAGATCCAGGATAAGCTCCAGGAGATATTAAAGTCATATTTCACCGAGCAGCTGGGTAGTCTTTGAATTTGGAGGGATTATGATACTAGAAACCAGGAATATCTTTTTAAACCAAAAGCCAATGGAGAAAGAGGATGTCATCAGAAAGATAGGTGAGATCTTTTCATCCCAGGGGTACACAAACGAGTATTATACTCAGGCAATGCTGGATAAAGAGAAGGTATTTAATACATATATTGGGAATGAGCTGGCAATACCTCACGGAATTGAGGATGCCAAGAAACATATAAAAAAGACTGGCCTTGTGCTTGTTACAGTTCCAGAGGGCCAGGATTGGGGTGCATCAGAAAAGGTCAAAGTGATAATCGGAATAGCAGCAGTTGGGGATGAGCATTTAAATGTGCTCCAGAAGATAGCTATGTGTTTTTCAGATAAAGCCGGAGTTGAGAAACTGCTGACACTTAATGAACAAGAGATCAGTGACCTGTTTGAAGGAGAAGAATAATATGAAGACCAGAGCAGTTAGAATGTACGGAGAAATGGACCTTCGTCTTGAGGAGTTTGAACTTCCCAAGATCAAGGACGATGAAATACTTGTTAAGGTAATAAGCGACAGTATCTGCATGTCAACCTACAAGCTTGCCAAGCAGGGCAAGAAGCACAAAAGAGCACCTCAGGATATCGATGTTAATCCTATCATCACAGGTCATGAGTGCTCAGGCGTGATCGTGGAAGTTGGCGCAAAGTGGAAGGATAAGTACAAGGTAGGCGATAAGTGGGCACTTCAGCCTGCTCTCAACTACCAGGGTAAGCTTGATTCCCCAGGATACTCATATCGCTTCTGTGGCGGAGATGCAACCTACTGCATCATGCCTCATGAGGTAATGGAGCTGGATGCACTTCTTCCTTATAATGGAGAGAGCTTCTATCAGGCTTCTCTTGGAGAGCCTATGAGCTGCATCATTGGTGGATATCACGCAAACTATCACACCAACAAACAGAATTACAACCATGCCATGGGAACAAAGGAAGGCGGAAACATCCTTATCATGGGCGGCTGCGGACCTATGGGTCTTGGCGCAGTAAGCTACGGCCTTAGATTTGAGAATAAGCCAAAGAGGATCGTAGTAACTGATCTTGACGACAAGAAGCTTGAAAGAGCTGCAAAGGTAATCAGCCCTGAGTTTGCAAAAGAAAAGGGCGTTGAGCTCATCTACTTTAACTCATCAGCAAGTGATGCAGAAGAAAAGCTCATGGAGATCACTGAGGGACATGGTTACGATGACGTATTTGTATACGTTCCTGTAAGAAGTGTTGCAGAGATGGGAGACAGACTCCTTGCCTTTGATGGCTGCATGAACTTCTTTGCTGGTCCTACAGACAATCAGTTCAGATCGGAGATCAATCTTTATAACGCACATTACACAAGCACACATATTCTTGGAACCACAGGTGGTAACAACGATGACCTGCTTGAGGCTCTAACCCTTGCTGCAAAGGGCGAGATCAATCCATCAGTTATGGTCACACATGTTGGAGGCCTTGACAGCGTAGCAGAGACTACCTGCAACCTTCCTAATATCCCTGGCGGAAAGAAACTGTGCTATACACAGATAGATATGCCACTTACAGCAATCGATGATTTTGAAGAGCTTGGAAAGACAGATCCTTTGTTCAAAAAGCTTGATGAGAGCTGCAAGGCACACGCAGGACTTTGGAATCCTGAAGCAGAGAAGATCCTCTTTGAGCACTACGGCGTAGAGGTCTGATCAGAAGGGGAAATCCCCACATTTTATTGGCATCATAGTCTCTTGATATCTGGAAGTTCGTGTAATAGTGGAGGCTTATATATGAAGGTATTTGATTATAAAATTACAGACCCTGAGGGTGTACACGCCCTTCCAGCAGGGGGCTTGGTGAAGCTTGCTAAAAGTTTTGATTCGACCATAATGGCGCAGGGTAATGATAAGACTGCAGATGTTAAGCATGTCTTTGGTCTTGTGGGTCTTGGCGTAAAGCATGGACAGACCCTTACCATCAGCTGCCAGGGAGAAGATGAAGATGAGGCAGCTAAGGCGCTTATGAGGTATCTCAAAGATAATCTCTAAGGTGCTATAGATAAGCTCTCCCAGACCCAAGTATCCTTTTTTTCCTCTTAAAGATCACCAAAACGTTTGAAATCCTCTTATAATTCAGCGTTTTGGTGGTTTTTGTGTATAATAAGAGTATGTTTGACATAAAAGAAGAGCTTAAAAAACTTCCCAATAAGCCGGGAGTATATATAATGCATGATGAAAACGACACCATCATGTACGTGGGCAAGGCCATCAATCTTCACAGCCGTGTGAGGAGTTATTTTCGTGCCAATATTGGAAGGGGGCCTCAGATCGACCAGATGGTCAGGCAGATAGCCAGGTTTGAGTACATAGTCACAGACTCAGAGCTTGAGGCTCTTGTACTTGAGAATAACCTGATAAAAGAGCACTGCCCAAGATATAACACCCTCTTAAAAGATGACAAAACCTATCCTTATATTAAGGTGACAGTATCAGAGGATTATCCAAGGATTCTTTTCTCACGTCTTATGAAAAAAGACAAGTCCAGATACTTCGGGCCATTCACCAGCGCTGCGGCAGTTAAGGACACCATAGAGCTTATCAATAAACTATATGGCCTTCGGACCTGTAACCGGGTCCTTCCAAGGGACATCGGCCTTGAGAGACCCTGCCTTAACTATCACATGAAGCAGTGCTGCGGGCCTTGCACTGGAGAGATTTCCAAGGAAGAGTACCGGGAGAGGATAGACAAGGCACTGGAGTTTTTAAATGGCAACTATGCTCTTATCTTAAATGACCTTCAACAGAAAATGGAAAAGGCGTCTGAGGAGCTGGACTTTGAGAACGCTGCTAAATACAGGGATCTGATAGCATCAGTTAAGGTCGTTGCCCAGAAGCAGAAGATGACTGACTCTTCAATGGAAGATAAGGATATCCTTGCAATTGCTTCTGACGACAAGGATGCGGTCATCCAGGTTTTCTTTGTGCGTGACGGACGTCTTATTGGCAGAGAGCATTTTTATATGACCCATGTATCTGAGAATCCACAGAGCGAGATCCTGATGAACTTTGTTAAGCAGTTCTATGCTGGAACTCCCTTCATTCCCAGAGAACTTCTTTTGCCAGAGCCCATTGAGGACATGGATATTATCGAGAAGTGGCTGACCCAGAGAAAGGGCAGCAGGGTTTACATCTCTGTTCCAGAGAGGGGGCAGAAGGAAAAGCTCATGGAGCTTGCAGCACAGAATGCCCAGCTTGTCTTGTCCAAGGATAAAGAGAGGATAAAGAGAGAAGAGGGCAGGACCATAGGAGCCGTCAAGGAAATTGAAAAGCTCCTTGGTATAAAGGGCCTTAACAGAATGGAGGCCTATGATATATCAAATATCAGCGGCTTTGCCAATGTTGGATCCATGGTTGTCTATGAAAAGGGCAAGCCAAAAAGAAGTGACTACAGGAAGTTCAGGATAAAGACTGTTTCAGGACCTGACGACTACGCCTGCATGCACGAGGTTCTGACCAGAAGGCTCCTTCATGGAATTGAAGAAAGGCAGGAGCTGGAGGTAAGAGACATTGATGCCAGGTACGGAAGCTTTACCAAGTTCCCGGATCTGATTCTTATGGACGGCGGACGAGGACAGGTCAATATCTGTCTGCAGGTCCTTGACGAACTTGGCATAAAGATCCCTGTCTGCGGAATGGTCAAGGACGACAACCACAGAACAAGAGGCCTTTACTTTAACAATGTGGAGCTTCCTATAGATACCAGGTCAGAGGGATTTAAGCTGATCACAAGGATACAGGATGAGGCCCACAGATTTGCTATTGAGTACCACAGATCTCTTCGAAGCAAGTCCCAGGTAAAGAGCTCTCTCGATGACATCCCGGGAATTGGACCAGCCAGAAGAAAGGCTCTTATGAGGAGCTTTAAATCTATAGAAGATATCAAAAATGCCAGCGTGGAAGACCTTGCAAAGGTGCCGGATATTCCTGAAAGAACTGCCAGGGAGATCTACGATTTCTTTCATCCTGAAAATGTTTGAACATAAAACTCTTCTATGATAATATGAAGGCGTTGTATATGGAACATATAGAAGTCAGGGGGCAAAAACCTATGTCTAGTGTAAGTTTAAAGAGTATTATCGAGAAACAGAAACTGGAAAACCTTACACCTGAACTTGATATCAAAAAGATCAGGATAAGCCAGCCGGATATCAACAGACCAGCGCTTCAGCTGGCAGGATATTTTGAGCACTTTGAGGCCACAAGATTACAGGTTATCGGTTTCGTTGAATACACATATATGGAGTCTCTTCCTTCAGAAAAGAAGGAAAAGATGTACAGGGAATTCTTATCCTTTGACATTCCTGGCGTCGTATTCTGCAGAGACTTAACTCCTGATCCACTATTTGTAAAGATTGCTGTTGAGGAGAAGGTTCCGGTTCTTATAACCAAGAAATCAACTTCTGCTTTTACTGCTGAGATCATCAGATGGCTCAACGTCAAGCTTGCTCCATGTATTTCCATCCACGGCGTTTTAGTGGATGTCTATGGTGTAGGTGTTCTTATTACAGGTGAGAGCGGAATTGGTAAGTCTGAGACAGCCATAGAGCTCATCAAGAGAGGACATCGTCTTGTATCAGACGACGTTGTTGAGATCAGAAGAGTCAGTGAGGAGACCCTTATTGGTTCAGCTCCTGATATCACCAAGCACTTTATCGAGATGCGCGGCGTGGGAATCATTGACGTCAAGACACTTTACGGTGTATCAAGTGTAAGAGAGACCCAGAACATCGACCTTGTTATCAAGCTTGAGGACTGGGACAAGGATAAAGAGTACGACAGACTTGGACTTGAGGAAGAGTACACAGAGTACCTTGGAAACAAGGTAGTGTGCCACAGGATCCCTATCCGTCCAGGTAGAAACCTGGCTGTTATCTGTGAGTCTGCTGCTGTTAACCACAGACAGAAGGCAATGGGCTACAATGCAGCTCAGGAGCTTTACAACAGAGTTCAGAATTCTCTTGCAAGAAGGAGAAGCGACGAGGACGACGAGTAAAAACAATTACTTATAGAAAAGAGGTTTAGTATGGCAAGATACGTATTTGGGGCAGATGTAGGCGGGACAACAGTTAAGATCGGTCTTCTTACAGAAACTGGTGAAAAGGTGGATTTCTGGGAGATCCCCACAAGAACTGAGGATCACGGATCACAGATCATTCCTGATATCGCTGAATCCATCAGAGCCAAGATGAAAGAAAAAGGCATTGAGGACACTCAGGTTGTGGGAGCCGGTGTTGGTGTTCCTGGTGCTGTTAATGCTGATGGTGTCTGCTATCAGGCAGTTAACCTTGGATGGGAAAAGGTTAATGTTGTAAACGAGCTTCATTCAAAACTTAAACTTCCTGTTAAGGCTGGTAATGATGCCAACGTTGCAGCTCTTGGAGAAGCATGGAAGGGCGGCGGACAGGGCTACAAGAACCTCTGCCTTGTAACACTTGGAACAGGTGTTGGCGGTGGTATCATCGTAGAAGGAAATCTTTTATCAGGTGCCAGGGGTTCAGGCGGAGAGATTGGACATATCCATCTTGTTGATGATGAGCCAGAGACCTGCGGATGCGGCAATCACGGATGCTTCGAGATGTACGCAAGCGCAACAGGTGCTGTAAGGATTGCCAAGAGAGTTCTTGCTGCAACTACAGAGGACAGCGTCCTTCGTGGCAAAGATTTCGAGTGCAGAGATATCTTCGACGCAGCTAAGGCTGGAGATAAGGTAGCAAAAGAGTGCGCTGAGAAGTATGGATACTATCTTGGAAAGGGCATCGCAATAGTTGCTTCAGTTACAAACCCTGAGATCATCGTTCTTGGCGGCGGTGTTTCAAAGGCTGGCGACATGCTCTTTGACCTTCTTATGCCAAGCTTCAAGAAATATGTATTCCCAGGCTGCGGCGATGCTAAGTTTGCTCTGGCTAAGCTGGGCAACGATGCAGGGGTATTTGGAGCTGCACGCCTTGTTATTGGTTAAAGAGGATTTGCGTTGAATAGTGAAGTAATAGAGGGACTAAAAGAACTGGTTCCAGAAAAAGATATATTAATAGATGAACTTATGAGCAGGCACACCACCTTTAGGACTGGTGGGCCTGCCAGCTTATTTTTACGGCCAGAAGATGAGGAAGGGGCTCTTAAGGCTGTCAGGTACTTAAGGCAGAAGGGTCAGCCTTTCTTTATCCTTGGTAATGGCAGTAACCTTCTTGTTTCTGATAAAGGGTACCACGGAGTTATCATCTCCCTTGAGAATTTAAATGATCTTAGGATCGAAGATGATACCACTGTGGTGGCAGAGGCAGGAGTTCTTAACTCAGCAATTGCTTCTTTGGCAAGGGACAACAGCCTGTCTGGATTTGAGTTTGCAGCTGGGATTCCTGGAACCATCGGAGGCGCCATGATCATGAACGCCGGAGCCTACGGCGGGGAGATGAAGGACATTACAGAGAGCGTAAGAGTCATTTCTCCAGACGGGGGAATTGATATCATCCCAGGTGCTGACTGCGGCTTTGGCTACAGAACCAGCGCCCTTAAACGCGGAGGCTTTGTAGTAACCAGTGCAAAGCTCAAACTTTCAAAGGGAGATCCGGAAGCTATAGCTGCTACCATGAAAGAGCTGGCACTTAAAAGAAAAGAAAAACAGCCCCTTGAGTACCCAAGCGCAGGATCAACATTTAAGAGACCAGAGGGGCACTTCGCAGGAAAGCTCATCGAGGATGCAGGCCTTCGCGGTTTCACCGTTGGCGGCGCCCAGGTATCGGAGAAGCACTGCGGCTTTGTGATCAACAAGGACAACGCCACTTCTGCAGATATCTACAATCTGATCCTTGAAGTTAAGAAAAGAGTTTTTGCAGCATCAGGAGTAACACTGGAACCCGAAGTTATAATGCTTGGCGATTTCTGATCCTGTTACTTATTGTTTTGCCTTGGAAAAGGTGAACTTCATTACTGGAAGGAAGTGCATAATGCGATTCGTCATTGTTACTGGAATGAGTGGTGGCGGAAAGGCCACAGCAATACATATGCTGGAGGATGCAGGTTTTTACTGCGTTGATAATCTGCCGGTTTCTCTCATTGAGAAATTTACAGAACTAATTTCTATGCCCGACAGCGAGATCACCAAGGTGGTCCTGGGAGTTGACGCAAGGGCTGGCCAGAGCTTTGAGGGCGTGGCAGGTATCATTGACTCCCTCAAGGAAAGAGGGACTCCTGTTGAAGTTCTTTTCATGGACTGCAATGACCAGACTCTTATCAAAAGATATAAAGAGACAAGACGTATCCACCCCATGAATGCAGTTGGCGACAGGCTTGAGGATGGAATTGCCAAGGAGAGAGAGGTTCTTTCTGAGATAAAGAAGAAAGCTGACTACGTCATTGACACCTCGAACCTTCTTACAAGAGAACTCAAAGAAGAGCTGGACAGGATCTTTGTAAAGAACGAAGGATACAACTCTCTTATGATAAATGTTCTCTCCTTTGGCTTTAAGCATGGGATACCATCAGATGCGGACCTTGTTTTTGACGTGAGGTTTTTACCAAACCCATATTATATAGATGAATTAAAACATCAGACTGGAAATGACAAACCGGTTCAGGACTACGTCAAGAGCTTTCCTGCCTGTCAGGAATTTGTGGACAAGCTCACAGACATGCTGGCGTTTCTTATTCCGGGATATGTCAAGGAAGGCAAGTATCAGCTGGTGGTGGCAATCGGATGTACCGGAGGCCAGCATAGAAGCGTTACTATAGCCAATGAGCTTTATGAGAGACTAAAGGGTCTTGGAGGAAACTTTGGACTTAAGCTTACTCATAGAGATGTGAAAGATGCCAGGTGAGATATGTCTTTTTCTGCAGAAGTGAAAGAAGAGCTTCTTGGACACACCGCTAATACCAGACATTGCCAGCTTGCTGGCATAGCTGCCATTATCACCAGCATAGGTTATGTGGGTGAGCTGGAGGGCGGAGGAAAGGCGCTTTATTTGCTTTCCGACAACGCTCAGGTACTGAGAAAGCTCTTTACATTATTTAAAAAAGCATTTAATATAGTTACTAGCATTTTGGAAGACGTGCCTGAGGTGCGCGTCGGAGGGCGTATATATAGCCCAGTCCTTACAGATGAGGGACAGGTAGAAGCTGTTTTGATGGCCACAAGGCTCATGGACAATGATGGAAACATCAGAGACTTTGGAGAGGGAGCAAGCCCTCAGGTCGTCAAGAATTCCTGCTGCAAGAGAGCGTTTTTGAGAGATGCGTTCCTTTGCACCGGCTCCATAAGCGACCCCAACAAGGGTTATCACATGGAGTTTGTCTGCAATCATGAAGGACAGGCAATGCTACTTAAGGACCTGATCGAGAGCTTTGATATAGAGGCACGTATAGTACAGAGGAAAAAGTACCATGTTCTTTATATCAAGGAAGGTGCAGGCATTGTAGATCTTCTCAATATCATGGAAGCGCCAATAAGCCTTATGAATCTGGAGAATCTTCGGATCGTTAAGGAGATGCGCAATTCCATCAACAGAAAGGTCAACTGTGAGGTGGCCAATATCACCAAGACAGTCAATGCAGCCACCAAGCAGATAGAGGATATAACTTTCATCAGAGACCATATGGGCTTTAAGGGTCTTCCTGATAATCTTCGGGAAATGGCTGAGGTGAGGTTGGAACATCCTGATGCAACATTAATGGAATTGGGGAAGTTTTTGGATCCGCCTGTTGGGAAGTCTGGAGTTAACCACAGACTGCGTAAGCTATCGGAGCTTGCGGACAGGATGCGATTGTAAAAGGAGGATATTATGATCACAAAATCTATCGAAATCAAGCTGCCAAGAGGACTTGAAGCAAGACCTGTAGCTGAGCTTGTTCAGCTTGCCAGCAAGTACGAGAGCACAGTTCACATCGAGGCTCAGTCCAAGAAGGTCAACGCTAAGAGTATCATGGGAATGATGACACTTAACCTCACATCAGGCGAGGCTGTAACTGTAATAGCAGAAGGTTCTGATGAGGAATCAGCAGTAGCTGATATGGAGAAGTTCTTACAGGGCAACTCACTTAAATAATAGATCCGTAAAATAAAAAAAGCCCTATAAAAGGGAGGATGCCAGGTAAGTTTCCTTACCTGGCATATTATGAAAAAGTTTTTGTTTGGTATTGTCTTAACTCATCTGACAATATTATATTAACAAGCGGATATGTCTAAAAGATGATTTGAAGTAACGATTCTTTTAATTAATTATGAACAAATTGTAAACAACGAAAGCCTTAGAAACATCAGTGTTTCTCGGGGCTTTTTTTAATTACGTTGAGTACTAATCTGTGTAATGATAAAATACAATTAGGTTGTTGTGACACAAATTCTTTGCGAGGATGCATGAAAAAGCTAAAATCCTGGAAAAGTATAAATATAATACTGATATGTTTGTGCATCAATATCATCGGAAGGCAGATTGCCCAGCGCTTTAATCTTCCCTTCTGGCTTGATGCCATCGGAACAATTGCGGTTGCCATAGAGATTAATCCTATTGCAGGCGTTATATGTGGCATGGCCACAAATATCATCGCTTCATCGGGAGATTTTGTCGCCTTCCCATATCTTTTAGTTTCTGCAGCAATCGCTATTACTGCCGGACTTCTTTACCCAAAGAACAATGTAACTCAGTTAAAGATTTTTTCTGCGGCAGTGATGACAGGCCTTGTGGCTGCAATTATCTCAACACCAATAAACCTCAAAATGTATGATGGAAGAACTGGTAATATCTGGGGAGATGCCCTTATGGACATGATCTCAAGAGATGTCCAGGTTCCGATCATCACGTCATTTTTAGGGCAGGCTTTTGTGGATGTTCCGGATAAGGCCTTAAGCTTTTTGATAGTTGTGCTGTTTAGGCCCTTTGTGGAAAAAATAGTGAGAGCCTTTAAGAAAAACGGAATGATAGGAGGACTTGTCCTTATTCTTTTGATACCCTGCTTTTCTGTAAAGGCGCAGGCTTCTGACTTTGATGCTGAATATGCAGGCATCCTGTACACAGAGGACAGTGGTCTTGATTCTGTGGAAGTAAATGCTCTTGCCCAGACAAAGGACGGGTACATATGGGCTGGCACCTACACCGGGCTATATGTCTATGACGGCTATCGCTTTAAATTTAAAAATATAGATGACAGGATCAGGAATATCAATGTCCTCATGATAGACAAAAAGGGCCGCATGTGGATCGGAACCAATGATAATGGTGTTGCCTGCTATGACACTGAGACTAATGAAGTTACATTCTTCTCTATTGACGAAGGGCTGTCCTCCAATGTAATAAAAGCGCTTACCGAGGACTATCTTGGAAATATCTATGTAGGAACAGCCACACAGCTGTGCAGGATCAACTCTGATATGAGCGTTGAGGCCTTTGGAGGAAACAGCTATTACGGAATTGGCAGGCTTGCCAGCAGTGGAAAGACTGTAGCTGGAATAAGAAGTGACGGAAGCGTAGTGGTATTTAGCGACAAGAGGCTTATTTACGTTCTTGGCGGAGACTTTACAACCGTTGCTGCGGAAAATGAAGGAAACTATATTGTTGGCAGCAGTAATAACTTCACAGGAAGGCTGTTCTTTAGCGAAGGTAAGACAGACATTATGTCCAAACAGTACTCCGATGAGCTTACCTACTACAACAAGATCCTCTACTCAAGAGATTATAAAGGGGCATTCTTATGCTGCGAGAATGGTATCGGATTTTTGTCAGATAAGGGTTCTCTTACAATGCTGACTTCTGATGATTTTTCCAGCTCTGTAAAGGATGTGATCATTGATTATCAGGGCAATGTCTGGTTTGCTTCGAGCACTCAGGGTATTAAAAAGTATTCCTGGAATCCTTTTGAGGACATTTTTGCAAGATCTAATGTTTCAGGAACAGTGGTCAACAGCGTTCTTGTAAAGGATGGTCTGTTATATGCGGGAACAGGAACAGGTCTTGTTACCATCGACCTTAAGACCTATTACTCAGTTCCAATACCTCATCCTGAGCTTTTCAGAGGTGTAAAGATCAAGCACATCATGCGGGATAGTGGTAACAACCTCTGGTTTTCTACATATGGAAAAGCAGGTCTTATAAAGATGCTTCCGGATAAGAGCGTTGTCACCTTTGACCGCGATAAGGATGCTGTTGAAGGGGATGTGTTCAATCTAACCTATGAATTGTCTGACGGACAGATACTGGCAGCTTCCAATACAGGTCTTACCTTTATCAAGGATGATACTGTTGTAAAGACACTTGGAGAGTATGACGGCATTACAGAGCAGGTACTATGCATCTGCGAAGGAGAAAAAGGTGTTATCTATGCAGGCTCTGATGGCGGCGGCATATATGTTATCAAGGATGGAAAGGTTGTCAGCATCTTAAATGAAGAGGAAAATCTTAAGACCCTTGTAGTGTTTAAGATAGTCCCATGCACAGGCGGATACCTTTATGTCACCAGCAATGCGCTGTATTACTATGATGGTAAGGCTATAAAGAGGCTTAATTCTTTCCCATACAGCAACAACTACGATGTATTCATCTCCGAATCCGGTAAAGCATGGGTTCTTTCCGGAAACGGAATATATGTTCTTGATGAAAAAGATCTTTTGAATGATGAAGTAACCAGTTATCTGGTTCTCAACAGGAGCAGGGGACTGCACACATCTATCACAGCGGGATCCAACTATGTTCTGAATGGTGAGAGGCTGTATCTTTCATGTACTAACGGCGTAAGAAGGATATCCACCACCAATTATGACTCTTTTAACAACGAGTATGACATAAGGATCGCGGAGCTCAAGGCTGGGGATGCGGTGATACATGAAGAGGACGGAGTATACACGATACCTGCCACTGACGGACGTATTGAATTTACCGTCGCTGTACTTAATTATTCCCTGTCAGATCCGCTGCTGCACATATATCTGAAGGGCGTGGAGGATGAAGGTATCTGGTGCAATCAGACCGATATGCAGACTCTTACTTTTACGAATCTTCCCTATGGAAACTATGAGCTACATGTGGAGGTGCTGGATACTACCGGCACAAATGTTATCCGTGAAGAAGTTTTCAAGGTGTACAAAGAGTCGCAGCTGTTTGAGCGAAGGTACTTCAAATTGTATCTGGCAGCAGTTGTGATCATGCTGATCATGTATGTTGGCTGGCTTATAAGCACAATTATGCAAAGGCTTGGCAGTGTTCAAAAGCTCAAGGAGGAAGCTGGAAGTGACCCTCTTACAGGTCTTTACAATAAGAGAGGGGCAAAAGAAATACTGGTGCCACTTTGCAAAACTGAAACAGGTATCCTTACTATCTTTGACCTGGACAGCTTCAAAGCTGTAAATGACATTTACGGTCATGACATGGGCGACAGAATGCTCATCGAGCTTGCAGGTATTTTAAGGAGAAACTCAGGAGAGAACGACATTCTGTGCAGGATTGGCGGTGATGAATTTATAGCCTTCTTCCAGGGCATGGATGAAAGCGGACTTAGGAATATGAGCACTACCCTTAATGAAGAAGTAGTAAAGCTCGCCAAGAGGCTCATGGGGCAGGACATGGCGATTCCTCTAGGAATATCTATAGGAGCTGTGGAAGTTAACAAAGACGGAAACGTTGAAGAGTACGATCTTCTTTTTAAAAAAGCCGACAGAGCTCTTTACATGGTGAAAAACTCTGGCAAGCACGGATGCCTTTTGTATAATGATGACAGTCTGACCAAGGATTCCAAGTATGATACAGACTATCTCATGAGCCTTGAGGAGCTTCGAAAGATCATTAGCGAAAGAAACGGAAGTGACAAAGCCTACAGGGCTGATGAAGAGAGCATTTTTGATGTATACAGGCTCCTTGTAAGGATCAAGAATGGCGGCATGAGTGATACTGCGCTTTTGCGATACACTATCCGGAGCAAAGACAATAAGGAAGTTTCCGGAGTGGTGCTTGAACAGTTTTATGACATCATAAAAGAGGTCCTTGGATCAACGGACGTATTTTCTCCAGATGGCCACGGCAATATACTGCTTCTGCTCATCGGGAAAAACGTTGAAGATGCAGGCAGACTCTCGGATATAATAATGGAGAAGTGGAGTACTGATCCTTATAGCCAGGACTGCATGATAAACATCGAGAAGGAGATGCTATAAATTGTTACAGACTCTTGTTTTGCTTGTAGATGAAGATAATTTAAAGGACAAAAATGTCAAAGCGTCTGTGGACGAAGTGGCAAGATATGTAAAGGAGTGTGGGTATAACTCATTTGTCGCAACTGACCTTGAAGAGTTTGAAAGCTCTTTTCCCAAAGAGGATATGATAAGTACCCTGGTTGTTTGTGACAGCGGACAAAGCTGCGAAAAGCTCTTAAGTGACGGCTACTACGTGGTAGGAATGAAGCATGAGCTGAACCCTGAGGTGGAATTTAAGGGAGCTAAATATGTCTTTTCCGAAATAGATAATGTAGATATGGACTCCTTCGTGAAGGTGTATCAGAGGTACAGCGGAGAGCCCTGGGAGATATTAAAGACCGAGAGGCTCCTGATAAGAGAAACCACTGTTGATGACGTGGATGAGTTTTACAAGCTCTACAAGGACCCGTCCATGACAAGATTTATGGAGGGGCTCTTTGATGATCCAGAGGATGAAAAGAGATATCAAAGGGATTACATCAAAAAGGTCTATGGCCTTATGGGATTTGGCGTGTGGACTTTAGTAAGGCGTGAAGACGGCGCTGTTATTGGAAGGGCAGGGTACTCAGTAAGGAACGGATTCGACGAAGTGGAGCTTGGCTATCTTGTGGGAAAAGACTACCAGAGGCATGGGTATGCGCTTGAGGCCTGCGCTGCAATCCTTGATTACGGAAGGGATGTCCTGCAGTTTGATGCAGTCCAGACCCTGGTCAAGGCAGAAAACACCGTGTCAATCCATATGTGCGAGAAGCTTGGATTCAAGAAAGAATCTGAGGTTGAGGTAGAGGAGAACATCTACGGAAAAGAGTATAAAGATGGCGAAAAAGTGGCTTTAAATCAGGCTACATTCGGGAAATATATCAAGATGGTAAGAACTTTCTAGGACTGCGTGAGAAAAGTTGACTGAACGCAAAGATTTTTATGGTAATTTTTAGGTTTATCTTGTAAGATAGTAGCTGTAGCGTAGAAATAGCGTAAAGAATGGTGGATATGAAGAGGAGAGACCTCTTACGGAGAGTATCTGCCCTGGAGGAAAGATGAATTCATTAGAAATTTTTAGTCTTGTAGCGGGTTTGGTTGGCGGTCTTGCCATGTTCCTTTATGGAATGAATGTCATGAGCGGAGGACTTACCAAGGCAGCAGGAGGCAAGCTTGAAAGCGTACTTGCCAAGGTTACAGAGCGTCCTATAATCGCTTATCTTTTCGGCGTTGGCGTAACAGCGCTGGTTCAGTCATCATCAGCATCTACCGTAATGGTAGTCGGTCTTGTTAATTCAGGAATCATGACTTTAAAGCAGGCAGTAAATGTCATCCTTGGTGCAAACCTTGGTACAACCTTTACAGCATGGCTTCTTTCACTTAACGCAATCAGCAGTGACAACTTTATAATAAATCTTTTAAAGCCCAAGTCATTTACACCGTTCCTTGCAATAATCGGTATTGGACTTTACATGTTCTCAAAGAGCGATAAAAAGAAAAACGTGGGAACGATACTTCTTGGCTTTTCAGTTCTTATGTTTGGAATGAGCACCATGTCTGAGGCGGTTTCTCCTCTTAAGGACGTGGACAGCTTCAAAAAGATCCTTACAACCTTCAGTAATCCTATCATCGGATTCCTTGTAGGTATCATCTTTACAATGGTCATTCAGAGTTCCGCCGGTACCATCGGTGTACTTCAGGCGTTATCTCTTTCTGTTAAGGTCAAGTACAGCATGGCTATTCCTGTTGTAATCGGCGCAGAGGTTGGAACCTGTATCACAGCTATCCTGTCATCCCTTGGTGCAAACAAGAATGGTAAGAGAACAGCTCTTATGCATCTGTACTTCAACGTTATCAAGGCATCTATTTTCATGATCATATTCTATGCACTTCATGCGACACTTAACTTCGCATTTATGGATGACAAGATCGGAATGGTTGGGATCGCTGGTATCCATACTCTGGTTAACCTTGTGGCAACACCTCTTATGCTGCCATTTTCTGGAATCCTTGTGGCTCTTGCACTTAGGACAATTCCTATTGATGAGAGAGAAAAGAAGGAAGCAGAAGAGCAGAAGGGTATTCAGACTCTGGATCCAAGATTCCTTGCAAACCCTCCATTTGCTCTGGAGCAGGCAAGGCTTGCAGCTATTGCCATGGCTAACATGTCAAAGGATGCCCTTGTTAAGGCTATTGGCCTTATCAATAACTTTGATCCTGAGGTTGCAGCAGATGTCGAATATCTTGAGAGAAAGGTTGACAGCTACGAAGATCACCTTGGAACCTATCTCATGCAGATCAACGCCCATCACCTAGGGGTTAAGGACAGCCACACCCTGTCTGTACTTCTTCACTGCATAACTGACTACGAGAGGATCAGTGACCACGCTCTTAACATCATGCAGAAGGCAACAAGCATGAATGAGAACAAGAGATCCTTTACACCAAAGGCTCAGGCTGAGATGGATATATTCTCATCAGCTGTTGAAGAGATCATGGACCTGTCCATCAAGGCTTTTGAGAATCAGGATGTCAAGACTGCCAAGCAGATTGAGCCCCTTGAAGAGGCTATAGATGGTATCCACATGGAGGTTAAGCGCCGCCATGTAAGAAGACTTCGTAAGGGCAAATGTACTATTGAACAGGGATTTGACCTTTCAGATATTGGAACAGACTTTGAGCGTATCGCAGACCACTGCAGTAATATCGCAGTAGGTATCATTGAAGTTGACGAGGATGCCTATGATGCCCACGGCTATATCCAGCAGCTCAAGGCTGATAAGGCCAAGGATTTCGAGAAGCAAGTTGACTTCTATCAGAATAAATATCTGCTTCCAGCAGTAAAATACTAATTTTTCGGGGAATGTGTTATGAATATCAGAAAGCTGAATCGGCTCGATGCTCTTGTGGAAAAGCAGAGGGACAAGGGCGCTCTTTTGGGTGCAACAATGATCGTGGAGCACAAGGGAAAAAGAGTTTATGAAAACACCTTCGAGCCAGACAGACCAGACAGTATCTACAAGATCTTTAGTATGACAAAACCTGTCACAGCAGTGGCAGCAATGATGCTTTATGAGAGAGGCGAATTAGATCTCATGAGCAAGGTAAGTGACTACCTTCCGGGATACAAGAACTGCAAGGTTGTATCCGCAGAGGGAATTAAGCCAGCTCAGAACCAGATCACCATACGAGACCTTTTGAACATGACCTCCGGAATAGTAATGTCCGGAGATTTTGGCGAAGCAGAAAGACTTATGTCCAAGATCTACAAGGAAGCCAGGATCCAGAGAGAGTCAGGAATCCTTAAGTCCAATGTAGATATCTGCAACAAGCTCTCCGAAGCGGGAGTTGCTTTTGAACCAGGTGAGACCTTCAGATATGGCTATTCAGCAGATATCCTTGGTGGAGTCATCGAGGTAATATCAGGCATGAAGCTCTCAGAGTTTTTCAAAAAAGAGATCTTCACCCCACTGAATATGGAAGACACTGATTTTAAGATCGGTGAGGGAAAAGAGTTCAGACAGGCTGTCCTTTTTAGAAGAGATAAAAAAGGAAAAGTTGTAAGAGCTGAAGATGACGTAAGAAGACGTCTTGAGATGGAAAATCCTACAAAGGATCCATGGTGGGAAAGAGGCGGAGCAGGCCTTTATTCCACAGCAGGCGATTATGCACATTTTGCCCAGATGCTTCTTAACAAGGGCTCCTATCACGGAAAAGAGCTGATAGGCAGAAGGACCATGGAGTTCATGACTTCTCCCCAGCTGACTGATGCTCAGCTTTTAACTAACGACTTTGAGTCCTGCATCGGCTATAACTACGGTAATCTTTTCAGAGTACTCACTGACCCGGCTAAAGCAGCATCCAATGGTTCTATTGGTGAGTTTGGATGGGATGGACTTGCTGGAACATACTTCTTTGTGGATCCAAATGAGGAGCTTATTTTTATCTACATGCAGCAGATTGCAGAAGGCCTTGATTTTAGCTTTTTACGCGGCCTTAAGCAGATCATCTACGGCGCATGCTAAGGTGGTTAGGAGCAGATCATGGAATTTGAGTATATAGAAAAGAAAGATCAGGGTATGTTCATTACCCGTTATGATGTACATTACACCATGGCTGATGGAAACGAGAAGGTCTACGAGATGATCTCGAGGGACCCTGACATCACAGACTACGACAGACTTCAGAACAAAGAAAAAGAAGACGCCGTTGCCATTATCATGCACGATGAGACCGGAGAAAAGATCCTTATCAACAGGGAGTTCCGCATGGCTACTGGAAGATGGATCTATAACTTCCCTGCAGGCCTTATCGATGAGGGCGAAACACCTGAGATCGCTGCAAAAAGGGAGCTCAAGGAAGAGACAGGTCTTGATATTTTAAGGATAGATCAGTGGTGGGGACCTTGCTATTCTGCCATCGGCTTTTCCAATGAAAGAAATGCATGCTGCGTAGGAGTTGCTGGAGGAACTTTTTCTGAAAGCACCTCAGCCCAGGAAGAGATCCAGCCAGGCTGGTACACTAAGGCCCAGATAAAAGAGCTTTTGGAGAAGGAGCCCTTTGCAGTAAGGACCCAGGCGTACTGCTACTGCTGGGTAAACAGTTCAAGGTAAATATATGAATTCAACAAGTGGTGTATACCATGATGAAAGTCATGGAGAAGAACTTAAAAGAGGAATAGCAGGTCTTAACATCTGCGAGGAATGCGGCGGGTTCTGCACTCAGAACGTCCCTTTGATGGAAGGACTTCCAGTAAACATTCAGGTTAGTCTGATGGAGCACTCCCTCCACGAGAGCCTTAAGAAAAACAGCTATCTGTTCAGAGAGGGAGAGGCGGTTGATTCCATATGCATTATCAGGAAGGGAAGAGTTAAGCTGTGCAGATACGACTCCCTTGGAAGAGAACAGATCGTAACGATCCTTGCTGATCACGATATCATCTGGGAGGGAATGTTCCTCGATGGCAGCATTTATCCCTATTCTGCTGTATGTCTTACCAATGCATCTATCTGCCAGATACACAGAGATGACTTCATCAAGGTTGTCAATGATCCGGCAGCAGCCATGAACACTATCATTCTTCTTAGTAAAAAGCTTCATGATGCCAACGAAAGAAACATGCTCCTTTCCACCAAGGATCCAATGGCAAGACTTGCAGGATTCCTTATGTACAGAGTGGACAGAAGTATTGATGAAGACATAATCCTAAAGCTTGATGACATTGCAGCCAGCGTTAGTTTAAGGACAGAAACAGTTTCAAGAAAGCTTAGGGAGATGGAGAAAAAGGGCCTTATCGAAAGGCTCGGACATGCCAGGATAAGAGTACTGGACAGGGATGCTCTAAGAGATTTATATGTATCACAATAAAAAGTTGAGTCACTAGGGACTTGAGGGAAAGGCTTTGGAGTTCTCCAAGCTGCTGAAGAAATAAGGAATTTCATATTAAAGGTAGCAGCACACATTGGACAAAGATATAGTTCCAATGTGTGTTTTTATCAACAAGAGGTGAAAATCATGGCAATAGATAGATTCAACAGACACAGCAAAAGAAGAGATGCCTTCATGCTTCATGGGCCGCTGGCGCATCAGGGCTATGACTGGTGGTGGCATTCATTTACCGCGCAGGATGCGCTGACAGGAGAGGATAAGCCGTTCTTCATCGAGTTCTTTGTATGCAATCCTGCACTTGCGGAGGACGATCCTGTGCTGGGGCAGCTCCCCAAGAATAAGAAAGAGGGAAAGCGCCCGTCGTATCTGATGGTGAAAGCCGGGACCTGGGGCGAAGACGCTTGCCAGCTCCACAGGTTCTTTTCCCTGAAAGACGTTAAGATACACGGTAGCGCGCCGTATAAGATAACAACAGACGACTGCTTTGCGTCCGAGTCCGCCCTGAAAGGGCACATCTCAGTTTCAAAGGAGGCTGCAGCTGCATTTCCTGAGAGAATGAGCGATGCAGGCGAGATCTCTTTTGACCTGGTAATCGACAAGCAGATCGCCTTCAACGTAGGTTACGGTGCAAGCAAGCCCTTAAGGGATGCGGAGGCCTTTGCCATGTACTGGCATGCAGAGGGCATGAAGAGTGCCTATGGCGGAACGATAACCTTCAACGGCAGGAAGTACATAGTTACTCCGGAAAAGAGCTATGGATATGCCGATAAAAACTGGGGTAGAGACTTTACAAGCCCATGGGTGTGGCTCTCCTCAAACTGTCTGGTCAGCAAAAAGACCGGCAAACAGCTAAAGAACAGCGTTTTCGATATCGGTGGCGGAAGACCGAAGATTTACTTTGTGCCGCTGGATCGAAGGCTTCTGGGCGTGTTCTATTATGAGGGAAAAGAGTATGACTTCAATTTCTCAAAGCTGCATCTCCGCGTAAATACTGAGTTTAGTTTCGAGGAAAAAGAGGATGAAGTTATCTGGCATGTAAGGCAGGAAAATATAAAGGCAGTGATGGAAACTGAGGTTCACTGTCTTAAAAAGGACATGCTGTTTATCAACTATGAATCGCCTGACGGGCAAAAGAACCACAACCACCTTTGGAACGGCGGAAATGGATGGGGCACGATAAAACTCTATGACAAAAAGGGCGATGAGCTGGTGCTTGTGGACGAAGTGGAAGCAACGCACATCGGCTGTGAATACGGAGAATACGGAGAGTAAGAGGCATGAGCCACGGACGAAACGTATACAAAGATTTAGATAAAATACCGACGGGGCACGCCAGAGGACAGCTTACAAAGGGCTGCCTTGTTGTCGAGGGCGGAGCATTCAGAGGCATGTACAATCAGGGCGTTATGGACTTCATGATGGAGAATGGCCTGAATTTTGAATGTGTGATTGGAGTCAGTGCCGGAGCCATGGCGGCGCTCAACTATGCATCCGGACAGATTGGAAGATCTGCCAGATGTAACCTGGAGTTCAGACATGATTCAGATTATATCGGTGCGCAGGCCATGCTTCATGCCCACAGCCCCTTGAACATTGATTTTGCCATCAGGCCAAATGAGAAGCTTGGAAAGCTAGATGAAACCACGTTTTACGACCCACAGAGGAGATTCATAGCTGTGGCAACGGACTGTGATACCGGTAAGACCGTGTATTTCGAGAAAGGCAAATGCAAAGACATCTTAAGCGCAATCAAGGCCTCTGCATCAATGCCCTACGTGTCGCCAATGGTAGATGTTGACGGCCAGAGATGCCTTGACGGTGGTTGCAGCTGCCATATTCCCTACAAATGGGCAATTGAGCAGGGCTATGAGAACATAGTTGTCATAAAGACCAGGGAGCGCGGCTACAGGAAGAAAGAGTCCTCGAAGACCTACGCTGAGCGTTTCTACAAGGACAATCCCGAGTTTGCAAAAAAGCTCATGGCCATGGGCACAGACTACAACAAGGAATGCGATGAGATAGACAGGCTTGAACAGGAGGGCAGGATCTTTGTTATTGCGCCTTCCGAGCACGTAACGGTAAAGCGAGTGGAGAGCAACATGAACAAACTGGGGCATCTGTACTGGCTTGGCTACAACGACGCCAAGAACAGCCTTTTTGCGCTTAACAAATATCTGAGGTGACGGCCTCATAAAGACAGGACCCACAGGCACAAATGTCAATGACTTCTCGGTGGCGCTTATGTCACTATATGAAGCATTTGGGTTGCTATATTGAAATACACCAGAAGTGACAGTGCATCAACAATTGTAGTGATAAATGGACTTGCCATTACAGCAGGGTCAAAACCAAGCTTTGATGCCAGCATAGGAAGACAACATCCCACAAGCTTTGCAATAAGAACTACAATAAACAGCGTCAGGCAGATAACGAGAGCAACTGTGATTTGAAGCTTATCGAGAAGCAAAAGCTTTATAAAGTTGGCAGCTGCCAGGGTGAGACCACAAAGAGCAGCAACTCTTATTTCCTTCCATATGATCTTGAACAGATCTTCAAACTCGATTTCCTTAAGTGAAAGTCCACGGATAATGGATACGCTGGCCTGGGAGCCTGCGTTACCGCCGGTATCCATCAGCATTGGTATGTATGCTGTAAGTACGACAAAGGCTGAAAGAGCATCTTCGAAGCCTGTGATGATAGCTCCGGTAAATGTGGCACTGATCATTAGGAACAAAAGCCACGGTATCCTGCTGCGGTAGGTTTCAAAAATGCCAACCTTGGGATAGGGCTTGTCCGATGGCACGATAGCTGCCATCTTTTCGATATCCTCAGTGGCCTCTTCTTCCAGGATGTCCACTACGTCATCGATGGTGATGATACCAACCATGCGGGACTCGTTGTCCACAACAGGCATGGCAGTAAAGCCATATTTCTGGAAGGTTCTTGCTGCTTCCTCCTGGTCGGTCATGGTTCCGATGCTGATGACATTGGTGTTCATGATGTCGCCAATTATGTCGTCAGGGGACATGATAAGGAGGTATCTAAGAGCAACAGTTCCTACAAGGACTTTCTGCTTGGTTACGACATAGCATATGTTGATGGTCTCTGAGTCAACACCTTTTTTCCTGATACGCTCAATTGCGTCGGCTACAGTCATGTCTTCCCTAAGGTCAACATATTCCACGGTCATGATAGATCCGGCGGAGTCCTCAGGGTACTGCAAAAGGTGATTGATATCAGCGCGTGTTTCCGGACTTGCGTTGGCCAGGATACGCTTAACAACGCTGGCAGGCATTTCTTCCAAAATGTCTGTAGCGTCATCGGCCATCAGATTTTCAATAATATTGGATGCTTCTTTATCAGACATGGATCTGATGATGTACTGCTGTACATCTGCTTCCAGATCCGCAAAGACGTCAGCTGCCATATCCTTGGGAAGTATCCTGAACATCTTAAGGGAATCTTCCTCTTCCATCTCACTCATAGCTGCAGCGATATCTGTAGTATTCATGTCAGAGATGGTCTGGCGAAGCTTGGTATACTGCCTTGAAGACAGCAGTTCTTTAAGAATGACTGGTAGAGTCTTCTCTTCTTCTAATTCCATGATAATCTCCTTTGTATGTGGTTTTTATTGTACTTCGACCTGGAGCAGAATCGCTGCTGCATATATGCGTATCTGACTTCATAAAAACCACCACCTTTCATTAGGAGATTAGTGGGCTACTGCGCCACCTCTCTTACTTTAGCACAATTCAAAAAAGCATTACAACCCCAAATATATCCTGGAAATAAAATTTCTAAACTTAGTATTAAATATTGAAATTTTCTTTGCCATTTTCGAAAACGTATTCGTATAATGGGTTGTGAATTGATAATGATAAGAGATGTTCATTATTTTTCGAGGAGGAAAAGAAAAATGAAAAAGACTATCGCAATGATGATGACTGGACTTATGGTTCTTTCACTTACAGCCTGTGGAAGCGGAGCAGCTACCACTGAGCCTGCATCTACCGCAGAAACACCTACGGAAGCAGCTATTGAGGCAACCACTGAGGAAACAGCAGAAATTGCAAATCCCTGGAGAGAAGCAACAGAAGAAGAGTGCAATCAGCTTGCAGGAAATGGCTTTAGTGCTCCAGATGGTGCATCCAATGTAAAGTGGAGCATCATGGATACTGGTGAAGAGTACAGAGAGCTAGTTCAGATGTGCTTTGATCTTGATGGCCTTAGTTTTACAGCAAGACAGCAGAATACAGGTGATGAGCCGCAGGATATTTCA
>NZ_JAGAYD010000039.1 GCF_017940685.1 Butyrivibrio sp. | reverse complement strand
GCTCTTTAATATCATACTGATGATATCCTTGTAGAGCTTGTCCGACATAATACCAAACACCAGATGTTTCTTGCCTTCACAGGATATCCTTGAAACACTGTCGAGAAAAGCCTGTATTCCATCAATGTTATGTGCACCATCAATATAGATGCCAGGTCTCATCTCCTCCATCCTTCCGCTCCACTTGGCAGAAAGAAGGCCTTCTCTGATATCCAGTTCGCTGATATCGGCTCCTGAATCTCTTAAGACCTCAAGGGCTGTAACTGCCACAGCTGCGTTCTGAGTCTGGTAAAGAGCCCATGTGGCAAGCCTTAGATCAGCATATTTATCATATAGGGATTTATATGAAAAAGCAATGCATTTATTGCCTCCCTCATCCCCTGTAAATGACACGTCTTCTATGTTTTTGTCTTCCACGCAGATGGCCCTTACTTCCTTTTCAAGGGCAACCTTTTTGATGACATCAGAAGTTTCTTTTCTCTTATCAAAAAAGACAACTGGCACTCCGGTCTTGATAATGCCTGCCTTCTCAGCTGCGATTTCCTCAAGGCTTGTGCCAAGGTACTCCATGTGGTCGTAGCCAATCTCAGTGATAATAGAAAGAATAGGCTTTCTTACTGCATTGGTGGCATCAAGTCTGCCTCCAAGGCCTGTCTCCAAAATGAGATAGTCAACAGGATATACATCATAAAGAAGCATTGCCACAAAGAACAATAACTCAAAGTATGTGGGGAAGTAGTCGCTTTCGTCATACTCTGTCACACGCCTTAAGACCTCTACAAAAACTTCTACAAATACGCCCTCTGAAACAGGCTTGCCATCTATGGCAAACCTCTCATTTAATGAAACCAGATGAGGCGATGTAAAAAGTCCCACAGAGTAATCAGCCTTGGTTAATACTGATGAAATGTAGCTGCAGACAGATCCCTTGCCATTAGTGCCTGCCACGTGGATGATCTTTATATTTTCATCGGGGGATCCCAGATAGTCAAGAAACGCTCTGGTTTCCTCCAATGAATGCTTCTGTGTGAACTTGGGGATCATATTAAGGAGCCCCTCACACTCAGCAATTGTAATCTTAGCATTGTTATCAGCTCTCTCTATAAGCTCAGAGACTGCCAAATTCAAAGTGTCGTCCATACTAATCCTAAAGTCTTAGCTCTTAACCTTTGAGCTGAGAGAGTCTTTCTGTAATCTGATCATAGGTCTGCTGGTATTTCTCCTGCTTGGCCTTTTCTTCTGCAATCTTGCTTTCTGGAGCCTTGGAAAGGAACTTCTCATTGCTGAGCATGTTCTTGGAACGGACAAGCTCGCCTTCAAGCTTCTCTTTTTCCTTGGTCAGACGCTGAATTTCAGCCTGAATATCCACAAGATCTGAGAAAGGAATGTATATAGTAGCGTTAGCAAGGGCTACAGATACTGCATCATCTGCAATACCGCTCTTGTCGCTCTGGCAAACAGATTCAGATGCATATGCAAGTGACTCAAAGAAGAGCTTGCCTGCCCTGAATGTATCAAGGATCTCGTTGTTTTCACTTACAACAAAGACTTTAGCCTTTCTTGAAGGAGAAACGTTCATCTGAGTACGAACGTTTCTGATACCGCGAACAGCTTCTTTCATAAGCTCAACTGCTCTCTCGTCATCAGCGTAGTTCCACTCATCCCTGTATACTGGCCAGTCAGAGATCATGATAGACTCCTCTTCATCCTGAAGAGTGCAGAATATCTCCTCTGTAATAAATGGCATGTATGGGTGAAGGAGCTTAAGGGCACCTATCAGAACAGTCTGAAGTGTCCAAAGAGCTGCCTCATGGGAAGAAGCATCGTCAGAGTTGTAGAGACGAGGCTTAACCATCTCAATGTACCAGTCGCAGAACTCATCCCAGATAAAGTCATATACCTTCTGAACAGCGATACCAAGCTCAAACTTGTCCATGTTCTCGGTAACTTCTTTGATGGTGGAATTAAGTCTTGAAAGGATCCAGTGGTCCTCAGCAAGGAGTCCTTCCGGCTGAAGCTGATGAATAGCAGAAGGAGCATCATCCTTCATGTTCATCATGATAAATCTGGAAGCATTCCATACTTTATTAGCAAAGTTACGGCAGTTCTCTACTCTTTCGTTATAGAATCTCATGTCGTTACCTGGAGCATTACCAGTAACGATTGTAAGACGAAGAGCGTCAGCTCCGTAGTTCTCAATTACTTCAAGAGGATCGATACCATTTCCAAGGGATTTACTCATCTTTCTTCCCTGAGAGTCTCTTATAAGACCATGGAAAAGAACTGTCTTGAAAGGATATGTTCCCATGTGCTCATAGCTTGAGAAGATCATCCTGATAACCCAGAAGAAGATAATGTCGTATCCGGTTACAAGTACGTCTGTAGGGAAGAAGTACTTAAGATCCTTGGTATCATGCGGCCAGCCCAGAGTCTCAAAAGGCCAGAGTGCTGATGAGAACCATGTATCAAGGGTATCAGGGTCCTGAGTAAAGTGTGTGTGTCCGCACTTAGGGCATACTGTAGGCGCCTGCTTAGCAACAACTACCTCTCCGCACTTGTCACAGTAATAAGCTGGGATCCTGTGTCCCCACCAGAGCTGTCGTGAAATACACCAGTCTCTAATATTGTCTGTCCAGTTGAAGTAGATCTTGTCCATTCTAGGTGGGATAAGCTTGATCTCACCCTCTTTAACAGCCTTAACTGCAGGCTTAATAAGCTCGTCCATCTTGACGAACCACTGTGCCTTGATCATAGGCTCAACTGTTGTATGGCAACGGTCATGGGTACCTACGTTGTGAGAGTAATCCTCGATCTTAACGAGAAGTCCCATCTCATCAAGCTCTTTTACAATGGCATCTCTTGCAGCATATCTGTCCATGCCCTCGAACTTGCCACCATTAGCATTTATTGTTGCGTCATCATTTAAGATGTTGATCTCAGGAAGGTTATGTCTCTTACCAACCTCGAAGTCGTTAGGGTCATGAGCTGGTGTGATCTTAACAACACCTGTACCAAACTCCATATCAACGTAAGAGTCTTCTACGATAGGAAGCTCTCTGTTAACTATAGGAAGAAGAACCTTTTTGCCATGATAAGCCTTGTATCTGTCGTCGTCAGGATTTACTGCAACAGCTGTATCACCCAGCATTGTCTCTGGACGTGTAGTAGCGAACTCGATGAACTTGTCCTTGGAAACAGATCCGTCGTCCTCAATAAGAGGATACTTGATATGCCAAAGATGACCAGCCTGCTCCTCGTACTCAACCTCAGCATCTGAGATAGATGTCTTGCAGACAGGACACCAGTTTACGATCCTGCTTCCTTTATATATGTAGCCTTTCTCATGCATCTTGACGAAGACTTCTGTAACTGCCTCATTGCAGCCCTCGTCCATGGTAAAGCGCTCTCTGTCCCAGTCACAGGAAGATCCCAGCTTTTTAAGCTGAGATACGATGGTTCCGCCGTATTCCTTTTTCCACTCCCAGGCCTTCTCAAGGAACTTCTCTCTTCCAAGTTCTCTCTTGTCTATGCCCTGCTTTTTAAGCTCATCAGTGATACGAACCTCAGTAGCAATGCTGGCGTGGTCTGTTCCAGGCTGCCAAAGTGCATTGTAGCCCTGCATTCTCTTCCATCTGATAAGAATATCCTGAAGGGTCTGATCGAAAGCGTGACCCATATGAAGCTTACCTGTGATATTTGGGGGTGGAATTACGATGGTAAATGGTTTTTTGGTCTCATCTACCTCTGCGTGAAAGTATTTCTTTTCCTCCCATTTAGAATATAACCTGTCCTCAATGTCTTTGGGATTGTAGGTTTTCTCAAGTTCTTTTTTCATGATCTTCTCCTAAATATCAAAGTTATTTAAGCAATTATTGTAATCAACTATGCTGTGCTTCGTCAAGGGACTTCTGGGAAATCAGGGCCTTATGAAGAAGAACCACTTCACCCTTCTTGTGCTCCTTGACCTGATAAAGCGCATTGTCGGCGGCGTACATGTAATCCCAAAGCTTGTTGGTCTCACTTGGTACTGAGTTTCTTACTCCCTGAGATACTGTTATGCCAACAGCGCGGCCGCTTTTCTTATCCTCAAACTTAAGGTCTGCTATCTGGTCCCTAAGCTGTGTTGCGTGATCCATGATCTCAGTATCATCCATGCCCTCATATATAATAACGAACTCATCACCGCCATATCTAAAGGCCTTGATGCCCTGCCTTGACTTGCAGAGATCAGTGATAGCCTCTGCCACCTTTTTAAGGCACTGATCTCCAAGCTGATGGCCATAGGTATCATTGTAATGCTTGAAATTATCCACATCCAGAATCTCTACAGCAAGGGACCTGTGCTGTGCATAAGCCTCCTCAAAGGCTGTATCTGCATACTTGTTGAGGCTGTATCTGTTTCCAAGTCCTGTAAGAGGGTCTGTCTCAGCCTGCTTAAGAAGCTTTACATTCTCCTGTTCAATAGAAGAAAGCCTCGTCCTTATATTCATAAAGAATCTGTAGTTGGCGATACTCTCTTTTTCCTGTTCCCTGGATGCGTGGTAGTAATCTGCAAGGGCTCTGTACTTGTCCTCTGCCAGATCCATCTTGTCATAGAATTCCACACAGACCTCAGCGTATCCCTTCCTTAAATTGGCAATATTAAGGTCATCAAGGGATCTCTTGGCATTTTTAAGGATCCTTCCCACTTCTCCCACTCGGCCAACCTTCATAAAGAAGCGGCAGATCTTGTACACATCATCCATGCTGTCCAGTGGAAACATATTGTTCTGAAGCTGATAAGAGAGCATATCTGCATACTTCTCATAAAGAGCTGTCTCTCCCAGGAAGTAATATCCCCTCATCTTGATATCAAGGATCGGAAGATCCTGAAAAATTTCCGGGTTTACGAGCTCATCCTGCTCCATCTGCTCGATGGCCTGAAGGCATTTCTCAACAGGATCCACTTTGCCAAGGTCAATGTAACAGTCGCCCTGGGCTGCATAACAATAAAGAAGATTCCTGTGATATAGAGAATCTTTCTTGTTCTTGCGGATATCCTTGTAGGAAGACCTCACATACTGAAGAGCCTGCCTGATATCACCATTACCATAGTAGATCTGACCAATATTGAAATTGATAAGTCCAGGAATATTGCTGGTATTTCCCAGGGACTCACTGTACTTAAGTGCATTGAGATAAAAATCAAGGGCAATCTCTGTGTTTCCATGATTGAGGGCGTCAATACCCAGAAGGTTATAACATCTTGCAAGGTGCTCCATGTCGCCACAGGACTGCAGATATTCAATCGCCTTTAATAAGTTGGTATTAAACTTGCGATACTCTGTACTAAGAAGATAATAAGCATCTGCAAGATAATAATAGCTGTAGCCAAGTAAGTTAACATCACCAATCTCTTTGGCTCTCTTAACCATCTTGTTGCAGCATGTTATGAAGCCGCCTGACATTTTGGCACGTTCTTTTAACATTTCTTCATTAAGAAGTACTAGGTCCTGGCCAAAATCTTCTATTTTCATAGTTCTCCAATCTGGAATGGTGGATAGCGAAAACTTATCCACAATGGTCCCTACCAACAACGTATCAAAAAATATTTTACAACAACATTTGTGCACTATCAAGAATGATGTAAGCTGGGCAAAACCCTAGATATTATCTGCATTTCCGTGTTTTTAGTGACATTTATGTCAGTAACTAATTTGGTTTACATATACCTTTTGACCATTTTGGTCATAATGTATTTTTTATTACAGTTTTACGTACGTTTTATCAGCCGATTCTTGTTGCCTATTTATGCGGCATTTTAAACATGCCCTATCGAATAATCCCCAATTTCCACAGAGTTATCCACATGACACCAGAGTCGTTTTACCACTATTTTACGTATCATTTTCTGAATATTTAGCTAATTTTAGCAACAATTTTACACAACTTAACTCAAAATGCGGTTTACATAATTTATTTCAATTCTGTTTTATGTAAACTATTTTTCTCTTTTTTGGGCTAATTTCTTCAAAATCTGCTCTTTATAATCCTTTAAACCCGCTCCAGAACTGACTTATACTCTGATTGACCGAACTAGTCGAAATCGTCTTATATCCACTCCATTCTCTGGGGAAAAGAGCTCTGTATCCCCCTTGCATAAACCTGTCATCCAGTAGCAGCGCTACTCCCACATCATCTACAGTTCTTATTACTCTGCCTGCTGCCTGAAGGACCTTGTTCATCCCCGGGAATCTATAGGCATAATCAAAGCCGTCCAGACCTTTCTTTTCAAAAAAGTCCCTTATTATCTCCCTCTCGTTGCATACCATTGGAATTCCTGTGCCAACAATGATGACTCCGATCAGACTGTCGTTCTTAAGATCTATCCCCTCGCTAAAGATTCCTCCCATGACGCAGAATCCAAGGACATTTTTATCCTCCACCACTTCAAGATCCATGTGGATAATGCTGGAAAGATCTATGTCATTACCAGTTGAAAATCTCGACAGGAATTCCTCTCTGGCTGCCTCTGTCATGAAAGAGGTCTGGGCTAATAGCTCAGTGTCCTCCGGGTCATAGAATTCCTCCTCAAAAATACTGTAAACCTCATATAAATACTGGTGAGATGGGAAAAATACCAGATAGTTACCCTTCTTGGCCTTGATCACCGAGTCTATATACATGGCAACCTTGCGGTACATGTCATAGCCCCTTTGGGAATAGCGGCTGCTTACGTCAGTTCCTATGAATATGCCCAGTTTTCCCGGGTCAAACACAGTTTTGGCATAGATCTCATAGTCTTCTTTTGTGCCACCAAGAAGGCTCTTGTAGTACTGGATTGGAAGGAGCGTTGCTGAAAAAAGAATGGTAGATATGCCTCTGTCCATGCACAAAGCCAGATTCCTTGAGGGGTCAATGCAGGAAAGCCTAAGAAGAAATCCTCCGTCTTCAGCAAATTCGCCATAGGTCACGTAGTGATCGTCCATAAGATCATATATAGTAAGGAATCTTGAGACATCAAAATAAAACTGCAGGATATCCTCTCTGCAGGGGCCTTCGTCGTGGTCCTCCAGATATTCAGACAAAATCGTGGAAAGGCGGTTTAAAACCGTAATAAACCCTTCTATGGAGTCATAGACCTTGTACTCCATAGTGCATTGTCTTTTCAGCTCCAAAAGAGCTTTATTACACTTATCAAGGTGTCCTGCGATCCTTGGATGGAACTCCTTTATCGTGTTCTTAAGAGATAAAAAGCTCTCTTTTTTAAGAACCGCACTGTACATGTCCCTTCCCCTGTCAAGGAGGTTGTGGGTCTCATCCACAAGGAAGCAATAGTCGTGTTCTTTTCCATCAGCAAAAAAGCGTCTTAAATAAACAAAGGGATCAAATACATAGTTGTAGTCACAGATGATGCCGTCGGCAAAAAGACTCATGTCCAGAGACATCTCAAAAGGGCATATCTGGTGCTTTTTTGCGTACTCTATGATGGTGTCCCTGTCAAAAGCATCTTCGCTTATCAAAAGATCATATATAGCATCGTTTATCCGGTCATAGTGGCCCTTGGCATAGGGACAGGCCACTGGATTACAGTTCCTGTTATCCTCATCCATAAAGCAGATCTTGTCCCTGGCAGTTATGGTAGCAGTCTTGATCTTTAGCCCCTGGGTCCTTCTCATGGTATCAAAGGCCTCTACTGCCACTGTACCAGCTATGGTCTTGGCTGTAAGGTAGAATATCTTGGAGACCTTCCCCTCTCCCATGGCCTTGACCGTGGGAAACACAGTGGATATGGTCTTGCCAGTACCTGTGGGTGCCTGTAAAAAGAGCTTTCGTCCATGGACAATGGTCCTGTACACCGCAGCTGCCAGGTCTTTCTGGCCTTCTCTGTATTCAAAGGGAAAGTTTGCCTTCTTAATAGAGCCAGTCCTTATGTCTGCCCACTGGCATTCAAAATCTGCCCATTTTCTGTACATTTCCAAGAGGTCATAAAACCAGCCCACTATCTCATCATAGGTATAGGAGGTGTCGAAATATCTTTTCTCCTCCGTATCCATATTGCAGTAGGTGATCCTTACGTCAACGTCTGTGTAGTGGCGATTCAGAAGATACATGGCGCCATAGCACTTGGCCTGAGCAAGGTGGACCTTGTCAGCTTCCTTCATCCTGGAAAGGTCACGATAAGTGCCCTTTATCTCGTCGATCATAGGCCTATAGCTTTTCTTTTCCAGAAAAGACTCCTGACCAAGCTCAAGGGAAGTCTTGGGTTCGTCCATGTATTTATCAAGGATACCGTCAGCCCTTCCTTCAACGTAGAGGTGGTAATTCCCGTAGTCTTTATCAAAGTTTAGGGGAACCTCTGCATGATAGTCAGGTCCCATGCTCTTTTGTATCATGCGGTGTATGCGTCCACCCTCCAGCATGGCATCTGCCGATCCTGTATGTATTCGGTTGTCTATATCACCGGACCTTAGTAAAAATTCCACCAGGCCCCTTACTGAAAGCTTAATATCCATAATGCAAAATTATAGCATAAGCAGTGGCTTTCAGCCCCTTGAAATAAAATGTAAGAACTTACAAATTTTCTTCAAAAACAATTCACAAAATGAACACAGTTATATATTATTATCGAAAAAGTGTTATTTGTGTATGTAGTATTTAAGGAGAATGTTTTATGAAAGAGAATTCTAAAAGGCACATAAGACTTAACCTTTCAGAGGTTGCAGATTTCGTCAGTGCAGCTACCAAGTGCAATTTTGACGTTGATATTTATTACAACAGATATGTAGTTGATGCCAAGTCAATCCTTGGTGTTATCGGACTTGATCTCACTAAGCCTCTCACAGTTGAGTACAGAGGATATGATAAGAGCTTTGAGCAGTTCCTTGTAGCTCACGCAGCCTGAATAAATAATTTAGGTTAAGAAGACGCTCCGAAGTGCATTTTTAGTGCACCTCGGAGCTTTTTTGTTTTGGAGCATACATTTTTTTCTTGCATAATTTTTCCAAACGTTATTAAATGTAAAATGACGATAAAAAGGCAATTGGAAGGATAAAACCATGGAAAACCTAAAAATCCCAAAAAACTACCAATCAGCGCTTGATCTTCACGACACACAGGTGGGAATCAAGACAGTTAAGGACTTTTTTCAGGGAATGCTGGCAACAAGATTAAACCTCCAGCGTGTAACAGCTCCACTTTTCGTTACTCCTGAATCAGGTCTTAATGACAATCTTAACGGCGTTGAGCGCCCTGTTTCTTTCGACATCTTAAATGAGAACGAAAGACCAGCTGAGATTGTACACTCTCTTGCGAAATGGAAGAGATATGCCCTTAAAAAATACGGCTTCAATGAGTATGAAGGTCTTTATACTGATATGAACGCTGTCCGCAGGGATGAGGTTCCAGATAATATACACTCTATCTTTGTTGACCAGTGGGACTGGGAAAAAGTAATAAGGAAAGAGGACAGAAACCTTGATTACCTCAAGGAGACCGTAAAAGACGTATACAAGGTACTTCGTAAGACCGAGAAATTCATGTCTATCCAGTACGATTACATAGAAGAGCTCCTTCCAGACGATATTTTCTTTATAACAACTCAGGAGCTTGAGGATATGTTCCCAGATAACACTCCCAAGGAGAGGGAATACTTCATCGCCAAGGCCAAGGGTGCTGTCTGCATCATGCAGATCGGTGATGAACTCGCTTCCGGTGACAAGCACGACGGAAGAGCTCCAGACTATGATGACTGGGAGCTTAACGCAGACATCATTGTTTACTACCCTGTTCTCGACATAGCTTTAGAACTTTCCAGCATGGGCATCAGAGTTGATGAGAATTCACTTAAGTCACAGCTTGAAAAAGCCGGCTGCACAGAAAGAGCAGAGCTTCCATTCCAGAAGGCAATTCTTAACAAGGAACTTCCTTACACCATCGGCGGTGGAATTGGACAATCAAGAATCTGCATGTTCTTCCTTAGAAAAGCCCACATCGGAGAGGTTCAGTGTTCTATCTGGCCAGAAGAAATGGTGGCTGAGGCAACTAAAAACGGAATACAGATACTGTAAATATAAAGCAAAAGGAGCCTGGAAATATTTCCAGACTCCTTAATTTTTTGTATTATTTATCGTTTTGAACCTACACTGTCAGCCAAGCTGAACGTTTTTCCTAAGGCTCTTTTCGTTGACCTCATTCTTGATGCGGGAAAGTGCATCGTGAACTGCAGGAACTGCAAGAAGGATGATGGTAAGTGCGCCCTCTGCTGCGATGTATGATCCGTTGTAGGCAGCTGAGTAAACGATAGGGTTCATGCCCTCTGGAGCATAGTCAGCAAAGAATATGATACCTGACAGTGTTGAAAAGAAGAACCTTCCGAAGATACCAGCGAGATAACCCTTGATAAGGCCATTCTTTTTGCCATAGAAAAATCCCGAAAGACCAAGAGCTGTAAATGCAAGGAAATAGTCGCATACCATCTGAGGAACACTGATGATATATGGATCTACAACCATCTGCAAAAGACCATAGGCGAAAGCTGCTGAAAGGCTTACTCTTGGGCCATAGAGGTATCCGATGAATGTAATGAAGAACATTGAAAATACTGTAACTGATCCGCCCATAGGAAGCTTGAAGAGCTTGATGTTAGAAAGTACGAATGCAAGAGCAAGGCAAAGTGCTGATACAGTCATCTGCTTGATGCTGATCTTGAACCTGCCATCCTTGTTGATGAAGTAACTAACAAGAAGAAGCAGTGCTACTGCCAAAACTACTAAAAGTGCATAGCCCCCATTTGTGATGCTGTAGGTGGTATATCCATCCTCTACAACTGGTGATAAGAACAGACTCATAAAAAAATCCTCCCTTTATTTTTTAGCTGGGGGAGGATGTCATGTTAGTATTCCTGTCAGATTAAAATCCATGTATAATGAAAACCTGATGAAATAATTAAAGCTTCCCTACGCCGGTATTATCCGGGTCAGGTAATAAGGGTTAGACGGACAAGCCGTACACTCTCAGCATTGCTCCCCTAGCGGTTTTATGAAGTTCAAGAACAATTAAACACTTCTATCCGGAGATTGTCAATAGATTTTGGAGGAAAAGAAATGCCTCAGGGTTTCTTCGATTTTGATTTGCCTTTAGCAAGGCCAAAATGGTACGTATATTTGCTGTATACCGCTTGTAGTGCGGTTTTGGCAGGTGTGTTGAATTTCCTGGTAAACATCACGGGTTTAGTGAAGGTGGAGTCCTTTAACGAAGCAGCCACGGGGCTTCTAAGCGCAAGCGATCATATAGCTGTTCTGATAGTTCTTTACTGCATTGCTACCCCCTTTATCGAGGAGCTGTTATTCAGGTATTTTATCTTTAACCTGCTTTTTAAATACACAAAAAGAGCTGCGCTTTCTGTTATTGTCTGCGCAGCCCTGTTTGGCCTTTATCATATGAATCCCATCCAGATGGTTTACGGCTTTATCATGGGTCTTGTAATAACCTTTGCCTACTACAGGCACCGGATCCTTACTATCCCATTTCTCATGCACGCAGCAGCTAATGCTGTGGCCCTTGCATTTTCATTTCTATAATGCAGGATTACCTCTAAATGGCAACCACCGCGTTCAAAGCTTTATCACGCTTCCAAGGTCAAAGGAGTAGATATACACTTCTTTGACTTTTTTATTTGTGGCAGCTTCCAGTGCCCTCTTATACAGCTCAAGCTGCAGCCTGTAGCGCCTTATCAGGGTCTCTTCATCCTCTACCCTGTCTGTCTTATAGTCAAGAAGCACTATTTCCCCATCTTCGATGAACCAGGCATCGATGATACCCTGAACCAACACCATCTCATCCTCAGGAAACTTATCATCAAGCTCTCTTGCTGAAACGCCCATCATAAAGGGCTTTTCACGGACAAGCTCGCCCCTTCTGAAGGCTTCTCCCATTCTCTGACCTAAGTCCGTTGAAAGGAATGTGACAATATCAGGGCTCCAGACACACTTTTCATAGGCTTCAGGTATCACGCCCTCTTCAATTTTTCTTTTGATAAAGCCATAGACTTTATCTGAGGCCTTGGATCTTTCGGTGGTCTTACCTGTCTTTCGCGCTTCACCCATAAGGTCAGTATTTCCATATACGCTTTCGTCCAATAGCTCCATGATGCTGTGGTAGGCAGTTCCACGCTCTGCTCCTGTAATGGCAGTGGTTTTTGAAATGTCCTCTTTTGCCCTCTGGATCTCTTTTTCCTCATCTCTGGCAAAATCAGCAGGGGCTGCAAACACCTCCCCTTCCTCGATCATCCTGGCGTGCTTTAATTCCGATACTGTGGTCTTGGTGAAAAGACCTCTAAGCGAATCGTACCTGTATTTGGTATCAAACTTTTCCTGGATCCTTTTAAGGAGCTCCTTATCCAGCGCATCTCCCAAAATCAGGTCCTTAAGTGACTTTTTCCTGAGCTCTCCCTCCACCTGAGTAGTGACCATCTGCTCCACAAGGTCTTTTTCTGTAACTGCCTTAAATATGATGGTTGGAACGTCTCCTGGTGCTTCCCTTCGGCTGTCATAGTCATCGGAAGTTATCTGCAATCTGTCAAGCACCGCCTTAAAGCCAGGATTTAAGACCACTGAAGGCATTACCAGGTCAAAAAAGCTAAGTGCTCCAGCTCTCATTGAATAGGGCAAAAGATCTTCCCTCCCGCCAAGGACCTTTATCTTAGAAAGAGCCTTGTCTACTGAATCAGAAAGGTCCTTAAGGCAGGTTGTGAGGATCACCTTCTCTTTTGCTCTTGTAAGGGCAACGTACAATACCCTTATCTCCTCACCAAGGCTGTCAAGGCGCATGCTGTCTGATACGATCTGTCTTTTCAATGTGTCGTACTTAACCCTGAGGTCAGCATTTATGCACTTTACCCCAAGGCCAAAGTCCATATCAAGGATAAGGTCTCCAACAGTATCCCTTTTGTTGAACTGCTTTGAAAGGCCGGATACGAAAACCACTGGAAACTCAAGGCCCTTTGATTTATGGATGCTCATTATGCGCACAACGTCTGCGTTTTCATCTATTGTTCCCGCTTCGCCGTAGTCCACCTGCACAACCTTTATGTGCTCAATGTACCTTACAAAGTGGAACAGACCCTTAAAGCTTGTTTTTTCAAAGCTCAGGGCATTGGATATGAGAAGCTCCACGTTGGCTCTTCTCTGGATGCCATAGGGCTGAGCTGATACTAAAACCTCGTAGTTGGTCCTGTCTATGATATCCTGCAAAAGCTCATGGACAGGGGTATAGGTTGCCTTCACCCTGTATTCCTCGATCATGGCCACAAAGCTTTTTACCTTTAAGGAGAGGTCTTCCTTTATATCAAGGTCTGCTTTTATGGCATCGTAAAAAGAATCCGCGCTCTCAAGGTTTTTATTCCCATCAATGGCAATCCTCAGGCTCGCAAGCTCCTCATCGGTAAATGCAAAAAGAGGCGAGTGCATTACGGCTAAAAGAGGTATATCCTGTCTGGGGTTATCTATGATTGACAGCATATCAAGGAGGATAGCCACCTCAGGAGCGTCAAAGTAGCCCTTTTTGGACTCTATATATGCAGGTATCCCCTGGCTTTCAAGTACTTCCTTAAATACGCTATCCCAGCCTGAAAGAGAACGAAGCAAGATGACAATGTCCTTATACTTTAGGTCAGGGTTTTCTTTTTGAAGGGCAAGAATCCTCTCTGCTATGGCCAGAGCTTCCTTTTCCTTGGGACCATAGTCAGCAATGGGGCTGTCATCACTACCTGCGTCGTCATTCCCATCCACTAAAAGAAACTCACTATCTACGTTCATTTTAGGCTCTTCAAAGCTTGCACCCGGGATCAGTTTTGCATCTTCATCGTATTCAACTCCCCCAAGGTCAGATCCCATTATCTTTTTGAATATATAGTTGGAAAGGTCAAGAACTTCACTTCTGCTTCTAAAGTTCATGTGAAGGTCAATTCGCCGGTTACCCGAGCCAGGCTCTTTACTATAAGACCCAAACTTGTCCATGAATATCTCAGGCCTTGCAAGCCTGAACTTGTAGATACTCTGTTTGACATCACCAACCATGAAGCGCTCTGAAGTATCTGCCACTTCACCGGATATAGCCTTAAGGATCAGCTCCTGAACGTTGTTGCTGTCCTGATACTCGTCAATAAGGACCTCTTTATAGAACTGTCTGTATTCGAGGGCTACTGTTGAAGCAGTGCTCATATCGATGATCTCCTGAACAGACTTTCCCTTGCACATATCTGGGGATGGATGTTCAACCAGGATCTGAAGAGCAAAATGCTCCATATCCGCAAAGTCAATGACCTGCTTTTTTCTTTTTTCTTCCTCAAACCTTGCCTTGAACTCAAGGGTTAGTCTGCACAGCTCCTTTACAGCCCTGTCGCAGAGCTTCATCTGGGAGACAATGGTATCCCTTGTAAGGGCAAAGTACTTCTCCCTGAGCTTATCGATCTCTTTTTTGACATCGTCCCTGATACCCTTTACCGCTTCTCTTTTGGCGGGATTTACGCTATCGTCCTTTTTTCCTGACAATCTGCCAAAGGTAATCCCGCGAATGCCGTCAAACAGGGCGTTGTAGGTATCATATCGCAAAGCCGCACTAATACTGGCTTTGTCAGCTTCAAGGTTATCTCCATACATATATGGACCATCTGGCTGGTTTACAATATCCATGGCGCTATCAAGCTTTTTTACGCACTCCTTAAGGGAAAAGCCCACGCGCCTTAGGCACTCCTTAACCCAGGGAAGGTCCTCAAACTCATCTTCGTCAATGTCGTAGTCTAAGGCTCTTTCCCGGATCCAGTCCTCAGGCCATGGCATGCTCATGGAAAAGTTAAAAAGCTGATTAATATATTCCAAAACCTTGTCATCCCGGCTGCCTGTTGCGAAATAATCCATGCAAAAAAGGAAATCGCTATCTGTATCCTCCTTGGCCTTCTCATACTCATCTTCAAGCATCTGGCTAAGGACATCCTCTGATATGAGCTTAAGCTCTCCCTCATCTGCAACCCTGAAAGAAGGATCGATACCTATGGCACCAAAATTGTTCCTGATGACATATTGACAGAACGAGTCAATGGTTGTTATCTGGGCATTGTGAATGAGGGTTTCCTGCCTCTGAAGATGAACATTGTCAGGATCCTCAAGAAGCTTTTTCTGGATGGCAAGGGTGATTTTCTCCCTCATCTGGGCAGCTGCTGCCTTGGTAAATGTAACAACAAGAAGATGATCCACATCAAGGCCAGAGCTTATCATCTGTATGATACGCTCAACAAGCACAGCTGTCTTGCCTGATCCGGCTGCAGCTGACACTAGGAGATTACTATTTCTTTCATCGATTACCGACTGTTGTTCTCTGGTAAATTTTACTTCCATGTCTGTTTTTCCGATTAGTTAATTTTATAATTAATTATTGACGTTATTTGCATTTTCTCCTGCTTCAGATACGATAATAGAAAGGGCTTCCTCCGGAGTAAGGTCCAGGTTCCTTTTCTTATAACCTTTGATGCGCTCATCATATCCGCAGATGGACCTGTAACTACAGTAGGTACAGGAATCGCTGTTATCCCTCACATAGGGATTGACGCTTATATCGCCATCAAGGATATTTTTTCCAAACTCCTTTATCTTTCTGCCTACAAAGCTGGAAATTGCCTGGTATTCTTCCCTGGTAGCTGTCTGTGACCTGGCTCCAAACTCACCATCTTTTTTGATCATTACAGGAATGATATCTGAAGTCCCTGAAATGTCCTTATCAAGGAGCTTTACGATATCCATATTTTTATTAACCAAACCGGTCATTTTCAACTTGTCGATCACAGCCTTATTGATATCATCCGTTATCATTCCTTCTTTGCCGTCAACCACCGGATCTGTAACGTGGTAATACAAGATCGCTGCAGGAACTACCTCTTTTCCAGGGGATAATTTCTTTTGCACTGCACTTGCAACGTTCATATACATCACAAGCTGCAGCTGCAGTCCATAGTACAGCGATGCCACGTTGAATTTATGTCCGCTGGATTTAAAATCCATGACCTTCACATAGACATGCTCCGGATCTTCATATAGATCAACCCGGTCAATCCTTCCGTTCAATTTCATTCTTTCGGTGATGACGTGCTTTTCGTCCTCTGAAAGAGCTATATTGATGTCGTCGATGCTTCCTGCTTCTTCAAAGCTCATCTCCACATAGGCAGGTTCAAAGGATCCCTTTGTCATCTGATACTTTAAGGTGTCCACAGTTCTAAGAAGTATCCTTCTTATCCTGTCTATCATGAACTGATTTCTTGCACTGCTTCTTAAAATACTATCGCCATATGCGTCAACACATTCAGTTAAAGCGTCATTTAACATCTTATCAGAATCTTCTTTTGACAAGGTCTTCCAGTCTATCTTTTTGTCTATGATCTGCCCTGTGTACTTCTCAAGTACCTTATGGAAAACATTGCCAAGGTCAGAGGCATCAAATTCATAATCCTCTCTTTCCATAGGGCGAAGTCCATACCTGATAAAATGGGCATAGGCACAGCTTGCAAACTGCTCAAGGCGGCTTACGCTGTTTTCAAGGGTAGCCCCATAGAGAGCCACAGCAATAGCCTTTGAAAGAGGCAGTGATTCATAGTGTTTGAAGGCCTCCTCAGTAAGCCTTCCAAGCAGGTCCTTGCCTGCCTCATCAGAAACTGCTTTTGACAGAGCAGATATATATCTTAGGTTTTCACTACTGCTCTGTCCCCGGGCATAGTCGCACAAAAGGGTTGAGAGCGTATAAATTCCATCCTTTTTGGAGGCGAGCTGATCTTCAAGGCTGTCATCCTCCGGCCTTGTGACTGTAAGGCCCTCATACATGGAAAGGAGTTTTGGAATTAGATACGCCGGACTTTGGCTCTTCCCATCCCCTGACAGCTCTGCATAGGACAAATAGAGTTTGTCTGTGGGCTTGGTGAGGTTCATATAAAGATAGAGCCTCTGGATATACATCTGCTGCCTTGGGGTTGGGGCAAATTCCACCTCGGTTCCAAGGTCAATAAGGAACTGCCTGTCGATATCTGACAGGATTCCACCACCCCCTACGTTAGACGGAATGTTCCCATCGTTTACGCCAACAAAGAAAAGCACCTTAACTTCCTTAAGTCTTGTTCTCTCAATATCTCCCACTATTATCCTGTCAACATCCTGGGGAATAGTTCCTACAGATATCTCCCCTATTCCAGCGGTAACTATATCCTTAAACTCAGATATCTCCAGTTTTTCATCGCCAATAAGGCCTTCTATCTGGTCAAACAGTGCCATTACCTTGTTGTAGATCTGATCGTACTCTCTGGCCTTTTTAAGGTTACCCTCAGCCTCAAAGCGCTGTTTATAGCCCTCAAGCTTCTCACGGGAGTTGTTATTATCTATAACAGCCCGAAGGGCCTCTATTATCTCTTTTGCGGTAGCATTCTTGACTTTAAAGAGCCCTGAGAGATGGCTGTTTATGGCTTCTCTCATGCCCTCCAGCTTCTCAAGGTCCTGAAGGTCCTTTTCACTGCGCTTTTTAGGGTCAGCGTACTTTTTAAACCTCTTTGGCATGCGGCGAAGGAACTTATCCTCCCAGGCCTTCTTTCCCCTTATGCCAAGGGAGCGGACATAGTTCTCCAAAAGGTCAGTATCCGCCATATCAAAGGATGTAAGACCGCTTCTCATGTAATGGAACACATCCTCGTACTTGTAGCCTGAAATAACAATGTTTAAGGCACTTGTTATGTACTCAATAAAGGGATTTAGCATGATGCTGGTATTCTGGTCTACGTACACCGGAATATCAAACCTCTTTGCCGCCCTGTCTATCTGCTCTCCATAGGCTTCAAGGCTTCCGCAAACAAGGGCAATATCCCTGTAGGCATAGCCTTTTGTTCTGACAAGGTCCTTAATCCCTATCATGGTCTGCCTTACTTCCTCAGCAAGATTGGTGGCCTCGTAGATGAATACAGAGTTGTTATCTCCGGTAAATGGAGCGTTTTTATAGCGGAAAAGAGATCTCTCAAGATATAAAAGAGCGTCATTCCCCCTGTGGCGGGCGTTGGTTTCATCTTTTATGAAGATATCTCCCTGTAAAGAGCCCTTTGCCATCTCCTGATGCCGCAGCTGCCTGAACACAGAAAAATCAGTGATTGTTGAGCCATTTTCTCTCTGGACATCAAACTCAAGGCGCTCTAAATCCCGAACTGTCTTTTTGGTCAGCATAAAGAGCTCCTGCTCTCCGAAAGACTCAGCATAAGGATTGTCCCTGGGATCAATTGTCAGTGAAACTATCAGCTCTTTTGACAGGGCCAAAAGCTCTTTTATTACTCTGTACTGAATAGGGGTAAAGCCGGTGAAGCCGTCAAATACTATGACGCTGTCCCTGATAAGAGCAGACTTTGGAAGTGCCCTTGTGAGAACGTCAAGGGTCTCCTCTGTTGTTATATATTTTCCCTCAATATATTTCAGGAATTCACTGTAAAGGAGTCTTAAATCCTTGAGCTTACTATAAAGTGCACCTTTTCTTATGCTCTTTTCCTCTAAAAGTAAAAGCTCCTCATCGCCGATGTCATACATCATAAATTCAGATATGGTGGACTTGACCTCGTCGATGTAGCCAGGCCTGTGCATATTGCCGCCAAGTACCGGAAGCCTTTCTCCCAGCATATCAGCAACCAGGCGAAGCACCAGTGTCTTACCCACGTCGTCAAGCACAGAAAAAGAGCCATGACCAGTCTCTTCAAATACCCTGTGGGAGAGTCTGCCAAAGCTCAGTACATCAATGTTCATTATGGCATGGGAAGGGTGCAGTTTTACTACATCCTTCTGAGTCTGCATAGTAAACTGATCCGGCACGATTATCAGATAATCAGTGCCGGGATCATCCATGCTCCTATTTATTATCTCTTCATAAATCCTGGTGCTCTTGCCCGCACCAGAAGCCCCAAAACAAAACCTAAGCATATCTACCTGCTACTTCAATGTATCGTGTTTGATCTCATCTGCGTATCTGCAGCATGAGATATATTTCCACTTACCATTGTACTGGAAAGGAAGCAACATGTACATCTGCAATCTGCCGTTGTCTCCGGGAATTGCAGAGCGGTAATAATCGACGATATAGTTAATGCCCTGTTTTTCACATCTTTCAATGACGGTAGGAATATCGTAAAATTTTCTGAACCTTTCCCTCTCTTCAGGATACAGATACATCTCAGAATAGACCTCACACGCTCTCACCGCATTGGTCCCTTTCTTTGCCAGAGCAATCTGATTGGCATTAAGGAAGATGTTTTCCACTGTTCCATCATCGTCGAACAGGTCTACTCTAAAGTACTGGTTGAAAACATGGGCCATAGCAACCTGCATGGATTCTGCAAGATCAGTATCTTCGTGAGTTGAAAGATTCCTTGATACCACAGCGTAAGCTTTCTTGCCCTCCGCCTCTGCTATGAACCTCATCTTATTGTTACAGATATGTCCGTTGGTGATATTGTCAACTTCCGCCCTGTGGCTCTCGTCACGATAAGCCCTCTCCATGGCTGCCACATACTCCTTAACTTCCGGGATATCTGCCTCAGCGTAGGCATTATTGGCCTCCTCAAACCCAGAAAGTCCAAGGGAGCTAAGGAAATTAAGATACGCGCCGTTAGCATAAATGTACCTCGGAATGCCATTTTCAAGTTCGCTCAGAGCTATTGGCGTATTATTGATAACCTCCATAGTCTTTGGACGAAGAGGTGTTGATCCTAAAAGGTTTATGTCTCCTATCTTGTCATAGTACTTACTGAACCTGTGATCCTCGCACGCCTCGTAGCTGCAGTCACTTTCCCTTACAAACTCGCTCACCGGCTTTGGTTTGCCAAAGAGATACCCCTGAAGCTTTTCACAGCCGATCCTCTTTAGGAAATCATACTGTTCCTGAGTTTCAACACCTTCTGCAAGAGTATGGATACCCAGCTCTTTTGCCATATTTACAATGGCTGCAAGAATAACCTGTGTTTTTTTATTAGTCTCAAAGGTTCTAAGGAATGCCATGTCAATCTTAAGAACATCAAAGTCATAGTTCTTTAGATTGTTTAATGAGCTGTAGCCTGATCCAAAGTCATCCATCCATACTTCATAGCCGGCTTCTCTGAACTTCCTTATCTGTTCACCTAAAAAATCTGATCCGGAAGAAATAGCGCTCTCTGTAACCTCTATATGGAGAAGATCCACAGGAATGTCATACTTTGCCCTGCACTTATCTATTTCAGCCATGATGTCACACAGTTCAAAATCAAGCTGGGAAAGGTTTACAGATATAGGTTCAACTGCAAACCCACTGTCCATGTCATCCCTAAGGTCAGCGCAAACCATATCAATGATGCAGATATCAAGCTTGTGGACAAGGCGTACGCTCTCTAAAACCTCTACGAAAATAGCAGGTGATATCAATCCCATCTCAGGATCCAGCCACCTTGCAAGGGCCTCATACCCGCAAACTTTTCCTGTAAGTGCCCTGACTTCCTTCTGGTAATAAGCCTTAAAATATTTCTTTTTGAAGGCTTCCTCGAAGTTATCTATTACATACTGTTTAAGTTCATTTTTTTTGTTAAGTTCTTCGCTGAAGAAGTTGTCATCCTTGTCATACACCTTAATGATGTCGTCACAGGCCATCTTTGCCCTGTCCACCATGATAACAGGGTACTTCTCTTCACCAGTTGCCTGATAAATTCCTGCCTTAATGCGCATGGAAAGACCCTTTTGATGCTTAACAAGGGCTTCCCTGAGTCGTCTTAGCCTATCCAGTATTTCTTTGTCTTCAAGGGATTTTCCAAGAATAATAAACTGATCGCCGCCTGTTCTGGCTATCAGCTCATCAGGAAACAGAGCCACTATCTCTTTTGCCATTCCTTTAAGGAATTCGTTTCCACCTACAAACCCGTAGCGCTGGTTGAAGGTTTTAAAATTCATGACATTCAGATAGATTATTACTGAGCTCACGCTGGCAAAATACTTGTTGTCGTGACCATGCAGGAAAGTAAGGACTCCATTTAGATTGTTAAGTCCCGTAAGCTCGTCTGTTCGTTCATATTCCATTTGATTGTCCAGATCCATTCCACCCATGAGAGCTCCTTGCTTTTCTGGAATTACATGAAATCAAAAGTACAAAAGAACACGATACCAATTATATTTTAACACATGCACATGCAGAAATCATAGACAATATCTTAAATGAACAGAATTTTAACTTCTCCTGTTGTGCCTTCTAACTCTGTTGATGTGCCTCTCAAAATCACCGCCATTTATAAGCGCTGCAAGTACCAGCTGATCAAGGGTTGGTACAGGGCATTCCCTGAATCCGCTCTTTTTCTCAAAAAGGCCAAGGAGCCTTTCTGGAAGCACCATATAAGCGCACCTTACAAAGCTTCCGATGGTCCTTGTGAAGGTGTTTACATATATCACGCGGTCATTTTGGTCTATGGAAAAGAGCGTCTCCTCCGCCTTGCGACTGGTGGTAAACTCGGATTCAAAGTCGTCCTCTACTATGAAGCCATCATTTTGCTGACTCCACTTAAGATACTCCCTTTTTTTGGAGGCTGAGGCCGTAACTCCACTTGGAAAGCTCCTGTAGGGAGTTATATGTAAAACCTTCATATTTCCTGACCAGAGGTCCCTTGAGTCTATCCCATCGCTTACAAGGCGCATCATCTCAAGGCGGGCTCCTCCTGCCTCATAGACTTTGGCAATCTTCTGATATGAGGGGCTCTCAATTCCATAGCTGATATCCCTTCCAAAGGTCTCAACTATAAGGCCGTACAGATACTCAGCACCTGCTCCTATGATTATCTGCTGGGGACTGACCTGGATATGCCTGCTCCTTCCAAGGTACTCGCTTATGGCCCTTCTAAGGTCATATAAGCCCTGAAATGGCGATTTTTCTGTGACCATGGGGCCATAGTCGGAAAGGATCCTTCTGACGGTCTTAGCGTAAATAGAGTAGGAAAAATCAAGGTTGTCTATAGCTCTTTTCCCTGGATAAGGAGAAGGCTCCGATGGAGGGCTGCTGACAGGGACTTTAGTAATGTGATCCTCTTTGTGGCTTGGAGATGCAGAGTATATGTCCTTGTCATCAAAGATAACAAAATACCCGCTCTTTTCCTTAGAGGCTATGTAGCCCTCCTCCAAAAGAAGCTCATAGGCGTGCTCCACGGTTATGATGCTGACTCCCATGCGCTCTGCCATTACGCGCTTTGAGGGAAGTTTGGCGCCCTTATGGTATCTCTTAGTGATTATGTCCTCCCGGACCTGCTCATAAATTGTAAGGTATCTCTTATTTTTTTTCATCTGGTCTTATAAAATTTTCTGAAACTGATATTTTTAATACTACCAGATAAATGATATATTATGAAAAGTTTATTAGTCAAGACATCAGGAGGAGACACAAAGTATGGAAAAAGCTCAGACACAAACAAAGGCACAATCACTAAGACAGGCAAACAAAGTAAAGTGGATCGCACTTACAGGAATTTTCATGGCATTCAACATCATCATGTCAAGCTTTGGAATTCCGGTACCCGGAGGACATTTGTATTTGTGCGATGCCATCATCTGCACAGCAGCACTACTGCTTGACCCGATCGCAGCATTCATTGTTGGCGGCGTAGGATCGTTTTTGGGGGACATGCTCTTTTACCCGGCTCCAATGTTTGTATCACTTGTAACCCACGGGCTTCAGGCAGTTGCCATTTCACTTATTGCCAGTAGGGGAAAAGGAGAGGCCCAGCTTAAACATTTTTCATCTTCACTTATTGGAACTTTGGTAGGAGCTGTTATAATGGTAGTTGGTTACACTCTTGGCAAGACCTTTGTTTACAGCACCTTTGAATATGCCATGATAAAGCTCCCTTACGAGATAGCACAGGCGCTTCTTGGAGTTGTGGCATCACTTCTTTTGTACTATAAAGCTGGTCTTGGTAAGATTTTCCAGAAGATGGAATATAATTCATAAAACAGTTAGGAAGTGATAGGATGGATTTTTCAGAAGTTACAAGACAGAGCCGCCAGGCAGTTACAGAAATCCTTGAAGGAGCAAATGTCAAGGAAGGATCTATATTCGTTATAGGATGCTCTTCCAGCGAGATATTGGGCGATCAGATCGGTACAGCCACCAACATGGATGCTGCAAATGCAGTATTTGACGGCATTATGCCGGTTTTGAAGGGACATGGGGTTTTACCTGCTGCCCAGTGCTGTGAGCATTTAAACAGAGCTCTTGTAGTAGAGAGATCCACCATGGAAAAATACGGATTTGAACAGGTCAACGCCATCCCCCAGCCCAATCACGCTGGCGGAGCCTTTGGAACAGTGTGTTTCCAGAGGTTTGACGACCCTGTTCTTGTTGAAAACATCGGCTCTAAGGCTGACGCAGGAATCGACATTGGTGGAACCATGATCGGCATGCACATGCATAACGTGGTGGTTCCCATGAGAATATCTCTTCGAAAGATCGGAGAGGCACCAATAATCTGTGCCCGCCACCGCCCTAAATACGTAGGAGGCCAAAGGGCCATCTATGATGAAAAGTTAATGTAATTTAATCATGCATATAAAGAAAAAATCCCTTTCCGCGGGGCTTTGGGAAGCCCATGATGCGAAAGGGATTTTTCCTTTGGTTATTTTTATGAGGGATGTGTGTTATTAGTGGTGGAATAATCTGAGGCCTGTAAATGCCATAACCATATTGTGGCTGTTAGCTGCCTCTATTACATTGTCATCACGAACTGATCCGCCTGGCTGAGCAACATACTTTACGCCGCTTCTATAAGCTCTCTCGATGTTGTCTCCAAATGGGAAGAATGCATCTGAACCAAGGGCAACGTCAGTGTTCTTTGCAAGCCAAGCTTTCTTTTCCTCAGCTGTAAACACCGCTGGCTTCTCCTTGAAGATGTTCTGCCACTTGCCATCAGCAAGTACATCCATGTAGTCCTCTCCAATGTAAAGGTCAATTGCATTATCTCTGTCTGGACGCTTGATGCTGTCAAGGAAAGGAAGATTAAGTACCTGAGGTGACTGACGAAGGAACCAGTTATCTGCCTTGGAGCCCGCAAGTCTTGTGCAGTGGATCCTTGACTGCTGACCAGCACCGATTCCGATGGCAGCGCCGCCCTTAACGTAGCATACTGAGTTGGACTGTGTGTACTTAAGGGTAATGAGGGCGATCTTAAGGTCGATAAGTGCTGACTCTGGAAGGTCCTTATTGTCTGTAACGATGTTCTTAAACATGTCGTTATCTATCTCGATAAAGTTGTGGCCCTGCTCGAAGGTTACGCCAAATACCTGCTTTTTCTCGATTGCGTCAGGAACATAATCAGGGTCAATCTTGATAACTGCGTAGTTGCCGCCCTTCTTAGCCTTTAAGATCTCAAGGGCCTCATCTGTATAGCCAGGAGCAATGATACCGTCTGAAACTTCTCTTTTTACAAGTTTAGCTGTGTCTACGTCGCAGACATCTGAAAGGGAGATGAAGTCACCAAATGAAGACATTCTGTCAGCGCCTCTGGCTCTTGCATATGCGTTAGCAAGAGGGCTCAGTTCTCCAAGATCCTCTACCCAGTAGATTTTTTTCTCAATGTCTGTGAGCTTTGTTCCAACAGCAGCACCAGCAGGTGATACGTGCTTGAAGGATGTAGCTGCAGGAAGTCCTGTGGCTTTTTTAAGCTCAGAAACAAGCTGCCATCCGTTCAGGGCATCAAGAAGATTGATATATCCTGGTCTTCCGTTTAAAACCTCGATAGGAAGGTTATTTCCGTTTTCCATGTAAACCTTGGAAGGCTTCTGATTTGGGTTGCATCCATATTTAAGTTCGATTTCTCTCATTTTGTGGTCTCCTTCAAATAAAAATCAGCTAAACTTCAGTCTTTTCTAGCGTTCTTGTTGATGATCCTGGTCTCTTTGTTGCCTGTTGCGATCTCAATGTATCTTGTGAAAAGAGATACCTTGTTATCAGCATTAAGAGCCTGCCATACATTGTCTGTGAAGGTATCGATATCGCCTGTTATATTAACCTGTGTAGGCTCTCCCTCAAAGCTTGGAAGTGGGTTGCCATCGCCCATGTAGGTGTGGATGAAGTATCCTTCGCCTGCCTTAGGGCCATCGTAGGTGTAGGTGAATCTGTGGCAGGTAGATGGATCACCGTGGTTGCTCTTAAGGATTGAAAGAGCAAAGTCATACTTGCCATCAGCAACGTTCATGATACCTGAAATTCTAGGTGTGTAGTTAGGCGCATCTGGCTCAAACTCTCTTGTTCTGAGGGACTCCTCAAAACTCTGTCCAGCCTGCATAAGCTCATAGATAGTGTCTGTCTGATCTCCGTTTGTAACGATTGTTGAATTGCCGCGAACTCTTACAGGAGCATAGATGATAAGGCTTGGATCCTCCATCTTTGATGGGTCAAAAGCCTCTGTACGGATGCCTTCACCCTCTTTTACAAAAACTCTGTTCCTTGAGTTCTCTGATCTTCCCATAATGAAGTATGCGCAAACTGCATACTTGCCATCCTCTGAGGTTCCGATAACGATTCCTCTTCCAGGATAAGTAGTACTTCCGATTTCCTTCATCAAATCTACCATGTGCTTCTCCTTCCATTACTCTGCTGCACTAAAGCAAAAATAAAGACCGCCTGAGCATGCCACTAAAAGCGGTTGCCCAGGCGGTCGACTAATCATTTTTTAATCTGTACTCCCATGTGGTTACCCACTTATCCGCCAGTTGTACAGACACGTATAACGTACACTATTTTGGAGAAAATTTCAAGTGTCAAAAAGTTTATCGGAAACGTTTCCGATTTCTATGGAAAGTCGTAAAATTATGTGCTATTGTTATGTAACAACGTTATTACAAACATATTTTGATTGGAGGTACCACTTATGCCAGCTTGGTTAAAGGATGCAATTTTTTATGAGATCTACCCACAGTCATTTAATGATACAAATGCTGATGGTATCGGAGACATAAACGGTATCATTGAAAAGCTTGATTATGTAAAGAGCCTTGGCTGCAATGCTCTATGGATCAATCCCTGCTATGACTCTCCTTTTAAGGACGCAGGCTACGATGTAAGGGATTATAAGAAGGTTGCTCCAAGGTATGGAACTAATGAAGACTTATACAGACTCTTTGAAGAAGCTCACAAAAAAGATATCCACGTGCTTCTTGATCTGGTGCCAGGCCACACCTCTGAAGAGCATGAATGGTTTTTAGAGAGCAAAAAAGCACAGAGGAATGAATACTCTGACAGGTATGTCTGGACCAATGGCTGGCTCCAGGGAGTTCCAGGACACCCATATATCGGCGGTGAAGCTGACAGAGATGGCTGCTATATGCTCAATTTCTTTAAGTGCCAGCCTGCACTTAACTACGGATTCTTAAACAGGACACAGGACTGGCAGATGGCTCCTGACGATCCTGCCTGCCTTGCCACAAGAGAAGCGCTAAAGGATGTGATGCGCTTCTGGCTTGACCATGGCTGCGATGGCTTTAGAGTTGACATGGCTGACTCCCTTGTAAAAGAGGATGATGAGAATAAATCTGCTACGGGCGCTATCTGGAAAGATATAAGGCATATGCTTGACAGCGACTATCCGGAGGCTGCCATTATATCAGAGTGGAGTAACCCGGTTCAGTCCCTGAAAAACGGCTTCCATGCTGATTTCTATCTCGATCATCACGGAAATGGCTACAACACTCTTCTTAGAGACTATGAAACACCTGGCGGAGACCACAGCTTCCTTAAAAAGGACGGAAATGGTGATATCATGAGATTTTTAAACGATTTCCTTCCTAAGTACGACTCCACCAAGGATGATGGCTATATCAGCTTTATCACCTGCAATCACGACACTCCTCGCCCAAGAAGAACACTTGAATTCCAGGAGCTCAAGCTGTCCACAGCTCTTTTCCTGACCCTCCCTGGTGTTCCCTTCATCTACTACGGCGATGAGATTGGAATGCGCTACCTTGATATTCCTACCAAGGAAGGCGGCTATACAAGAACCGGATCCCGCACGCCAATGCAGTGGAATCACGGCAAGAACCTGGGCTTTTCAGATGCAGACTCCAAGGATATCTACCTCCCTGTAGATTCATCCCCTGACGCACCAACTGTAACCTCCCAGGAAAACGATCCGGATTCACTTCTTAGCACCATAAAGGCCCTTACCAGGATCCGCCACGAATACCCTGATCTTCACGCCGACAGCTCTTTTGAAGTAGTCTACGCCGAGGCAGAGGAATTCCCCTTCGTCTTTAAGAGAGGAAACCTCTACATCGCCATCAACCCTTCCGAGAAAAAAGCCGGCGTCAGTGTTTCCGCCAAAAGGGAAAAGATCTTCGAGATCGGCAAAACCGAGATCAAGGAAAACTCCCTCATCATGGAGCCTCAAAGCTTCGTCATCCTGAAATAAGACACAGGGACGGTTCTGTTGTCTCCCCCTGCGCCAACCTTAGCAGCCCTACCGAAGCTTACCACCCCGCGTCACCAGGCCAGCCTTTTGGGCGCGCCGGCCGTCCCATATAGTCATACTTTTGAGACATTGAGAGAGAGCCGCTTTTTTCATGAGCCTTCGGAAGTCCCCTTAAGTTCTGCTCACGGTGAGTAGGTGATCCCTGCCCCGGCTTTACTATTATTTCCGGTTTTTCGCTATCCGCAAACGAAACTTTTCTAAAACGCTCCTGCAGTTTTTTCTC
>NZ_JAGAYD010000038.1 GCF_017940685.1 Butyrivibrio sp. | reverse complement strand
TGGTGGTATCATCTGCAACTCAAGAAACGTAGACAATGAAAAGCCTCTTCTTGAGGCTTTCGCAAAAGAGCTGAACACGAAACTTATCTATTTCATTCCAAGAAACAACATCGTTCAGCACGCAGAGATCAGAAAGCAGACAGTTATCCAGTACAAGCCTGATTCTTCCCAGGCTGAGGAGTACAGACAGCTTGCTGATGCCATCATTGATAATCAGGATTTCACAATCCCGACACCTATGACCCAGGAGAGACTTGAGGAGATCCTGTTTGAGTTTGGTCTTATGGATCTTCCTGAATATGTGATCTGATCGAGGCGCTATAACATTACTAGATGAGGAGAAAAAATATGAGAAAAAATGGCTTATACAAAAAAGTGTTATCAACTATCGTGGCTGTGACATGTGCAGTATCTCTGTCAGCTTGCGGCGTTGTTACTTCAGGGGAAAGTAACGAATCTGCAGCTACTGAAGAAGAGGACTGCTGTGCTGGAAAAGAAGAGGCTGGCGGCGGCGCAGCTGCGTCAGAAGGAGGAGCTGCCTCAGCGGACGCAGCTCCCGCAGCAGTGGTAGACAATCCTCTTGCAAACCTCTCAGAGGAGGAGCTTGACGCTTTGTATCAGGAAGAGGATGCCAGCAAGAGAACTCTTCACATTGCATACAGCGGCGGACTTTGCCAGGTTGCGATTCCAGTAGCTTATCACTACGGATTTTTTGAAAAAGAAGGTCTTGATACTGAGCTTACAAATGTTGACGACGCAAGAGATGCTCTTGCAGCAGGCAAGATCGATACTGCAGCTGGTATGATCGCTCAGTGGCTTACATCTGTTCAGAACGGTGTAGATATCAAATTTACTCTTGGACTTCACACAGGATGTGCGGCAGCAGTTGTTCTTCCTGACTCAGATTTCCAGGGCTTTGAAAAGGGCATGAAGATCGGATTTGTCGGAGCTTTCGGCGGAGTATATCACAACATTGCAAACAGATTCGTTGCTCATGACGGTTTCACAGAGGATGACTTCACATGGCTTGGATTTGACCAGAGCGCAATCCTCCTTGCTCTTCAGGATAAAGAGGTAGATGCCATCGTAGTAAGTGAGCAGCTCAGCAAAGCCTGGGTGGACAACGGAGAAGTAAGACAGATCAGATCCCTTACAACAGACGATGACTTCAAGGACGAGGCATGCTGCGTACTTGGTATTGCAGGGTCCTTCCTTGATGAGAACCCAGCTGCATCCTACAAGATCACAAAAGCTGTATACAAGGCTTCACTGTGGCTTAGCGAGAGCGAGGAAAACAGAAAAGAAGCAGCAAAGATGCTCATCGAAAACGGATACGTTTCAGGAACAGAGGAGTATTCTTTAGAGCTTCTTAACTACTATAAGTTTGGTTTACCACCTGAAGTAACTGAGAAATCTCTTTACGATTCTGTTGATGAGTACTCAAAGCTTGGAATTCTGAGCGCAGATACCAATCCAGAAGAGTTTAAGAAAAAGATCTACTACGCATATGATCTTAGCGGAGTTAAAGCTGACTAAATGGAGGTGTAACAGTGGCGGAACTGGCTGTTTCATTAAAAGAACTTGCTGAACTTGAGCAGGATAGAAAAAAGATAACTAAAGGACAGAAAGTGCTATCCCGCATTATTGCTGCATTGCCAGTTATTGCCGGAGTGCTGCATCTTATTGAATACCTGTTTGTTCCCAACAAGGGAACAAACAGCTGTACTCCAGTCTATGCGTATCTTGTGGGACTTGGAGTGGCTGTATGGGGAGTTTTGTATATAATCTCCTTTTTCAAATCTGAGCTCTATGCGATTTTGAAATACAAAGCAGCGCTGTACACAGCTCTTTTCATCCTGCTGACATTATATGATATTGCGACACTTAAGACAGGGATACTGATCATGCCATACTTTCCATGGCTTGACAGGATAATCAATTCGATCATTTCCGACAAGGAAAAGCTCCTTGATTCAGCGGTAAACTCTCTTAAGCTTTTGTTTACCGGTTATATCGGAGGAGTACTTGTTGGACTCATATGCGGAATTGGAGCTGGATGGTCAAAAAAGGTAAGATACTGGGTCAATCCTTTTGTCAGGATCCTTGGAGCGATCCCAACAACTACCTATATGCCGATCATCATGATCCTTGCCACATCTCTTTTCGGAGGAAGCGCTTTCCTTATCGGACTTGGAGTGTGGTTTCCTGTAACTGTATCTTCCCTTACAGGTGTCAGCAATATCAATACACATTACTATGAGGTTGCGGAAACACTGGGAACATCCAAGGCAGGGATATTGTTCAGAGTTGTTGTACCTGCTGCAATGCCCACAGTCTTTGGCGGTCTTACCCAGGGCATGAGCGTTGCATGCATTACACTTATGGCTGCTGAGATGATGGGCGTTGAGTCCGGACTTGGCTGGTATATCAACTGGCAGAAGGGCTGGGCGGAATTTGGAAAGATGTACGGTGCGATCATAATCATCTGCTTTATCTTCGTTATGGTCAACAACCTCTTAAACGTGGTAAAGAGATATGTGCTGCGCTGGCAGAAAGGAGAAAACGCCTGATGGATAGAGGACATATTAAGATAGACGGCGTGACCAAGATTTTCAGAAGGACTGATGGGAACGAGACTCTCACAGCGCTGTCAGATATCAATCTTGATATAAAACCAGGAGAGTTTATCGCTTTTGTTGGAGCCAGTGGTTGCGGTAAGTCCACACTTTTAAGGACAATTGCAGGGCTCGAGACACCTACTATAGGAACAGTCCTTGCGGATGGTGAAGAGATTAAGGGCAGCAGCGCCAAGAGAGGACTGGTATTCCAGGATCATGCGCTTTTCCCATGGCTTACAGTGTGGGACAACGTACTCTTTGGCCTTAAGTCAACTGGTAAGAAGAAGGAAAAAGAAGACCTGGCCAATGAGCTGATTAAGATGGTTGAGCTTGAGAAGTTTAAGGATTCATATCCTTATCAGCTCTCAGGAGGCATGTCACAGAGAGTGGCTCTTGTCAGAGCCCTCGCTAACGAGCCTGATGTGCTGCTACTGGATGAGCCCCTGGGAGCTCTTGATGCCTTTACCAGGATGAATATCCAGGATGTACTTATTGATCTGTGGAAAGAGCGTCAGAACACCATGATCCTCATTACCCATGACGTGGATGAGGCTATTTATCTGGCGCAGAGGGTCATTGTCATGTCACCAAGACCTGGAAGGATTGTGGATGAGATAAACATAGAGCTTAGCTATCCCAGAAACAGAAGCCATTCAGCATTTATAAAATATAGAAATGCAATTCTTGAGAAGCTCAACTTTGCGCACGAAGAGAGCATTCCTGATTTCAGTATTTAGTATTGTGTATATAAGGAAAGTTTATTGTAACCGATAAACTTTCCTTATTTTTCATTATGAACGGTCTGTGATAGTATTTGATTATCAAATAAAGAACAGGGCAACAACAAGTTGTCATCAGAAAAAATACAAACGGAGGTTACTATCATGGCAGACATCAAAGAAAGCGCACTTGAACTTATTGGGGGAACACCACTTCTTAAACTTAATGGTTACAGCAAAAAGGCAGGAGTTACAAACGCAACACTCCTTGCCAAGCTCGAGTACCTAAATCCAGCAGGATCAGTTAAGGACAGAGTAGCACTTAGCATGATCGAGGATGCTGAGAAGAGCGGAAAGATCAAACCAGGAGCAACGATCATCGAGCCTACAAGCGGAAACACAGGAATCGGTCTTGCGGCAGTTGCAGCAGCAAAGGGCTACAGAGCAATCCTCACACTTCCTGATACAATGTCAGTAGAGAGGAGAAATCTTCTTAAAGCATACGGCGCTGAGATCGTTCTTACAGACGGCGCTAAGGGAATGAAGGGCGCCATCGCCAAGGCAGAAGAGCTGGAGAAAGAGATCGAGGGAGCAGTGATCCTTGGACAGTTCGTAAATCCTGCTAACCCAGCAATCCACAAAGCTACAACTGGCCCGGAGATCTGGAAGCAGACAGACGGTAAGGTAGACATCTTCGTAGCTGGTGTAGGTACAGGCGGAACAGTTACAGGTGTAGGCGAGTACCTTAAGGAGCAGAACCCTAACGTTAAGATCGTTGCAGTTGAGCCTTCAAGCAGCCCAGTGCTTTCACAGGGAACAGCAGGTCCACACAAGATCCAGGGTATCGGCGCAGGATTCGTTCCTGACACTCTCAACACCAAGATCTACGACGAAGTTATCGCTATAGACAATGAGGATGCATTTGCAGAGGGCAAGAGATTTGCAGTATCTGAGGGAATCCTTGTAGGAATCTCTTCAGGAGCAGCTCTTAAGGCAGCTGCAATCCTTGCAGAAAGAGAAGAGAACAAGGGTAAGAATATCGTAGTGCTCCTTCCTGATTCAGGAGACAGATATCTCTCCACACCTCTTTTCGCAGACTAAATAAAACAAGACATGGGGACGGGACAAACATAAAAGCCAAAGCCATATAAATCTTCTTTCAAGCCATTAAAAATAGCTCCGGAGCCCATTCGCTCCGGAGCTATTTCAATTGATAAGACAACAGAACCGTCCCCGTGTCTTGTTAGATCTGTGAAAGTGTCTGAACTGCGCTGCCGCCGATCACTACTGTGTAGTGCTCTGCCAGATAGTGCTCATCAGCTGTGCTTCCGAGCTCTGTCTTGCCATACTCTGTAAGAAGTGAGCAAATATTGGCAAACACTGCGTTATCAAGATCACCCTGGTGAAGGATCAGGTAGTACTTACCCAAAGCTTCATTCTTGTATAAGGTGTTGTTACCGTTGAATTTCCTTGAAACTATTTTTGCGAACTTTGTAACCTCGTGGAGTGAATCAAAGGAGAAGATCCTTGATCCCTTCCTGCCTGGCAGATCTTTCTTTTTGGGACCGCCAGTTTTTTCTTTTACCTTCTTGGAATCTGACTGAGGGCTCATTGGAGAATCCATGTAGTCGGACATGTTGCTGTGCTGAAGTCTCTTGAAAAGACTCATCACATCCTCTTCATCGTCCTCATCCTCGTCATACTCATCGTCGTAGTAATCCTCATCGCCATCATCCTCGTCCTCGTCTTCCTCATCACGAAGTGATGGAGCGAAGTTGGAAAATCTGGTGTCCAGCTCGTCTGGATCATCGACTTTGGTGATTACAAGAACAATACACTCGGAATTGATGGGAATCGCCTCGATCATAAGAGGAGTGTCCTCCGCTTCAAAACCGAACTCTATGTTAGCCTGTTGCATCATGTCCTGAAAAAGCTCTTTTGCCTTCTCAGTGCCATATGCCAGCTCTGTAATTTTGAGGTCTCGCTTCGCAAGGTCATCTCTGGTAAGTGTACATCTAATCTGGTGATCATTAACTCTCTCGATTTTCATGATGCATACCTCCTGACTTTGGAATACATAGATACTAAGTGAAACAAGGTACTATGTCAATAGATATATCGTCATAAAATGCGATATTTCGAGTATCTACATAAAATCTTAAGAATTTCTGCCGAAAATCTTAAGAAATTTCGATGGTAAATCTTAAGAATTTGCTGTTATAGTATTTTTTGTGAGGCGCTTCCAGCAAGGCTATGATCCGGAAAGGAGGCGCGATACAGGGAAATACTTAATAAAGAATTGATTATTCAAAATCTTGCTGTTCTGGCAAGATGTCTTGCAAAAAGTTTCTGCAAGAAATTCCCCTATAATATATAAAAACATCAACACAAAGACTATAAAAAGATATAAAAACAACTTCGTATTTTCTATATTAATTATACCATATTTTGTGTTACGCAAGATGTTGGTAGGCAGGATTTGTGCTGAGGCGCCTCAATGTATTAATTTATGTCAAAAAAATAGAAAACGTTTCAGGAAAATCTGATGGGATTTATCACTGCTTTGAACCTTTTGGACTGAGACGAAAAGGGATTATTACGATAAAAATGAACAAGAAAGTTACGTAGCATATTTTATGATCGAAATATCCCTAAAATTTACTGAGGACCCCATCCTTGCTTGCATAGTTGATACATTCATAATGACGTAAAGTAAATAGTTTGCTATAATATAGGGCGATTGTAAAGGAGCTAGAGAATGAAGAAAAAGGTTATTCCGGCGATTATTATAATCGTCCTTATTTTTGTGTTTGCAGGAGTATTTGTCCTGCAGCAGTTTATGAAGCGCTATTCATACAGCACTGAGAAGGCAGATCTTGATGCATACTTTGGCGTCACATCTGCAACAGATGTACCAATTATTCTTGGCAATGAGTTTATTGAGGAGCACGCACAGATCCTGGACGGATACTATTATATGGATTTTGATTCTGTTCAGAAGTATTTAAATGACAGATTCTACTATGGAATAGAGGACGGTCTTTTTATCTACACAACTCCCACAGCTATCATAACAAGCGAGGTTGGAAGCAGTTCCTGGTCTGACACTGAAGGTGGTAGCGGGAATGAGAGCTACGCCATAACAAGACTTGAAAACGGCGTTTTGTACGTGGCTCTTGACTACGTTAAAAAGTACACCAACTTTGCCTATGAAGGCTTTACGGATGCTAACCATATGCAGCTTACAACAAGCTGGGAGGATGAGACTGTAGCAACCATAAACAAGGATACCCAGGTCAGGATCCGCGGCGGTGTAAAGAGTGAGATCCTAAGGGAGATTGAAAAAGGCGAGACAGTAGTTGTTCTTGAAGAACTTGAGAACTGGACCAAGGTAAAAACAAGCGACGCCTACATCGGATGGGTTGAAAACAAAAGACTCTCTGATTCCAAGACAAGAAGCCCCATACCTGTAACAGATTATGTTGAGCCAGAGTACACCAGCATTTCAAGAGATCACATGATAAACCTTGGCTTTCACAATATCGGAGGCGCTGCTGGTAATGACACGATTACCGACATGATCTCAGGAGCCACAAGTCTTAACGTTATCTCTCCCACATGGTTTGCTGTAACAGGTAATGATGGTTCCATCAGGAGCTTTGCTTCAGCTTCTTACGTTAATACAGCCCACAGCAAGGGCATTGAAGTTTGGGCGCTTCTTGATAACTTTACAGGTGGCAGCGACTTTTCTACCGGAGAAGTTTTGAGTCATGCATCCAGCAGGGCTACGCTTATTGAAAACGTGGTATCTGCCTGCACTGCAGTCGGAGTAGATGGTCTTAATCTTGACTTTGAGATGGTGGCAGCAGAGGACGGACAGAGCTTTGTGGAGTTTGTAAGAGAGCTCTCAATAGCCTGCAGGAAGGCAGGACTTGTCTTTTCCATTGATAATTATGTCCCTATGAATTTCAATGATCACTATGATCTTCACGAGCAGGGAATTGTGGCTGACTACGTTATTATAATGGGCTACGATGAGCATTACGCCGGATCTCAGGAAGCTGGATCTGTTGCATCTCTTTCATATGTAGAAAATGGTATCATCGACACCGTTGATAAGGTTGATGCCAGCAAGGTCATAAATGCTGTTCCTTTTTACACAAGGATATGGCACACCAGCGGCGGTCAGGTCAGCAGTGAAGCAGTTTCCATGAAGGTTGACAAGGAATACATTTCAAACCACAGCATCGACATGCAGTGGAACTCTGAGACAGGCCAGAACTACGGCGAGTA
>NZ_JAGAYD010000037.1 GCF_017940685.1 Butyrivibrio sp. | reverse complement strand
TTCTTTAAAGAACTCCATATCTCTGTTCAGTTTATCAGCAATATCCTTAAGACCATTTGCAGAACCAGCAAGAGTTGTAACTGTAGCCGAAAGCTCCTGCATGGATGCTCCTGTTTCCTCGGATGATGCTGCATTTTCTTCTGAGATTGCAGAAAGAGCGCTCATAACATCAACAACTGCATTCTTTGATGTATCGCATCTTTCAGCACCACTACTGATTGTCTGAACACCTCCAACAGTATCATTTATATCATTTATCATACCATTTATGCTTTGAATGGTCTCTCCAAGAGATGCCTGTTGTTCAAGGTTGGCGTCTTTGACATCCTTGGCTGCCACAACTGCTGCTCCTGCCTGTTCAAGAAGTTCTTCCATCTGCTTTTTGATATCATCAGCCATGATCTTAGAATCTTCTGCGAGTTTTCCGATTTCCTGAGCTACTACTGCAAAGCCTTTTCCTGCATCGCCAGCTCTTGCAGCTTCGATTGAGGCATTAAGTGATAAGAGGTTTGTCTGTGTTGCTATATTTGTAATACCCTCTACCTTTTCTGAGATGGTATCTACTGCATCCTGTGTCCTATGGATTGTCTCTGATATTTCATCTATCTTAGCCGTCATTTCACCGGAAGATTCCTGTAAGCTTGATAGTGATGCACTTGATACTTCCGAAGCCTCTTTCATCTTGCCCGCAAGATTTTCGAGGTTACTTGTCGAAGTCTGCACATCACCTACCGCATCACCGATATATCCTACGTTTGTTGATGCGTTCTGAATTTCATCTGCCTGCTGGGTAGCGCCAGATGCAATCTCCTGAACTGCATTTGATACGTCCTCTGCTGTCTGTGATATCTGATTAGCCATATCTGAAAGCTGGCCTGAGGATGTTCCTACTGCCGAAGCTGACTCTCTGATATTACCAACAATTTCTTTAAGCCCATCAATAAGAGTATTGGTATCATTTAGTGCAGACCCAATCTCGTCATTTCTGTTCAGGTACTTTTGGGCTTTTACAAATCTTCCATCGGCAAGAGCCTTTATGCTCTTACTTATCTCTCCTACTGCTCCAGCCATTGCCGTAGCTGACCTAAAGGCTACAAGAACAGCTACCATTAGGAGTGCTACACTTATGATTGCCATGATTCTAATGGACTTGTTTATCTGTGCTGATACCGACTCTCTTGATACTCCGGTAAAAGCCATTGCGTAAACATTACCTGCATCATCTTTAACTGGCACGTAAGCTACAAAGTAAGGTTTTCCCGCAACCTGAGTATTCGTTGATGAATACGTATGACCGTTATTGATTACTTCCTTGATAACCCCGTCTGCTGCCTTTGTGCCGATAACAGAAGAACCAAGAGACGAGTTCTTTCTGGTATCTCCATCGAACCAAGTATAATCATATCCGGTAAGATCTTTTAGCATGGTCTCATTCTCGTTGTCGCCCGCCTCTCTGTCAGTTACATGTACTGCTATATCCTTATAGACATAGGCAGATGCCATGAGTCCTTTTTCAATTTCTTCCTCCATGCCTGCTTTCATAAACAATATTCCGAGTACCAGGATAACTGCGGATAATATTACTGCAGGTATGACTGCCATTGCTACGATTCTTGCTTTTACTGAAAACCTTTTCTTTTGCATTTTTCTTTTCCTCCTCATAGGTTAAAATTGCGCTGGTCATTTGACGAAAAGCGTTTTAGATTTTCTTTGCTAGTTTTGTGCCCTTATTCCCGTTCTCCTTAATGGGGTAGTGAGGGCTTTTTCGAGACTCCAGGAGTTCCCTATCCTGTTTTCATATGTGCCGATAGGAATATTGTAGCTTTCACACATCTTTGAAATTGTCGGGTATCTGTTTCCCAGATGATCTCTGCACTCCTTTCCTGATTTTTCATTTTTTCCTCCACTAAATGTAGTTGTTTACTACTTAGTATTATCGGAGATTATACTAGATATATTTATATCTCTGACTAATATTTAAGTTGATAAAGCCAATAAAATGCACCCTGTTACGGGTGCTGTTTATATGTGGGTTTTGATAAATGCTTGCTATTATGCTGTGATTGTATCAGTCCTGAATCTCCTGCATCATAGTTGCATCGTCCTTGAAGTCGACCTTGTATGCGGAACGCATTTCATCAGCAGCAGTCTCGCTCACGCAGTCTCTTCTGCTTTTAGACTATACAAATGTGCCTGATTTTTAAGGCTTTTGGCGTCTTTAGCCATAAAACTTTTCATATTTGGATATCAAATGATGGCGCTGAAGCCTGGGGTGCTGAGATATCCATTCCCATCCCAATCCCCATACCCTGGGGCATACTCATGGATGTAGCAGGGGAAACTCCGCTGCCACCCATACCGGGCATGGAGGCGTTCTTTCCAAGTTCATGCTTGATCATGTCCTTGAGGTATTCCATGTTGGCTTTCATGATTGCTTTATCTTCGGAAGCCCTGTGTTTGCGCTTTAGTTCCTCCAGGTCCTCCTTGCTCATGTGAGGATTTACCACTTCCATGGTTTCCAGCATTTCCATGGCTTCCTCAAGCTGCTTAAGCTCTTCCTCACCAAACTCTGAGATCATCTCGTTGAGCTCTTTTAGCTCTTCTTCCGAAAAAGAGGCGCTGCCTTCCTGCATCTGTTCAAGGGCTTCATTCAGCATCTCTTCCCTTGCATCAAATATGGCGTCTTCCTTCTCTGCGATCTTCTCTTCTTCGGCAGAAGTCAGAGCACTCTGCATCTGAACCGAAGCATCTTTCTCACCCTCAAGCCTTTCGTCCCTTTTCTGAGTATTCTCCACCAGCTCTTCAAGTTCAAGGTGGTGCTTCTTTTTCCTGGCTACCATTTCCATGCGCTTTGCATGGGAAAGGGCAATCTGGAGTTCTTCCGCATCCCCCGAACCGGACGCAATCTTTCTTTTGAGCTTTAAGGTCTCTCTCTTTGCTGCAAGAACAGCCTGACCTGCGCTGATGGATGTCTTGGCTTGCTGGATCTTGGTTGCCACTGTTTTGTAATTATACTTCTCGGAATTGACGATCTCTTCGTCATCTGCAGCATCCGGGGAGCCTGACAGCTTGGAGAATCCATCTGTCTGATTTTTTGTGGAGGTGTTTTTATACTGCTCCTGCTTAAGGTCTCTGATCATCTGCCTCATCTGCTGGGATATGGAGGGCTTATCATCCGTCATCTTGTCTGTAAACTTTGAAAGAGGCGAGGCTGCATCACTATTTCCGGGCATGAAAGGCAGAGCACTTCCGGCAGATTTATTCCGGGTGCCCTGTCCCACTAAAGGAGCCTTCTGAAAATATGAACCATATGGACTTTGTGTATTAAACGATATATTCATAGCCGCCTCTTAAGGCTTTACACCTTATCCTTTAAAATCAACCCTTGTTCCAACGTTTCTCTCTGCATCCGTCACTACTCTTGAAGCTGCATTGTTATAGGAATAAGTCTGAACCTTTGACAAAAGATCGTCCAAAGAATTCGCTTCAATGATGTCATATTCTTCTTCGTATATCTCTTCGCCCTTCTTATCATCGGTTTTTTCGGCTTTGTTTTCTTTTGCCTTTTCTATGCGCTCTTCCTGTGCTTTTCTGGAAGCTTCTCTCTTCTCCTTGATCTTCTGCTGTTTCTTCTCGGCTGCTTTTTTCTCGATGCGTTTTTTCTGAAGATCCTGAGATTTACTTACAGTGGCAAAAAAGCTCTCGTTCCCATTGGAATCCACGCTCATTCCGAAGTTCTTGATAATGGATCCGCTGCTGGAAAGCCCCATCTTGGCCTGCATCATCTTGCTTTGGGATGAGGCAATGATCCCCTCATACTTATTTCTGAAGGACTCATCAGTAGCCATTCTCTCAAGCTTCTCTTCATCGATGAGCACCACCATCTTGTTGGCATTGCCGTAAGCTGCAGCGTTCTGCTGAACCTGGGCCTTCATATCCTTGCTTACTGTGATAAACTCCATGCCATGGAACTTGGCCTGAAGCTTACTAAGATAATCTTTGGCCTT